>NZ_CEEDOX010000017.1:0-138615 GCF_979256535.1 Methylobacterium sp. AC690 | reverse complement strand
CTCGGAGCTCTCGCGCCAGTCCGAGCACCTCAGCGCCGAGGTCCAGCGCTTCCTGGCCACCGTGCGCGCCGCCTGAGCGACGCCAGAGGCCGTCACGAACGGACGGACCACGGACAGACGGACAAGGAAGGGCCCGGCGCGTTCCGGGCCCTTCGTCGTTTCCGGTTCAGCGGCTGCCGGTGCCGGACTTCGTGCCGGTGCTGCCCGAGGCGGTGCCGGATTCATGGGATCCCGCGCCCGAATGGCCGGTCGAGCCCGTGGTCGCGCCCTTCTCATGGCCGGGCGCGTAACCCGAGGCGCCGGGGGCACCGTACTGAGATCCGTTCTGCTGCATCTCCTGTCCGGGTGCGTTGTTGGCGGATCCCGGGCCACTGCCGGCGGCGAAGGCGACCGTGCTGAGGGCGAACGTGCTGGCGAGGGCGAGTGTGACGGCTTTCATGAAGAACTCCTTGCACCACTGCATTGGGGGCCGAACAACGTCGGCTCGGCGCGCGGCGTTCCCAAAAACTTCTGTGCGTCCCTGCATCGATTTTCCCTATGATGCCGGGATGAAAATCGGGCGCCGATCTTGCGGATGCGGCTTGAACAGCACGGCAATACCTGAGGCCGTGCCGTTCTTCGCGAGCCGGAGACGCTACGCCAGCGCCGCTTCCGCCTGCCGATAGGCCATCCCGTGGGCGACGTAGCCCTCGACCACCCGGGCCATCATGGTGCGTTTCTCCGCATCCAGGACCCCGAGGATGCGGGCCGGGCGTCCGCCCCAGAGATGGCCGCCCTCCAGGAGCTGGCCCGGATCGGTGGTGGCGCCGGCGGCCAGCAGCACGTCGTCGGCGATCACGGTGCCGGGGGCGACGACGCAGCCGATGCCGATGAGGCTGCGTGCACCGATGCGGCAGTCGACGAGGCGGACATTGTGCCCGACCGTGGTGTCGCGCCCCAAGACGACGCCCTCGCCCCGGGTCCGGATGACGGTGTTGTCCTGAATGTTGGTGTTGGCCCCGACCACGATGGGACCGACCTCGGCGTGGAGGTCGCAGGAGAACAGCACCGTGGAGCCGGCCCCGAGGGCGATCCGGCCGCGCAGGCGCGCGGTGCGGGCGACGTAGACGCTGGGATCGGGGTCCGGCTCGTCGGCGGGCGGGAGCGCCGGCAGGTCGCCGGAGGCCTCGCGCAGGCGCTCCGCCTGCTCGGCGATCTGCGGCAGGCTGATCGCCCGCACCGCCTTGGCGGGGCTGCCCGCATAGGCGAAGCCGGCGGCGAGGTGCGCCCGCGGGAAGACGGTGGCCCCCGCCTCGATCAGGACACCGTTTTCCACGCTCGCCCCATCGAGCACGATGACGTCGTCCTCGATCACCACGTCCGAGCCGACGGTGCAGGCATGCACCACGGCGTTGCGGCCCACCGTCACCCGGTCCCCGATCAGGGTCGGATAGGTGTTGGTCGCAATGTGCACGGTGGAGCGGTGGCCGAGCCAGAAGCGCTCGCCGATGACGATCCGGTCCCCGTCGGCGCGGATCACGCTGTAGTCGCCGAGCCAGGCCTGGGCGCGGAGGGTGGCGTCGCCGATCACCGTGCTCGCGCGACCGCACCAGACCGGACGGGCCGAGAACACCGGCAGGGCGCCCTCATGGGGCAGGATCAGCTCTGGGGTCACGGCGAAAATGTCCTTCGCATCCCGGTGGCATCGCCGGGCGTTCGGGGGCATAGAGCGCCCGTGCCCGTGAGGTCAGGTTCGCCGGGCCTCGTCAAGGGTGTACCGCCCGAAGGCGGTCCGCCCAAGCCCCTCGCCCAAGCCCCTCGCCCAAACCACCGGCCCAAGCCCCTCGCCCAAGTGCCTCGCCCAAGTCCCGGTTCCGGACCCCCTGCTGTCGAGCGCCCGTTTTCGCCTCCTGTCGTCAGTCGCCTTGTTCCCAACCGCCGTTCCGAGGTCAGCCCGGGGAAGCCCATGCCCGATGTCAGCATCCAGAGCGCACCCTTCGACGCGAGCGCCGAGATCGCCCGGCTCAGCCGCGATCTCGGCGGCAGCGTCGGCGCCATCGTCACCTTCACGGGCCTGTGCCGCGACGAGCGCGGCCGCCTCACCGGGCTCGAACTCGAGCATTACCCCGGCATGGCCGAGGCGGAGATCGGCCGGGTGGTCGAGACCGCGCGCGCGCGCTGGCCGCTCCAGGGCGTATGCGTCATCCACCGCCACGGACTCGTGGCCCCGGGGGAGGGCATCGTCCTCGTGGTCACCGCGTCCAGCCACCGGATCGCAGCCTTCGAGGCCGCGAGCTTCCTGATGGATTACCTCAAGACGCGGGCCCCGTTCTGGAAGCGCGAGCACCTCGCCGACGGCACCACGGGCGGGTGGGTCGAGGCGACGGAGGCCGACGACCGCGCCGCTGCGCGCTGGGACCAGGAAGCCGGCGCCCCGCGCTAGCCTTGCGCCGATGCCGACCGGTCGCGGCACCAGGCGGCGGAACCCAAGGTGAGCTGGCGACATCCTCCCGCAGGATGGGCCGGGCGCAGCGCGGACGGGCCTGCCCGGTGACCCGCCCGAAATCCGCGTGCCCGACCCGGCATGCCAGGAGCCCAAACCGTTCATGGCCATTCCCTTCCTCAGCGAGGAGCCCGCCGGTCCGCGCCCGCGCAGCTGGTCCCTGACCGTCTCCGGCATCGCCGTCGTGTCCTTCATCGCCGTCCTGGCACTCGCCTGGATGGCGGCCTCGACGCTGCTCCTCGTCTTCGCCGGCATTCTGCTCGGCGTCTTCCTCGACGGCCTGACGCGCCTTCTCGGCCAGGTGCTGCCCGCAGGCCGGGGCCTGCGCCTCAGCCTCGTCAGTCTCGTGCTCGCCGGCCTGACCCTCGCCCTGATCGCCTTCGGGGGGGCCACGATCGTGCAGCAGGGGCGGGACCTCGGCCAGACCGTGGCGTCCCAGGCCGGCACCGTGCGCGACCGGCTGAAGGATTACGGTATCGACGTGCCCGAGATCGTCCCGGGCAAGGGCGATGCAAACAAGAGCGGTGAAAACAACGGCGGCGGGCCCAACAAGGACGGCGAGAACGCGAGCGGAGAGAGCAAGGACGGCGCCCCCGGCGGGGACGCGAAATCCGGCGGCGGGGGCGATTCGAGTCCTCGGCGCGACGACGGTTCCCTGTCCTCGGGCCAGAAGCCCGGCGGCCTCACGGGTCTCGCTTCGGGAGCGATGAAGAGCCCCGGCTCGCTGCTGTCGGATGCCGGCAGCGTGCTCGGGCCGGCGGCCACCGTGGTGATCGGCCTGTTCAGCGCGCTCGGCAACGCCCTCGTCATCATCTTCCTGGGCCTCTCGGTGGCGGCAGATCCGGGCGCCTACCGGGACGGGCTCGTCCGCTTCGTGCCGCCGGCGCATCGCGACCGCGCCACCGCCCTCCTCGACGGCATGGGGGAGACCCTGCGCCACTGGCTCTTCGGCCAGCTCATCACCATGGCGGTGATCTTCGTCTGCACCTGGGCCGGCCTCGCCTTCCTGGGCATCGGCGGCGCCCTCATCCTGGGCCTCCAGGCCGGGCTGCTCGCCTTCATCCCGACCATCGGCCCGCTGATCGCCGGCGTCGTGATCCTGCTGGCCTCCCTGGCCTCGGGCACCACGGCGCTGCTGGGGGCCCTCGGCGTCTACCTCGCGGTGCAGACCCTGGAGAGCTATGGGCTGACGCCCTTCATCCAGAAGCAGGCCCTCGACATCCCTCCGGCCACGATCTTCGCCGGGCAGCTCGTGCTCGGCGTGATCTTCGGCCTCTGGGGCATCGCCCTGGCCCTGCCGCTGATGGCGGTGGCGAAGGTGCTGCTGGCGCAGCTCTATATCGAGGACACCCTGCACGAGGAGACGGAGGACTGAGACGCCCTTCGGTCGTGGGGCGGGTTCGGAGCGTCCGGCGGCGGCTCGTGCCGCCGCCGGGCCTCACTCGTCCATCAGGGGATGCAGGTCGCGGACCATGCTCTTCAGGCGCTCGTCGAGGACGTGGGTGTAGATCTGCGTCGTCGAGATGTCGGCGTGGCCGAGGAGTTCCTGGACGATGCGCAGGTCCGCGCCGTTCTGCAGGAGGTGGCTCGCGAAGGCGTGGCGCAGCACGTGCGGACTGACCCGGTCCGCCCGCAGGCCGGCCGCCGCCGCCACCGTCTTCAGATCGCGGGCGAACGACTGCCGGGTCAGGTGACCGCTCTCGCTGTCGGCGGGAAACAGCCAGGGGCCCTCGGCGTGCAGGTGGGCGAGGTGGTCGCGCATGGCGCTCCGGGCGATCTCCGTGAGCGGCACCAGCCGCTCGCGCCCGCCCTTGCCCTTGACCACGAGGTAGCGCTCCTTCGTGGAGGCTGCCGCCCGGGGCAGGGCGATGAGTTCCGAGACGCGCAGGCCCGTGGCGTAGAGAAGCTCGATCAGGCAGAGCAGGCGCGTGCCCCGCGCGCGCGCCGCGGTTCCGTCTCCGGTCGCGCCCTCACCGGTCGCACCTTGAGCGGTCGCACCCTGGGCTGTCGTCTCCGGGCCAGTCGCACCTTGGCGCGCCACGGCCAGAAGCCGGTCGACCTCCGCCACCGAAAGCACCTTGGGCAGGGCCCGGACCCGGCGCGGACCGCCGATCGGGGCGCTGGGGTCGTCCTCGGCCAGGCCCTCGGCGTAGAGGAAGCGGTGGAAGCCCCGGATGCAGGACAGACGCCGTGCCGCCGAAGCTGCCGAGAGGCCGCGCGTCTCGAGGTCGGCGAGGTAGGCCCGCAGGGGCGCCGCTTCGAGCGCGACGGGGTCGTGCCCGCCCCGTGCCAGGGCGGCGAGGTAGTCCGCGAGGTCGCGTCGGTAGGCCGCGAGGGTGTTGGCGGCCGCGCCCCGCTCGGCGGCGAGCATGTCGAGGTAGTCGCGGATCAGGAGGTCGCCCGCGGACATTTCGACCGCGGGCATCCCTGTGGCGGGGGTCTCGGGTCCGGGGATTTCGGCCGGAGGAATTTTGACCGCAGCGGTCTTGGCCGCCCGGTTCGGATGAGGGGTCGGTGCCCGCGTCACCGGTTCGGCGGCTGGAGCTTCGAGGCGGGGATGGTCACGCTCATCTCGCGCGGCGTCGGCACCACGAAGGTCGCCAGCGCGAACATCCCCGCGAAGGCGAGCCCGGCCAGGATGGCGAGGGTGGCGAGGAAACGGAACAGGGTCGGCACTCGGACGAACCTCGATCGTGCGGCGCTGGGGACGTGAGCGCGCCTCGGGGGCCAGATGGCTTCAGGAGCCGGATGTGGCTGACGACAAGCTTGGGGTTGCATCACGGGCCGACGCCGATGGCAATGACTTCGCGGCCACAGGCGGCGCGGCATTCCGGTGCGCGCGCCGTCCCGGGTGCTTCGCCCCCACCGGAAAACGCGCTAAGACCCGCCCAACGATGTGTAGATGAACGTGATGACCGAAGTCCCTCCTCAGGGCGGCGTCCCGCCCCCGGGTGAACCGCCGGACGCCGCCGCCGGCGGCGAGCCGATCGAACTGCGTCTCCGCCGGGCCCTCGGGCACCGGTCGATCGTGCTCGTCGGCCTCATGGGAGCTGGCAAGAGTACCGTCGGCCGGCGCCTGGCCACGCGCCTCGGCCTGATGTTCAAGGATGCCGACAACGAGATCGAGACGGCGGCCAAGCTCACGATCCCGGATATCTTCGCGATCTACGGCGAGCCGAGCTTCCGCGATGGCGAGGAGCGGGTCATTGCCCGCCTGATGCGCGAGGGTCCCCTGGTGCTGGCCACCGGCGGCGGCGCGTTCATGCGCGAGACGACCCGCGCCCGCATCGCCGAGGGCGGCGTCTCGATCTGGCTGAAGGCCGAGCTCGACGTGCTGATGCGCCGGGTCCGCAAGCGCGGCGGGCGCCCGCTCCTCCAGACCGAAGACCCCGAGGAGACCCTGCGCCAGCTCATGGCCCAGCGCCATCCGGTCTACGCCACCGCCGACGTGGAGGTGATCTCCCGCGACGTCGCCCACGACCGGGTCGTGCAGGACGTCATGGAAGCCCTCGACGCCTACCTGAACCGACCCTCGCAGACCGGGATCGCAGCCCAGTGACCGACCGCCTCACCGTGGCCGTTCCCCTCGATCAGGGGCGGGCCTACGACATCCTGATCGGACGCGGCCTCCTCGACGAGGCCGGCCGGCACGTGGCTGCCCTCGGGGCGAAGGCGGCGGTGATCGTCTCCGACACCAACGTGGCCGCCCTCTACGGCGCGCGTCTGCAGGACGGCCTCGCGGCGGCAGGCCTGCGCTCGGGCCTCGTCACCGTAGCCCCTGGCGAGGCCTCGAAATCCTACGCCACCTACGCGGCGGTCTGCGACGGGCTCCTCGCCCACAAGGTCGAGCGCAACGACCTCGTGGTGGCCCTCGGCGGTGGCGTCGTCGGTGACCTGGCGGGCTTCGCGGCCGCCACCCTGCGCCGCGGCGTGCGCTTCGTGCAGGCGCCCACCAGTCTCCTCGCCCAGGTCGATTCCTCGGTCGGCGGCAAAACCGGGATCAACTCGCCCCACGGCAAGAACCTCATCGGCGCCTTCCACCAGCCCCGCCTGGTGCTCGCCGACACCGCCACCCTCGACACCCTGTCGGAGCGGGAGATGCGGGCGGGCTACGCGGAGGTGGCCAAGTACGGCCTCATCAACGATGCCGCCTTCTTCGACTGGTGCGAAGCGCACTGGGCCGGGATTTTCGCGGGCGGGCCGGAGCGCGACGAGGCCGTGGCGATCTGCTGCCGCTCCAAGGCCGGCGTGGTGGTGCGCGACGAGCGCGAGGACGGCGAGCGCGCCCTGCTCAACCTCGGCCACACCTTCGCGCATGCCCTGGAGCGCCTAACCGGCTACGAGTCCGCCCGCCTCGTCCACGGCGAGGCGGTGGCGATCGGCCTCGCACTGGCCTTCCGCTTCTCCGCCCGCCTCGGCCTGTGCCCGGGCCAGGACGCGGGCCGGGTCGCCAACCACCTGGCTCTGGCCGGCCTGCCGACCCGGCTCCAGGCGGTGCCCGGCGGCTGCGGCGACGCCGATGCCCTGGTGGCGGCGATGGCGCAGGACAAGAAGGTGCGCGACGGCGCGCTGACCTTCATCCTGGCCCGCGGCATCGGCCAGAGCTTCATCGCGCCCGGCATCGACGGCGCCGAGGTCCGCGCCTTTCTGAATGCCGAACTGAGTGCCGCTTGAGCGATCCCGGGACCGAGGGCCTGCATCGCCGCATCGCTGCGCTGGAGGCCGAGGTCGCCCGCCTGCGCGGCACGCCCGCGGGACAGCGCGAGGCGGAACTGCGCCTCATCACCGACGCGCTCCCGGTGCTCGTCGCCTATCTCGACCGCGGCTACATCGTCCGGTTCAACAATCGCGACTACGAGACCAGGTTCGGGCGCGGCGTCGAGACCCTGGTCGGTCGCCATGCCCGCGCGGTGCTCGGCGCCGAGATGTTCGCTCAGTGCCGTCCCGACATGGACCGGGCCCTGGCCGGCGAGACCATCGCGTTCGACGGCGTGCTTCCGGACGGGCAGGGCCGGCATCGGGCCTGCGCCATCCAGTACATCCCGCGGCGGAACGCGGCCGGCGCGGTGGAGGGCTTCTTCGTCCTCGCCATCGACGTCGAGGAGCGACGTGCCGCCGAGGCCAGGCGGATCGCGGTGGCCGAACTCGGCGACCGGCTGCGCGACCTCGACGACACCGCCGCCATCGCGTACGCGGCCGCGGAAATCCTCGGCACCACCCTCGGGGTCAGCCGCGCCGGCTACGGCACCATCGATGCCAAGGCCGAGACCATCCTGATCGAGCGTGACTGGAACGCCCCGGGGATCCGGAGCCTCGCCGGAACCCTGCACTTTCGCAATTACGGCTCCTACATCGAGGATCTGAAGCGCGGCGAGACCGTGATCTGCAGCGATGCCGACGCCGATCCGCGCACCGCCTCCGGCGCCGAGGCCCTGAAGGCGATCAGCGCGCACTCCTTCGTCAACATGCCGCTGACCGAGCACGGCGGCTTCGTCGCGCTGCTCTATCTGAACCATGCCACCGCCCGGTCCTGGTCGCCCGAAGAGCTCGCCTTCATGCGCAACGTCGCCGAGCGCGTGCGCGCGGCCACCGAGCGCAGCCGCGCGACCTCCGCGCGACGGGTGAGCGACGCGCAGTTCCACGCCTTCGCGCAGGCGGTCCCGATCCACGTCTGGGCGGCCTCCGCCACCGGCGCCCTCGACTGGTCCAACGCCGCCTGTGCCAGCTATTGCGGCCCCGCCCGCGACGGCGTCCGCGGCGCGGCCTGGGCCGGCCTCGTCCACCCCGCGGACCGCGCGGCGGTGGAAGCCTGGGAATCCTGCCTCGAAGACGGTCGTCCCTACGCGGGCGAGTTCCGGATCCGCCGCGACGACGGAGCCTATCGCTGGTTCCTGGTGCGGGCCGAGCCGATCCGGGCGGCCGACGGCACCATCCTGCGCTGGGTCGGCACCAACACCGACATCGACGACCAGAAGGCCACGAGTGCCGAACTGGCACGCCTGAACACCAGCCTGGAGCGTCAGGTCGAGCGCCGCACCCGCGAGCGCGACCGCATCTGGGAGACCACCACCGACCTGATGGGAACGGCCGGGCTCGACGGCTACCTGAAGACCATCAATCCGGCCTGGGGCCGCACCCTCGGCTGGGACGACGACGCCCTGCTCGGCCAGCCCTTCGCGGCGCTGATCGATCCCGCCGACCATGCCGAGACGGCCGAGGTGGTCCGCCGACTCGCGCGGGGCGAGACGGTGACCGGCTTCGTCGACCGCGTCTTCACCAAGGCGGGTGAGCGGCGCACGGTGATGTGGACGGCAGCGCCCGACGGCGAGACCTTCACCATCATCGGGCGGGACATCACGGACCAGCGTCGGACCGAGGAGGCCCTGCGCCAGGCGCAGAAGATGGAGGCGGTGGGCCAGCTCACCGGCGGGCTGGCCCACGACTTCAACAACCTGCTCACGGGGATCTCCGGCAGCCTCGAACTGCTCCAGGCCCGCATGGCGCAGGGACGGGTCACGGACCTCGACCGCTACATCAACGCGGCGCAGGGCGCGGCCAAGCGCGCCGCCGCGCTGACGCACCGCCTCCTCGCCTTCTCGCGCCGACAGACCCTCGACCCCAGGCCCACCAGCGTGAACGCCCTCATCGCCGGCATGGAGGAGCTGGTGCGCCGCACGGTCGGACCGGCGGTGACGATCGAGGTGGTCGGCGCGGTCGGGCTCTGGACCGCCCTGGTCGATCCGAACCAGCTCGAGAACGCGCTCCTCAACCTCTGCATCAACGCCCGCGATGCCATGCCGGAGGGCGGTCGCATCACCATCGAGACGGCCAACAAGTGGCTCGACGTCCGCGCGGCCCGCGAGCGCGACCTGGAGCCGGGGCAGTTCCTCTCCCTGTGCGTCACCGATACCGGGACCGGCATGACGCCGGAGGTGATCGCCCGGGCCTTCGACCCGTTCTTCACCACGAAGCCCCTGGGCGAGGGCACGGGCCTCGGCCTCTCGATGATCTACGGCTTCGCCCGTCAGTCGGGGGGCCAAGTGCGGATCTATTCGGAGGTCGGCCAGGGTACGACGGTGTGCCTCTACCTGCCCCGCCACTACGGGGAGGCCGAGGCCCGCGACGGCGAGGCCGACCTCGCCCACGCGCCCCGGGCCGAGCAGGGCCAGACCGTGCTCATCGTCGACGACGAGCCCACGGTGCGGATGCTCGTGACCGAGGTGCTGGAGGACCTCGGCTACACCGCCATCGAGGCGGCGGACGGGGCGGCCGGTCTCAAGGTGCTCGAATCCGACGTGCGGCTCGATCTCCTGGTGACGGATGTCGGCCTGCCCGGCGGCATGAACGGCCGCCAGATGGCGGATGCGGGCCGGGTCGTGCGGCCGGGTCTGAAGGTGCTGTTCATCACCGGCTACGCCGAGAATGCCGTGCTCGGCAACGGATACCTTGAGCCCGGCATGCAGGTGCTGACCAAGCCCTTCGTGATGGAGGCGCTCGCCGGACGCATCAAGGAACTCATCGCCGGGACCGAAGGGGCGTGAATGGCCCGGCCCGCGACGTGGTAATCAACGGCTCGACCTGACGACATCCTCCGGCATCGGCACACATGGAACCCCATACCGATCTCTGGCTGGCCGCGAGCATCGTGGCGATTTCGCTCCTGCTCTCGGCCTTCTTCGCGGGTGCCGAGACCGCCTTCACGGCGGCGTCCCGGGCCCGCATGCTGGCCCTGGAGAATGCCGGCGACGCGCGCGCGCGCCTCGTCAACGCCATCCTGGCGAGCCGCGAGCGCTTCATCGGCGCCATGCTCATCGGCTACAACATCGTGGCGATCGGCGCCTCGGCCTTCACCACCAGCGTGCTCACCACCCTCTTCGGCAAGAGTGGCGTCCTCTACGCCACCGGGGTGATGTCGGTCCTGGTCATCATCTTCGCCGAGGTGCTGCCCAAGACCCTCGCGATCAACAAGCCGGACAGCGCCGCCCTGGTCATGGCCCGGCCGGTGGCCTTCGCGGTGGCCCTGCTCGGGCCGGCGGCGCTCGCCATCGAGGCCCTGGTGCGTGGGATGCTCCGGCCCTTCGGCGTCCGGATCGGCGAGCGCCAGACCATTCTGTCGGCCACCGACGAGATCCGCGGCCAGGTCGCCCTCCTGCATCGCGAGGGCGGCGTGGCCAAGGCCGAGCGTGATATGCTCGGCGGTCTCCTCGACCTGTCCGACCTCACCGTCTCGGAAGTGATGGTCCACCGCACCAAGATGCGCACCATCGACGCCGACCTGCCCTCGGAGGAGATCGTGCGCGCGGTGCTGGCCTCGCCCTACACGCGCATGCCCCTCTGGCGCGGCACGACGGAGAACATCGTTGGCGTGCTCCACGCCAAGGATCTCCTGCGGGCGCTGGACGCCGCCGGCGGCGACGCCTCCGGACTCAAGGTCGAGGCCCTGGCGCTGGAGACCTGGTTCGTGCCGGACACCACCTCCCTGCGCGACCAGCTGAAGGCCTTCCTCACCAAGAAGACCCACTTCGCCCTGGTGGTCGACGAGTACGGCGAGGTGATGGGCCTCGTGACCTTGGAAGACATTCTCGAGGAGATCGTGGGCGACATCGCCGACGAGCACGACGTCACCGTGTCCGGGGTTCGGCCCCAGGGCGACGGCTCGGTGCATGCCGACGGGAGCGTGCCGATCCGCGACCTCAACCGGGCGATGGACTGGGACCTGCCGGACGACGAGGCCACCACCATCGCGGGGCTGGTCATCCACGAGGCCCGGGCGATTCCCGATACCGGGACCGCCTTCAACTTCCACGGCTTCCGCTTTCAGGTCCTGCGCAAGGCCCGCAACCGGATCACCGCCCTTCGGATCACCCCCCTTGGTCCCGGTCCGCGCAAGGCGGAGCCGTGACAACCCATCGTCCGTAGAGATTTCGACGGGCCGCGGGTGTCCAGATCTGCGTAACCCTGATCGTTTAGGATGGATTCGGACTCTGGAACGCTGTCCCGTAGAGGCGAGCGGCTTCCGACAATCGAACGCGTGAAGGGGGGGGCGGAACCGATCGATGCTGCTCGATGCCCCGACCCTCCTGCTCGTGACCGTGATCCTGACCTTCATGGTCGGAAGCCTGTTCCTGCTGTCCTGGAGCCAGGCCCGCCACGTCCACGCCCTGGCGATCTGGGGCGTCGCCCACATCACCGGTGCGATGGCCTCGGCCCTGCTGTCCCTGCGCGGGATCATCCCGGACTGGGTCTCGATCGGGGTCGCCAACGGCGTGATGATCGGCGCCTACGGCCTGATCTGGACCGGGACCCGGGCGTTCGAGGGGCGGCGCGCATGCCTCGCGCCGATCACGGTGTCGATCGCGCTCTGGGGGGCGAGCTGCCTGGTCCCGGCGTTCTTCGCCTCGGTTCCCGCCCGGGTGATGTTGGCCTCGAGCCTCGCCGGAGGCTTCTGCCTGCTGGCTGCTCGCGAGATCTGGCGAGCCCGCGCCGAACCCCTGGTGTCGCGCTATCCCGGGGTTGCCCTGTTGCTGCTCTACACCTCGGCCTACTGGATCCGCGTGCCTCTCGCGATCGTCGCGCCGCCGCAGACCATCCCGAATCCGCTGCAGACGCCCTGGCTGACCATCCTGTGCCTTGCCGGCATGCTCTTCACCCTGGCGATCGCCTTCGTGTTCATGTCGCTGACGAAGGAGCGGGCCGAGCGCCTGCAACGGCTCGCCGCCGACACCGACGCGCTGACCGGCATCCTCAGCCGGCGCGCCTTCGTGGCCCAAGCCGAGGCTGCTCTGGCGGAGGGTGGTGCCGTCACCCTGCTCCTGTTCGACCTCGACCATTTCAAGCTTATCAACGACCGGTACGGCCACGCGGTGGGCGATGGCGTCCTCGTCGGATTCTGCCACACCGTGTCGGCGCTGCTGTCGGGTTCCGCGATCTTCGGTCGGATGGGCGGCGAGGAATTCGGCTGCCTCCTGCGCGGACTTGCCCCGGAGGAAGCCTTGGCCCAGGCCGAGTTCCTGCGCCGCGCCGTGGCTCGGATCGCCGTACCGGAACTGCCGCACCTCGCGATCGGCGTCAGCATCGGTCTGGCGGTACCGGAGCAGGGCTCCGATGCCGCGGCGCCGGCACGCCGACTCGATGCCCTGCTCAGCCGCGCGGATGCCGCACTCTATCGGGCCAAGCGCAACGGGCGTGGACGGACCGAGCCCGCCTCGTACCCGCTGCGCCGGGTCGCCTGAGGCAGGTTACGGCGCCTTCTGAGCCGGGGCGGGCGCCACGGCCGGAGCGGCCGCCGTGCGCTCGATCTTGGCCCCCTCCCGCAATTTCAGGATCAGGTCCTGCTGCGCCTTCCGAGTCAGGTACTGGTCCACCTGCTCCTTCATCTCATCGAAGGTCGGGACCGGCTTGGTGCGCTTCTCCTCGAGCTTGATCACGTGCCAGCCGAACTGGGTCTTGACCGGGTCGGAGACCTGCCCCGCATTCATCTTGAAGGCGGCCTCGGCAAAGGGAGCGACCATGCGCTCCTTGGTGAACCAGCCGAGGTCGCCGCCCTCGGTCTTCGAGCCGGGATCCTTCGACACCTCGGCCGCGACGCGGGCAAAATCCTCGCCGCCCTTGATCCGCGCGGCGATCTTCTTGGCCTCGTCCTCGCTCTCCACGAGGATGTGGCGGGCATGCACCTCCTCCTCGGGCTTCATCGCCTTGACGGTCTGGTCGTAGAGGGCCTTGGCGGCTTCCGGCGTCGCCGCCTTCTTGGCCTCGCGCTCCAGGTACTCGTCGAGGAGGAGCTTGTCCTTGAAGTAGGCGAGCTTGCGCTGGAAGTCCGGCGAATCACTGACCTTGGCGGCTTCCGCTGCCTGGGCCCCGACCTTGAGGTCGATCATGTAGTCGACGAGGAGCGACTTCTTCTGGGCGTCGTCGACACCGGGCAGGGAAAGGGCGGGATCCTCGGCCGCGATGGCGAGGTCTCCCGCGGTGATCGGGGCCCCGTTCACCTTCGCCACCACGGTCTCGGGAGCGACCGGGGCCGCAGCCGCCGGCGCCTGAGCCTGTGCCTGTGCCTGTGCCTGGGCCGAGGCCAGAGGCAGGCCGAGTGCCAGAGCAACGGCGCCCGTGCGCAGGAGGCTGGAGCGCGAAAGGGACTTGATCATCGTCATGGAGGCGTCCTTGGGAGCGCCGCCCACGTCCCGGCGCAGGTCCGGTCGGAGGTCGTCGCAGGGGCAGTCGAGAGAGGTGCGGCCGGGGGCCGCGGATTTTCCGCGTCATCAGGTGGCGCGTGCACTCCCCGATGGCAAGCACGGCCGCAGCATCGCGCGGTCGAAATCCCGGCGCACGTGAGGCGCCTTCCCGCTGTCCCTCTCCGTCGCTCCGACCCCTGCGTCGGGCGATCACGATGCGGGGAGATCCCCCGAGCGGCCGGGACGGGCGTGCCCGCATCCTCCGCATGAGGAGGGGGACTCGCGCAGGCGAGGCTTGCGCAGGCGAATCACGCCCCGGATCGAAACGCGGCTCCTCCGCGTTGGCCGGACCAAAGCCGGTTCAGCGCCCCTCCGGGCGTGCCACCGCTCGGCGTTCTCCGTTCGCCCCGCGCTGACCTGGCCTCACCGATACCCCGGTGTGGACGCGGGCCGGCTCTTTCGGATGCGCCGGCCCGTGTTTACCTCTATAAGCCCGGCCAACATTCGCCTTCAGACTTTTCGATCGACCGTAGGTTCACGATGCTCGGTGCCCTCGCCAAGAAGATTTTCGGCTCGTCCAACGACCGGCGCGTGAAGGGCTATCGTCCCCGTGTGGCCGAGATCAACGCCCTGGAGCCGCAGGTCGCCGCGCTCTCGGACGACGACCTGCGGGCCCGGACCACGATGCTGAAGGCCGAGCTCGCCGCCGGCAAGACCCTCGACGACATCCTCGTGCCCGCCTTCGCCACCGTGCGCGAGGCTGCCAAGCGCGTGCTCGGCCAGCGGCACTTCGACGTGCAGCTGATCGGCGGCATGGTGCTGCACGAGAGCGGCATCGCCGAGATGCGCACCGGCGAGGGCAAGACCCTGGTGGCGACCCTGCCGGTGTATCTCAACGCCCTCTCGGGTCTCGGCGTCCACGTCGTCACCGTGAACGATTACCTCGCCGCCCGCGACGCGGAGTGGATGGGGCGGGTCTATCGCTTCCTCGGTCTCACCGTCGGCACCATCGTGCACGGCCTCGACGACGAGCAGCGCAAGACAGCCTACGCCGCCGACATCACCTACGGCACCAACAACGAGTTCGGGTTCGACTACCTGCGCGACAACATGAAGTACGAGCTCAGCCAGCTCTCGCAGCGCGGGCACAACTTCGCGATCGTCGACGAGGTTGACTCGATCCTGATCGACGAGGCCCGGACCCCGCTCATCATCTCCGGCCCGGTCGACGACCGCTCCGAGCTCTACGTCTCGGTGGACGCTCTGATGCCGCATCTGGAACGCGAGCATTACGACCTCGACGAGAAGCAGCGCACGGTCTCGCTGACCGAGAGCGGCAACGAGTTCGTCGAGGACCTCCTGCGCGGCGCGGACCTGCTGAAGGAAGGCGACCTCTACGACGCGCACAACGTCTCCCTGGTTCACCACGTGAACCTGGCGCTGCGTGCCCACACCCTGTTCACCCTGGACAAGGACTACATCGTCAAGAACGACGAGGTGGTGATCATCGACGAGTTCACCGGTCGCATGATGCAGGGCCGGCGCTACTCGGAGGGCCTGCACCAGGCCCTCGAGGCCAAGGAGCGGGTGACGATCCAGCCCGAGAACCAGACCCTGGCCTCGATCACCTTCCAGAACTACTTCCGCCTCTATTCCAAGCTCGCCGGCATGACCGGCACCGCCTCCACCGAAGCGGACGAGTTCGCGGAGATCTACAAGCTCGAAGTCGTCGACATCCCGACCAACAAGGAGGTCGAGCGCGTCGATGAGGACGACGAGGTCTACCGGACGGTGGGCGAGAAGTACGACGGCATCATCGCCGAGATCGAGAAGGCGCATGCGCGCCACCAGCCGATCCTGGTCGGCACCGGCTCGATCGAGAAGTCGCAGCACCTGGCCGAGATGCTGGTCAAGGCGGGCTTCCGCCAGCTCGACTACTCGGATCCCAACGCCCTGACCGACGTCTACGCCGCCGCGCGCGAGGGCCGGGTGACGAAGCGCTTCGCCGTGCTGAACGCCCGCTTCCACGAGCAGGAGGCCTACATCGTCGCCGAGGCCGGCGTGCCCGGCGCCATCACCATCGCGACCAACATGGCCGGCCGCGGCACCGACATCAAGCTCGGCGGCAACGTCGAGATGCGCGTGGAGAAGGAACTCGCGAACCTGCCCGAGGGGCCGGAGCGCGACGCGAAGATCGAGGCCATCAAAGCCGAGATCGCCGAGAACCGCGACAAGGTCCTGGCCTCAGGCGAGCCGGCCGACCCGGCCGCGGGCCGCAAGGTCGCCCTGCCGGGCGGTCTCTACATCATCGGTACCGAGCGCCACGAATCCCGCCGCATCGACAATCAGCTGCGTGGCCGCTCCGGTCGCCAGGGCGATCCGGGCCGCTCGAAGTTTTACCTGTCGCTCCAGGACGACCTGATGCGGATCTTCGGGTCCGACCGCATGGACGGCATGCTGACCCGTCTCGGCCTGGAGCAGGGCGAGGCGATCATCCATCCCTGGATCAACAAGGCGATCGAGAAGGCGCAGCAGAAGGTCGAGGCGCGCAACTTCGACATGCGCAAGAACGTGCTCAAGTACGACAACGTCATGAACGACCAGCGCAAGGTGGTGTTCGAGCAGCGCCGCGACTTCATGGGCCAGGAAAGCGTGCGCGAGACCGTGGACGAGATGCGCCACGGCGTCGTCGACGACCTCGTGGCGGTGCACGTGCCCGAGAACGCCTATGCCGAGCAGTGGGACATCGAGGGCCTGCGCGAGCGGGTCCAGACCGTGCTCAACCTCGACGTTCCGGTGGAGGATTGGGCGAAGGAGGAGGGCATCGCCGACGAGGAGATGCGCGACCGCCTGCGCCAGGCCGCCGACGAGGCCTATGTCCAACGCACGGAGAAGAACACGCCCGAGGTGATGACCTATGTCGAGAAGCAGGTGCTCCTGCAGACCCTCGACCACCTCTGGCGCGAGCACCTCGTCACCCTCGACCACCTGCGCCAAGTGGTGGGCTGGCGCGGCGTCGCTCAGCGCGATCCCCTCAACGAGTACAAGTCCGAAGCGTTCGAACTCTTCAACAGCTTGGTCGCCGCCCTGCGCGAGCAGGTGACGCAGCAGCTCTCGCGCATCGAGATCATGTACGAGGAGCCGCCCGCCGAGGGAGCCGACAACCTGTTCGCTCAGCCCGGCCTGCCGCCGATGTTCGCCCAGCACCTCGATCCGGTCACGGGCGAGAACGAGATGGCCGGCCTCGGGTCCGGCAGCGACGGCGGCGCGGGTCCCGCCTACGGCTACGCCGCGCGCGAGATGGCCACGGACACCGCCGTCCTGGAGCGCAACCCGGACGATTCCGCCACCTGGGGCCGCGTCGGGCGCAACGAGCCGTGCCCCTGCGGCTCGGGCAAGAAGTACAAGCACTGCCACGGGACGCTGACGGCCTGAGCGTGCCGGCGATCGCCTACGGCATCGAGCCGGATCTCGACGCGGCGGAGTTCCGCCGCGTCCTGATCGAGTCGGGACTCGCCATGCGCCGCCCCATCGACGACCTGTCGCGCTTGGCCCGGATGCTGGCGCAGGCCGATCTCGTCGTCACCGCCCGGCGCGACGGCGACCTCGTTGGAATCGCCCGTACGCTCACGGATTTCGCGTTCTGCGCCTATCTCTCTGATCTCGCGGTGAGCCGCTCGGCGCAGGGCCTCAGGATCGGCCGGGGCCTCATCGCCGCCACCCGCGCGGCGGTCGGCCCGCAGGTCTCGCTCCTTCTGACGGCCGCCCCCGGGGCCGTCACCTTCTACGATCAGATTGGGATGCCGCGGGTGGCGGATGCCTTTCGCTACGACCGCGAGGCCTGAACCCGCCGCCTCGAAATCGCCGCCCCTGCCCAGAAACGAACCCATTTGGTGGTCAAGCCATATGGATACGCTTGAGGGAGTGGAGCGAGACGGCATGCAGGAAATCCGATCGGCGACGACGCTGCCTCTACTTGGTCTTCTCCTGGTGACTCCCAGTCTCGGTGGTTGCAATACCTATACGGGTGCACCCACGGTGACAGGTTCGACGCTTGCAGCCAGGCCGGTGTCTGTCACCGATGAGGAGCGCGACTGTCTCGGTCGGGCGATGTACTTTGAATCAAATCGCAGCGACGCCGAAGGCCTGCTCGCCGTCGGCACGGTGGTGATGAACCGGCTGGAGGCCGCCGCCTTCCCGAACGGCGGGATCTGCGCCGTGGTCGGTCAGCCCCGGCAATTCGCCCCCGGCGTCCTGACGAAGACGATGGACGAGAAGAGCCTGCAGAAGGTCGCCGAGGTGACCGATGCCGTCCTCGACGGCCAGCGCCACCCCAAGGTCGGGCGGGCGATGTACTTCCACACGGCCGGCCTGCGCTTCCCCTACAACAACATGCACTACGTGGCGGTGGCCGGGGGCAACGCCTTCTACGAGAAGCGCAAGCCCGGAGCCGTCGAGCAGGCCACGCCGCCCGTGCCCGCCACTGCGCTCGCCTTCGCATCCGCCGAGGCCCCTGCGGCGCCGACGATGCCCGTGGTCGCGGCTCCGGTGACTGCGGAGGCCGCCGCCATCCCCGTCCCGGTCGAGACCGCGCCTGCTCGCACGACGATTCCGGCCGCCTCGGCGCCGGAGCATCATGCGGCCCCGATCCGTACGGCGCGGGCCACCGCCGCCGAGAAGCCCGCGGCGGCCGCCAAGGCACCGATGGCCGCCCGCAGCCGTGTCGCGCTGACGCCGGCCGCCCTGGCGCCGGAGCCGCTGATCCCGCCGCCCGTCCTCAACTTGCCGAGGCCCTGAGCCGACACGAGGAACGCCGCGGCGAACCGCCGACCGGATCCTGACACGCTTCGCGTTCCGGCGGCCCGCGTGCCGCTTTCGGTCGCGGGGACCAGCGGGGCCGCGACCCTATCTGGAAGCGGACCTTCTCCTCACCCGCGGATCACGATGAACGTCCTTCGGCCGGTCGCCCACCTCGCAACGGCATGCATGCGCGCGATCGTCCGCGCTCTCGCCCAGGGCTTCGACGCGCTGACTGGGCCGGTGGGACGCCTGAACGATCGCGTCGAGGCTCACCTCCTCGATCGGACATCCCTGCTCAGGGCCCACTACGCCCGTCCCGGGCATCGGCGCGCCGCGCCGCTGCCCGGCCTCGGCGGACCCATCGATCTGGCGCTGCGTGGCGGAATCCCCGAGACTGCCGCGAGCCGGCCCGCGGGGGCGATGGCGCCGCAACCATCGGCCGTGGCGTGAGTCTGCGGTTGCCCTACAGTCCCGTCTGATCCGCCTGCCGCGGTGCATGCTTCGCCTGGAAGCCGGGAAGCTTGCCTGCCACGGCCTTTCGGACCGGCAGGCCGCCCGGACGCGGTCCTCTATACCGTCACCTGGGTCCCGACCTCGACCACGCGGCCGGTGGGGATCTGGAAGAAGTCCGTGGCGTCGTTGGCGTTCTTGGCCAGGGTGATGAAGATCCGATCCTGCCACAGGGGCATGCCCGAATGGGCGGCCGGGCGGATCGAGCGCCGCGACAGGAAGAACGACGTCGCCATGATGTCGAACTTGAAGCCCTGCTTGCGCAGCAATGTCAGGGTCCGGGGAATGTTCGGCGTTTCCATGTAGCCGAACTTCATCACGACCTTGTGGAAGTGGGGGCCGATCGGCTCGATGTGGATGCGGTCGGCTTCCGCGGCCCGAGGCGTGTCCACGGTCTCCACGGTGAGCACCACGTTCTTCTCGTGCAGCACCTTGTTGTGCTTGAGATTGTGCAGCAGGGCGGCAGGAGCGATGTAAGGGTCGCTCGTGAGGAACACAGCCGTGCCACGGACGTGATGTGGCGGGCTCTTCTCCAGCATGCTGACGAGCTCGGTCAGGGGGACGTCGGTTTTGCGGGTCTTGTTGATCAGGATGCCGACACCGCGCACCCAGGTCCACATCATGACGATCAGGGCGCCCGCGAAGAGCAGGGGCACGTAGCCGCCCTCGAACACCTTCAGCATGTTCGACAGCAGGAACAGGAACTCGACCGCCGCGAAGGGCAGGATCGTGAGCCCGGCGGCCCAGGGCGACCACTTCCAGGTCTTCCACAGGACCAGGAATGCGAGGCTGGCGGTGATCAGCATCGTGCCCGTCACGGCGATGCCGTAGGCCGAGGCCAGGGCCGCCGACGAGCGGAACAGCACAGCCAGGATCACGACCCCGACCAGCAGCAGGGCGTTGATCTGCGGCAGGTAGATCTGGCCCGAATGCGATTCGGAGGTGTGGCGAATCTCGAGGCGCGGCAGCAGACCGAGCTGGATCGCCTGGCGCGACAGGGAGAAGGCGCCGGTGATCACCGCTTGGCTCGCCGTGACCGTTGCGGCGGTGGCGAGCAGCACCATCGGCAGCAGGCCCCATTCGGGCACGAGCTGGAAGAACGGGTCGGTGGTGTCGGGCTTCGACAGCACCAGCGCCGCCTGGCCGAAGTAGTTCAGCACGAGGCAGGGCCCGACGAGGCCGAGCCAGGCGATCTGGATCGGGCGGCGGCCGAAATGCCCGAGATCGGCGAACAGGGCCTCGGCGCCCGTCACCGCGAGGAACACCGCGCCGAGGGCCACCAGGGCTCCCGTGCCGTGCCCGAGGAGATAGTGGACGGCGTAGTACGGGTTGAGGGCCCAGAACACGTCGGTGTTGGCGATGATATGGGGCAGGGCGGCCAGCGCCATCGCGCCGAACCATACCGCCATGATCGGCCCGAAGAAGGCTGCGACCTTGCTCGTGCCCCGGACCTGGATGAGGAACAGCGGCACGATGATCGCGATGGTGATGGGCAGCACGTAGGCGTCGAAGGCGGGCGTGACGAGCTTCAGGCCCTCCACCGCCGAGAGCACCGAGATCGCCGGCGTGATGATGGCGTCGCCGTAGAACAGCGAGGCGCCGAGCAGGCCGAACATGAAGACCACGCGCGAGCCGCCCAGGGCGGTTCGGGCAAGCGCCATCAGCGAGAGGATGCCGCCCTCGCCGTTGTTGTCCATCCGCATCAGGATGACGACGTACTTGATGGTGACGATGAGGACGAGCGCCCATAGGATCAGCGAGGCGACGCCGAGGACCTCCTCGCGCAGCAGGATGCCGTCGGCGCGCGCGGAGACCAGGGCCTCGCGGAAGGCGTAGAGCGGGCTCGTCCCGATGTCGCCGTAGACGACGCCGATGGAGCCGAGGACCAGGGTCCAGAGGCTCGCCGGCGCATGCGCACGCGCGGTCTCGGCGGCCCCATCGGCCACGGGAGGCGGGCTGCCGGCTCCCTCGGATTTGGCAGCGGGCGCGCTCGAAGGGGCGGTCTGCGTCATTCGGCTCGATCGAGGCTCGTTGCGAGCCCAACGTCTCGCGGCGCGGTTTCAGACCGCGCGCGGGAACGCCGGGGCCGGTCCCGACGGTGTCGGGCGGCGGGGGACGGTTGCGTTCACGCTATCATGCGGCGCAGCACGCGAGAACGGTAACCTCATCGAAGGTCGCCGTTCCGTTGCAGCGGCTCACGCCGTCGTGAGCCGGTCGCTACTCGGCGGCCGTGCGGGCACCGGAGCCGAAGCGGCGCTCGATGTAGTCGGTGACCACGGTCTCGAAATCCTTGGCGAGGGTCGGCCCGCGCAGGGTCATGGCCTTCTTGCCATCGATGAAGACCGGCGCGGTCGGGGTCTCGCCGGTTCCCGGTAGCGAGATGCCGATGTCGGCATGCTTCGATTCGCCGGGGCCGTTCACGATACAGCCCATGACAGCCACGTTGAGGCCCTCGACGCCCGGATAGGACTTCTTCCATTCCGGCATCGAGGTGACGATCCAACTCTGGATGTCGCGGGCGAGCTCCTGGAACGTGGTCGAGGTGGTACGGCCGCAGCCCGGGCAGGCGGCGACGAGGGGCACGAAGGTGCGGAAGCCCATGGTCTGCAGGAGTTCCTGCGCGGCCTTCACCTCCACGGTGCGATCGCCGCCCGGCTCGGGGGTCAGGGAGTAGCGGATCGTGTCGCCGATGCCTTCCTGGAGCAGCACGCCGATGGCGGCGGAAGCGGCCACGAGGCCCTTCGAGCCCATGCCCGCCTCGGTGAGGCCGAGATGGATGGCGAAGTCCGAGCGCCGCGCCACCTCGCGGTAGACCGCGATCAGGTCCTGCACCGCCGAGACCTTGGCCGAGAGGATGATCTTGTCCTTGGACAGGCCGAGCTCGACGGCGCGCTCGGCCGAGGTGAGGGCCGATTGCACCATGGCCTCGCGCATCACCGCGCGGGCATCGATCGGACGAGGCGAGCGGGCGTTCTCGTCCATCAGGTGAGTGAGGAGGGCCTCGTCGAGGGAGCCCCAGTTCGCCCCGATACGCACGGTCTTGTTGTAGCGGATCGCCTGCTCGATGATGGTCGAGAACTGCGTGTCCTTCTTCTCCTTGAAGCCGACGTTGCCCGGGTTGATCCGGTACTTGGCCAGGGCCTCGGCGCAGGCCGGATGGTCAGACAGGAGCTTGTGGCCGATGTAGTGGAAGTCCCCCACCAGCGGCACGTGCACGCCGATGCGGTCCAGGCGCTCGCGGATCTTCGGCACGGCGGCGGCCGCCTCGTCCCGGTCGACGGTGATGCGCACGAGCTCCGAGCCCGCGCGGGCGAGCTGGGCCACCTGGGCCACGGTGCCGTCGATGTCGGCGGTGTCGGTGTTGGTCATCGACTGGACGACGATCGGTGCGCCGCCTCCCACCGTGACCGCGCCCTCGCCGGATCCGATGGTGACGCCGACCGTGCGGTGCCGTGGGCTCGGGCCTGCGATCTCGGGGCCGGTGCCGCTGATCGGATTGACGGGGGTCGCGTCCATGATGTCCATCGTTGACTGTGCGCTCCGAGGAACGTCCGCCGGCGCGCGGGAGCCGCCGACCGGACGGGTCCGGACCGGGGCGGCGTTCCGATGCCGCAAACTCTACGCCCTCGATCGTTTAGCTGAGATGACGGCGGGCGGGCGTCAAGTCTGCTGCGTCACCGGGCATTCCGACGGCACAGCAAACACGCTGATCGTATTCGGCTTCTCCCATGTCCCATCCGGGCGGCGATGTCGAGTTTCGGGACCGATCCGGGTGGCAGGGCTGCGTCGCGGACAGGGAACCGCTGCATCTTCCCGCCTGTTTGTGGCCTTGCGGCATCATATATTGCGCTGCAGCATAAATTTTGGGAGATCCGCATGCTTGATCCGCATCAGGAGCCGACGGTCGATTCGCTCATCGACGTTCCGGTCGAACGGGACCTGCGGATGCAGCCCGCCACCAAGACCCGCGTGATGGCCGGTCCGCGTGCGGAGAAGACCGTGGCCCTCGCTCTTCAGGGCGGCGGCGCACACGGCGCCTTCACCTGGGGCGTGCTCGATGCGCTGATCGAGGACGGACGCCTCGGTTTCGAGGCGATCACCGGGGCAAGTGCCGGTGCGATGAACGCCGTCGTGATGGTCGACGGCTGGCTCGAGGACGGGCCCGAGGGCGCTCGCCGGGCCCTGGAGCGATTCTGGCGCGAGGTCAGCCTCGATGGCGACTTCTGGCCGGCCCAGCGCCGCGCCTTCAGCGGCCTGTTCGAGTTCTGGTCGAACAATCCGATCGCGGAGTTCTGGAGCCGGGCCCTGAAGACCAGCCCCTACACGTCGAACCCGCTGAACTACAATCCGCTCCGCAAGGTGCTGGCGGCCCAGGTGGATTTCGAACGCCTGCGCGCCGCCGAGACGGCGGCGGTCTTCGTCTCGGCCACCAATGTCTGGACGGGCAAGCTCGCGGTGTTCGAGCGCGAGGCGCTGAACGTCGATCACCTCATGGCCTCCGCCTGCCTGCCGACCGTGTTCCAGGCAGTGGAGATCGACGGCGTGCCCTACTGGGATGGCGGCTATCTCGGCAACCCGCCGCTCTATCCCCTCTATCGGGGGGCCGAGACCCGCGACATCGTCCTGGTGCAGATCAACCCGGTGGAGCGCCGCGAGACCCCGCGCACCCCGCAGGAGATCCAGGATCGGCTCAACGAAATTACCTTCAACGCCAACCTGATGCGCGAGCTGCGCGCGATCGACTTCGTCGACCACCTCATTGCCGAGGGCGTGCTCGGCCGAGGCGAGTACCAGTCGCAGTACGTCCACCGCATCGACGGCACGGGGGCCCTCGACGAGTATCAGGCCTCGTCGCGCCTCGATGCCCGCTGGCGGGTGTTCGAGCGTCTGCGGGACAAGGGTCGTGGCGCGGCGCAGGCCTGGATCGCCGAGAATTACGAACAGATCGGCCGAACCTGCACCCTCGATCTGGAGGCGACCTACCGCTGATGCGCTTGCGCACACCGCAGCTGGATTAAGAGCAGCGGCTCATGCGTTGATGCTCTTATGACGACCGAACCGAACCGGCCCGGCCCCACCGCCATCGTCGACCTGCTCGTGCCCCTCCGGCGCTACGCGCGGGCCCTGACGCGCGATACGCTGCGGGCCGATGACCTCGTACACGATGCTCTGGTGCGGGCCCTGGAATCGGGCCAGGCGGCGCGGCCGAACACCAACCTGCGCACCTGGATGATGACGGTGCTGCACAACGTCTTCATCGACGAGCAGCGCCGGAAGCGGGTCGAGGCCCGCCACGCCGACACGCTCGTGCAGATGAGCGAGGAGATGGCGCCCCCGGCCCAGGAGGCCCAGGTACGCCTCGCGCAGATCCGGCGCGCCTTCCTCACGCTGCCGGAAGAGCAGCGCGCCGCCCTCCACCTCGTCACCCTGGAAGGCATGGCCTATGCGGATGCGGCGGCCGTCCTCGGCATTCCCATCGGCACGCTGATGTCGCGCCTCGGTCGGGGCCGCGCCGCCCTGCGCGCCTTCGAGGAAGGCGAGCGCCAGGGGAGCGGTGTGGCCGAACGGCGCCAGCGCCTCGCGGCAGAGCGGCCACGCTTGCGCCTGGTCGCCCAGGGCGACGATGACGCCTCGCTCCGAACAGGCCGCGCCGTCGGCGACACCTGAGACGTTTTTGAAGACCAGGACGGAGCGCCATCCCCAGGCCGATCCGTCCTCAGCGCGGCCGGGACTCCTTGTCCGGGGACGCGCCCCCTGTATCCGACCGGAGCCGACGCCATGGACCAGACCGCGATGATCGATCCGATCACAGAGAATGACCTCACCGCCTTCGTGGATGGCCAGCTCGACGGGATGCGCCGCCTCGACGTGGAGGCCCACTTGGCGCGCAACCCCGAGACCGCCGCGCAGATCATGGCCGAACTGCATGACCGTGACGCGCTCCGGCAGGCCTTCGCGATCCATCCCGGCTCCGGACCCGAGCGTAACCGGGCGGCTGCACGGCGCCTGGACCGGACCTTGGCCTGGCGCCGGTTCGGCGACCGCCTGCGCCGTGCCGCGGTGATCGCGCTCCTTGTCGGCACCGGCTGGCTGGCCCATTCCGACGGGCCTTTCCTCGGCGTGCCCGACACGTTCGCTTCCCCCGTCGATCCGGCCCTGGTGGCCGATGCCCGCCATGCCCGCGAGGCGGCCCAGGTTCGCGCCCGCATCGCGGCGCAACGGGGCGATCAGGCTCAGGCCTATGACCGCGCCGGCATCGCCGTCGCCACCGGCATCGCGCTGCCTGACCTTCCGGCGGACTGGACGGTGCGCGACGTGCAGATCGTGCCGGCCCGCAACGGCACGGGCATCGAGGTGATGATCGACGCCGGCACGCTCGGCGAGCTCTCCCTGTTCGCCACCCGCAGCCTCGACGGCCACGTCGCCCCGAGCGAAGTGACGCGTCCCGGCGACGGCGAGACGGCCTACTGGACCGCCGGCCACTCGGCCTACGCCCTCAGCGGAGGCCGCGACCATGCCGGCCTCGAATCTGCGGCGCGCAGTCTCGCCGGCCGGTCCGCGACGAAGCTCTGAGCGATCGTCGCGCTGGTCCGGCGCCGGCATCGTCCGGCGCCTCGACCTCCTGGTCGATGCAGGACGGCCAAGCCTGATCGTTCCCTCGTCCAGCATTTTCCGAGGGTCTGAAGGAAACATCCAAGGCGATTTCGTCAGCGTTCAGACGAACCGTGCCATAGGCCTGTTGTATAGAAGCCCTATACTCCAATGGCACCTGCTCTGTGCTGACCTCTGACGTCGAGACGCCGATGGCCCGCCTGTTCCAGACACTGATGTTCCTCGTTGCCCTACCGGCAGGGATCGCTCCGATCTCGGTTCTGGCGGAGGAGACTGTGCAGAAACCGACCTCGTCCCCCGCCGTCGGTGCCACGCCCCTGACACCCGGCAAGGCAGCCCGGGTCCCCTACCTGTCCGACGCGCAGGCGCCCGACACCGTGGCGATCCTCGGGGCCCCGCCACGGGGTCAGTCGGCAGCCGAGGCGGCGGACAAGGCCGCGTTCGTCGCCACCCGGTCCCTCAAGGGAACGCCGCGCTGGACCCTGGCTACTACCGATGTCGCCGATGGTGCCTCGGCGATCCTCGACGATTTCGCCTGCGTCATCGGCCAGCGCATCGAGCAATCTCGGGCGCCTGCCCTGATGACCCTTCTGGAACGCGCGCGTCTCGACATTGCTCAGGCCACGCGCGGTCCGAAGATGCATTACCGCCGCTTGCGTCCCTTCGTCGGCAACGATGCGGAGATCTGCGTCGTGCGGACCTCTGAGCTGGGCAATGCCTTCAGCTTCCCCTCGAGCCATGCGACCCAGGCCTGGACCTACGCAGCGATCATGGCGGCGCTGATGCCGGAGAAGACGACGCAGTTCTTCGTCCGTGCCCGCTCGTACGGCGAGAGCCGTGTCGTCTGCGGTTTGCATTGGGCCAGCGATATCGAGGCCGGGCGCACGGCTGCCAGCGCCGTCTTTGCCGCCTTGCAGGGCGATGCCGGCTTCCGAGCCGACCTCGACAAAGCGCGCATCGAGCTCGGCAAGCTTAGGACGGCCGGTGGTCAGGCTCCCGACCAAGCCGTCTGCGCCCGTGAGGAGGCCGCAGCCCGCGAGCCGATCCTGTAGGCAGTCCCTTCGCCACTACGTTCAGTCCTTCCACCGGACGGGTCAGCCTCACGGCGTCCTGCGCTGGCCCCGACATCGAGGGAGGAGACTGGTCTCCTGGGAGAAGCGTGTGATCCACCTTTGAGGAACGGCCTTTCCGGCGACCCGCCAAACGCCTGCGGCAACGAAGAAGTCGCGGTCCGGCCGATCGCCCGGTCGGACCGCGCCGAGAGTTTTCCCGTGAAACGTTAACGATGTTTCCTCAGGATTTCGTCACCGTTCCGGTCTGGGTACGCCTGCGGCGCCGGGCCAGCATGTTCAGCCCCTCGACGCCCGCCGAGAAAGCCATGGCGGTGTAGATGTAGCCCTTCGGCACGTGAGCACCGAAGCCCTCGGCGATCAGCGTCATGCCGATCATGATGAGGAAGCCCAGCGCCAGCATCACCACCGTTGGGTTGACGGCGATGAACCGCGACAGTGGATCGGCGGCCAGCAGCATCACGGTCACGGCGGTGACGACGGCGATCACCATGATGGGCACGTGCTCCGTCATGCCGACCGCCGTGATGATGCTGTCGATGGAGAAGACGAGGTCGAGGACGAGGATCTGGCCGATAGCCGCGGCGAAGCCGAGCCGCACGGCGCTGCTCCCGGGCGTTTCCGGCTCCGGATCGACGGTGTGGTGGATCTCCTTCGTAGCCTTCCACAGCAGGAAGAGGCCACCGGCGATGAGAATGAGATCGCGCCAGGAGAAGCCCTTGCCGAACACCTCGAAGACCGGCTGCGTCAGGGCGACGATGTACGCGATGGTGGCGAGGAGGCCGAGGCGCAGGATCAGCGCGAGGCCGATGCCGATGCGTCGCGCCTTCTGCTGGTGCTCGGGCGGAAGCTTGTTGGTCAGGATCGAGATGAAGATGAGGTTGTCGATGCCGAGCACGACCTCCATCACCACCAGGGTGGCGAGGGCCGCCCAGGCGGTCGGGTCGCTGGCGAGTTGAAGCAGGCTGTCCACGGTGGCCTCGTCGAGTCAGTCAGGGCCGCTCCCCCGAACGGCGTCGCGTCGTGAGCGGGGATGAAGAGGGACGGGGCCGGTCCCGGCCCCGGATTCGGCTCGGTCAGGCCGTCAGGCCGGGGCTGCTCGCCACAACACCCGGCCGGTCGGCCGGCGCCGGGCTGAAGATCCGCACCGCCTTCGGCACGACCTTGAAATGGGCCGGCGTGTAGGTCGACAATTCGCCGTCGGTGTTCACGGGGCGCGGCTTCTTGGTCTTCACCACGATCTCGGTGGTGCTGAAGGCTCGCACGTCGGCCGCCTTGCCCTGGGTGCCTCTGCGCAGGGACGGCAGGAGCATCAGCAGCCGCCACCAATGGGCGACCTCTAGGCTGTAGAAGTCGAGCTTGCCGTCATCGACGGTGGCCGTCTCCTCCACGGTCATGCCACCGCCGTAGTGACGCCCATTGCCCACCGAGACCTGGATGGTGCGTACCGTTTCGGTCTGACCATCATGCTCGATGTAGACGGTGAAGGGCCGCATTCGCCGCAGCACGCGAACCGCCGCGATGCCGTAGCCGAGGGTGCCCCAAGTCTTCTTCGATTCTGCCGTGAGGTCGCCGGCCAGATCCGCCGAGAAGCCGATGCTGGCGACGTTGAAGTAGTAGTGTCCGTTGACACAGCCGAGATCGGCCGGACGCGCCTCCGCGCTGGTGATGAGGCGAGCGGCCTCCACCGGGTCGACCGGGAGGCCGAGGGAGCGGGCGAGGTCGTTCGCCGTGCCGAGGGGCAGGATGCCCAGGGGCAATCCTGTCTCGACCAAAGCAGGGGCGGCTGCGTTGAGGGTGCCGTCGCCGCCGCCGAGGATGACGAGATCGCAACCCTGCGCGTGGCGCTTGATGACGGCAGTGCAGTCGGCGTCACCTGGCGGCTCGAAGGGTTCGATCCCCCCGGCACGCAGGACGTCACGAACCTCGTCGAGGGAGAAGCTGCCGTTGCGGGCCTTCGGATTGACGAGGAGGAGCGCCTTGCGGGAACGCGCGCTCATCGGAAGCCTCCGATTCGGCGCGCATCAGGCTGGCGATGAGAGAACGGGAGACAACGAGGGACCATGAGGTTCGACACCCTCCGGTGCGTTCGCGCCGCGTCAGCGCAAAAGCATGGAAGGGTCCGACATCACGGTCAACGCCTCGACCGCCAGAGGGGCCCGGACCCGATCCACAAGGTGGGTTCAGGCTTGGCAATGACAAGAGCCGTCCGGCACAAGAGTCCGTGCTGCGGCGCATGCGTCCGTGCTGTGGTGCGTCCCCGCAATCCTCACACTCGTCCACACTTCGGAATCCGCGCCGAACCGTTGCGCGCGTATTCAGGGAAACTTAGCGGGCACGCCCGACGTTTCACCCCGGTCGATCGGTCCCGCACGTGCTTTTCCGAAACCCCGGCCGCGACCCCGGTGATGATGCCATGCACCACGGTCCAAGCTCCAACGGAACCGGTCTTGTCCGACTTGGCTTCGCGTCGTCCGTCGCGTTGATGAGCGTTGCTCTGTCCCTGGGAACGGCGCAGGCTCAGACACGCCCGGGGTGGGTCGACCCGCCGGCTCGACAGACCCTGAAGCCCGGCACGGACAAGGTCGTCGGCGAGACGCCGTCGCTCGAGAAATCCGCCTCCGAGAAGCCGGTGGCCGAGAAGCCCATGGCGGAGACGCCCGCGACGGCCAAGGCGCCGGCGGACGGTCAGGCGGCTCAGGACGCGGCGCGTGCCGAGCGGACGCCGATGGCCTCGCACCGGCGTCGCGTGGCGGGATCCGGCGACGGCCGCCGTTCGGCGACCCGCGAGGGGCGCGCTGCACCGGAGCGCCTGCATATCCGCCCACGCCTGGCCGACACCCCGATGGCCTCACCGGCGGCAGCGGACGCACGCTTTCCCGAATGGGCCGCCGCCGCAACCCGCCTGACCGACCGCTACCTCGACACGGTCTCGGCCTCCGGGGAGGCGATGGTGGCTGCCGCGCCGCGGTTCTATGCCGAGCGGGTACGTTTCCACGGTCGCATCCTGTCACTGGCGGCCCTCATCGCCGAGAAACGCCGCTTCGTCCGGCGCTGGCCCGAGCGGCGCTACGAAGCGCAGGGTGGAGCGACCCGAACGGCCTGCAATGCGACGAGCGCAACCTGCATCGTCCACACCACCTTCGACTTCCGCGCCGACAACCCGGCGCGTGGCGTGCGTTCGCAGGGCGTGTCTGAACTCACCCTCACCATCAGCTTCGCCGGAGACCGCCCGCTGATCGTCGCCGAGTCGAGCCGCGTGCTGCGCCGCTATGGTGCAGGGCCGCAGAGCGCTATAGCGAATGCGCAGCGCGGTGCCTGAGGTCGGCCCGTCGCGATCGGTGCGTCATACCCGGAGTTGTGCGCGTCTTGGATGATCGAAATCCACCCTCGCCGGTACCGGGTGACGCGCGACGGGACGGGACGGCCTCGGAGCGTGAGGCCTTGCGCCTACGCATCGCTCAAGCGGTGGCGCAGGCGGGTACCTACCCGGTGGCCGAGCGCACGCTCGCCCTCCTGGCGGAGGCGGCCCTCGTGCCGAGCGCGGACTCGCTCGGCTACCGCGTCATCGACCGGACGGGCGCACCACGTCACGTCAGCGAGGCGGACGGGACCCTCGTCCCGATGGATCTGTCGGCCTTGCTCGCGGAATTCCGCGACCGGCACCCCGCCCTGTTCCGGCCGATCCCTGAACCGGACCCCGCGCCCGCGCCGGAACCCGTTCCGACGGAGGATTTCCGAACGGCAACGGCACGATTCGTCGAGTCGCAGTCGGTCCTGGCGCGGTCCCTGGTCGCGCGCTCGGCCACCCGCAGCCGTGCCCTCGCCACCGCCCTGTCCGGCCGCCTCGCGACACTCCGGCGCAACGGCGTCGCGTCTTCGTTGCCAGAGTCGCCCGCGCCGGGGTCCGCGGCCGCCCCTGCCGAGCCGAGCCGGGCCGGTCTCGTCGCGGGCCGCGTCCGAGAGGGAGCGCAACGCGTCGGCGGTTATGCCCGCGGCCGCCTCGCCGACAGCGCCTCGCGGCTCGGCGAAGTCGCCCGTGATCGCAATGTGATGCGCGATGCCCTATCCCGGCGCGCCCTCCCGATCGGGCTCGGAGCCGCGGCACTCGTGGCTCTCCTCGCCGTCTTCGGAGGGCGGACGCCGCAGGAGGCCGCTTCGCCGGACGCCGGGGGAGCGGCTCAATCCCCGTCGCAGGCCTCGTCCGCCGCGGCGCCGCCGAGCGCACCCGACATGAGTCCGGCCCCGCCGGAGGAAGCGCCACCGAAACAGGCCGTGGCCAACGAGATCAGCGGTCCGGTGGAGGTCATCGACACCGCGACCCTGCGTGTCGGCGGCAAGCTGATACGTCTCTTCGGTGTGGAGTGGGTGCGCGGCGGACAGGCCGACGAACTCACCCGCTACCTCGCCGGCCGTACCGTCACCTGCCAGCCGGTGGCCGGCAGCGAGGCCCGCCTGTGCGCGGTGGATGGGCGCGATCTCTCCGAGGTGGTGCTGTTCAACGGCGGAGGCCGCGCCTCACCCGAGGCAACGCCCGACCTCGTGGCCGCCGAGGACCATGCCCGCGCCGAGCGCCTCGGGGTCTGGGCACGCTGATACCCTGAGCTCGGTCATTTCGGCGCCGCAGGAGGCACCGAACACCCTTGCGTCGCATCATCCGGCCAGTCTCAATGCCGGCGGGATCGCCGGGGGAACGAGGCATGGATTTCTCTGTGGGCGTGAGCGTCGCGGCGGTGGTGCTCGTGGCACTTGTCGTCGTGACCCTCGGGATCGGCATCAACATCGTGCCGCAGGGGCACGTCTACACCGTGGAGCGGTTCGGCAAGTATCACCGCAGCCTGGAATCCGGCCTGGGCCTCATCGCTCCCTATGTCGAGCGCATCGGCCGGCGGGTGAACGTGATGGAACAGGTCATCGACGTTCCGAGCCAGGAGGCCTTCACCCGCGACAATGCCGGTGTGCGGATCGATGCCGTTGTTTTCTACCAGGTCCTCGATGCGGCCAGGGCTTCCTACGAGGTCTCCGACCTCGAGGTCGCGATGATGACCCTGACCATGACCAACATCCGCACGGTGGTCGGCTCCATGGACCTCGACCAACTCCTGTCGCACCGCGACGAGATCAATGAGCGCCTGCTGCGGGTGATGGATGCCGCGGCCTCGCCCTGGGGCGTGAAGATGACGCGTATCGAGATCAAGGACATCGTGCCGCCAGCCGACCTCGCCGGCGCGATGGCGCGCCAGATGAAGGCCGAGCGTGAGAAGCGCGCCTCCGTGCTGGAGGCGGAGGGGCACCGGCAGGCCGAGATCCTGCGCGCGGAGGGGCGCAAGCAATCGGCGATCCTAGAGGCGGAAGGGCGCAAGGAGGCAGCCTTTCGCGACGCGGAGGCGCGCGAGCGCGGGGCGGAGGCCGAGGCGCGGGCGACCCAACTCGTCAGCGAAGCCATCGCCAAGGGCGACCTTGCGGCAGCGAATTTCCTCGTGGCGGAGAAGTATGTCGATGCGGTGAAGGCCATTGCCACCGCGCCGAACCAGCGCGTGGTGGTGGTCCCGATCGAGGCGGCAGCCCTGGCGGGCACCCTGGGCGGCATCGCCGAGATCACCCGCAGCGTCTTCGGCGAGGGAGCTCCTGCCCGGAAGAGCGGGGGCCTGCCTCCGAATGTCGGCGGGTCGGGGCGATGATCGCATCGTTCGTCGACGCGATCGGCCCGGCCTGGACCTGGATCCTCGTCGGCCTCGTGCTGATGGGAACCGAACTCGTCGCCTCGGGGGTGTTCCTGCTCTGGCTCGGTCTCGCAGCCGTGGTCACGGGGCTTCAGATTCTCCTCGTCCCGATGCCCTGGCAGGGACAGCTGCTGCTGTTCGCCGTCCTATCGGTCACCTTCGCGGTGGTCGCGAGCCGCCGGGCCAAGGCCGGTCCGAACGCCCTGAATCAGGGCGCACGGGGTCTTGTCGGGCGGGATTATCCCCTGGTGGCACCGATCGTCGCCGGGGAGGGACGTATCCGCGTCAACGACACCCTCTGGCGCGTCACCGGCCCCGATGCGCCGCTGGGCGCCCGGGTGCGGGTGACGGGGGTGGAGGGCACGCTGCTCACGGTCGTGTCGGTATAGGCACCGTCCGCCCCAGGGGGATCGCACCGCTGGCTTTCACGAATCCGCGCGCAATTGGGACAGGGAACCGCTTCTCCGAGAAGCAGCTCTGCTGTCTTGCCGGTGCTGCGCCGCAATCCTGTAATCGGAGCTTTCATGAGTAACTTGAAGTTTGGGACGAGCGGGTTGCGGGGGCTGGTCACCGACCTGGTGGGCTGGCCGAGCTACGCCTATGCGAGCGCCTTCTTCCGCTCCGTCGCCGAGACGACCAGCACCGATCGCACCGTCGTGATCGGGCGGGACCTGCGCGACAGCAGCCCCGGCATCGCGGCCACGGTGGCGGCCGCCGCGGCGGGCGCGGGCTTCACGGCCATCGACTGCGACGCGCTGCCGACCCCGGCCCTGGCTCTGGAAGCGCTTCGGCGCGGCGTCTGTGCCGTGATGGTCACCGGCAGCCACATTCCGGAGGACCGGAACGGCCTGAAATTCTATCGGCCCGACGGTGAAATCACCAAGACCGATGAGGCTGCGATCCTGGCGGCCCTCGGCGACATCTCGACGGAAGGCACCATGGCGGCGGCCGATCCCGCTGTGCCGGAGTCCGGCGCGGTGGACCGCTACCGCCGGCGTTATTGCGAGGCCTTCGCGACCGACATCCTGGCTGGCCTCAGGATCGCGGTCTACCAGCAGAGTTCCGTGGCGCGCGACCTGCTCGTCGAACTGCTGACGGCGCTGGGCGCGGACGTCACCCCGATCGGGCGCGCGGACCGTTTCGTTCCGATCGACACGGAGGCCCATCGACCAGAAGATATCGCCTTCATCCGCGATGCCATGGCGTCCGGCGACTTCGACGCCCTGGTGACGACCGATGGCGACGCGGACCGGCCGCTGGTCGCGGATGCCGCCGGACGAATCCTGCGGGGGGATGTCCTCGGGCTGATCACGGCGCGATATCTCGGCGTCGACACCGTCGTCGTGCCCGTCACGGCCGGCTCGGCCATCGAGCACGCAGGCGGGTTCCGGCGGGTGCTGCGCACCAGGGTCGGCTCGCCCTACGTCATCGCCGGCATGGCCCAAGCGGAGACGGAGGGCGCCGACGCCGTCGTCGGCTTCGAGGCCAATGGCGGCTTCCTGCTCGGTTCGGACGTGACCCTCGATGGCCGAACCCTGCCCGCGCTGCCGACACGTGATGCGATGCTGCCGATCCTGGCAACCCTGGCGGCGGCGCGCAAAGCCGGGATGTCGCTCGCGGACCTCGTCGTGTCCCTCTGCGTGGGCGAGACGGCGAGCGACCGCCTGCCCAACACGCCGGCCGAGAAGAGCGGTGCCTTCCTGCAGCAGCTCAGCGAAGCGGCGTATCGGCGGGAGTTCGTCCGGCCGATCGGTGAGCCGCGCGCCATCGACGCTCAGGATGGCGTCAGGATGGAGCTGGATGGTGGACGGATCATCCACTTCCGCGCGTCCGGCAATGCGCCTGAGCTGCGCTGCTACGCCGAGGCGGGAACGGCCGGAGAGGCTGAGGATCTGGTCCGCTGGGGATTGGCGGCCGCGGCGGCCGCGATGAAGATGGACGTGCCGGGCTCGGATCCAACGTCGCCCTGAGCGGCGTTCGGACCCTGAAGGTGAGGAGCCGCCGGTGCGACCCGGCGGCCTCGGTGCGCCGGGGCCGCGCCCCTCGGCCTCATCCGAACGCACCCACCTCGTGCTGGATCATGCCCGAGATCTCGCGCACCCGCTGGAAGCTGCGCCGGATCGGCTCGAACAGCGTCTTGTGCTCGGCCTCGTAGGTGCCGACGTCGCGCGGCCCTGCCGGCTCGCCGAAGTTCAGGCCGAGGGTCGGATCCGGGGTGATCGGGAAGATGTCCTCCAGCAGCGTGAGGCAGCCGTCGATATCGAGGCGCAGGAAGCGCTCGATCAGCGCCTCGCGGCTCACGCCCGATTGCGGGCGGAAACCCGGGATGTGCACGGCCAGGAACCAGATTCGGTGGATCAGCGCGAGGCGGATCGCGTGCAGCAGGGTCAGGCGGGCGGACATCCGGCCGAGGTCGGGAGCGGCGACCTGCAGGTTGAGCCAGTCGCAGGTGAAGCGGCCGAAGAGGTGGCGCAGGTCGGGGGCGAGCCGCAGCCGATCGAGGGCGTTGGCGATCACCACGAGTTCCTCGCGCCGGCCGTCGCGCTGGGTGCGCCGGGCCCGCTCCAGCCACACCGCCGGGTCGAGCGTGTCGATATACGCGCGCAACACGTCGAGGTCGGAGACGCTGGCTGCGTGCTGCACCAGGCGGAAGGCCCGGGAGAAGCGCACGGAATCCCGGCGCATGTCGCGGAACAGGTCTGGGGTCCGGCCCGCCGCACGGCCGACGCCGTGCAGGGAATTGGCCAGGAAGCCGAGCTGCTGCAGGATCGCGTTGTTGGGGATCGCCCGCATCTGGCGCGGGTGGGTGATCATGGTCGGGCCGCCGCCGTCGGTCTGGCGAGCGACGGGCCGGGAGCCCGTGCGGTCGAGGAGGCTCGGGCCGAAGGTCCCGAGCAGGGCGGCGTAGCCGGGATCGTCGACCAGCGCCTCCATGTCCTGGCGCACCACGGTGAAGAACTCGGCGGCGAAATCCGCTTCGGCGTAGATCGGGTCGTCGGTCTCGTCGGCCCCGCTGGCGGGATCGGAGAGGACATAGTCGGCGAAGCTGTCGTCGTCGGCGACATCGAAGGCGAAGACGTGCTCGGCGATGCGCTCCACCGTGGCCTCGGCCAGGGGCAGGGTCCCGAACATCAGGTAGCCGTCCGAGCCCTGGAAGCTCGATTCGAGGCGGACCCGGATCCCGGCATTCCGGTTGCGTCGACGCGAATCCTCCGGGGCGAGATAGGCCAAGCGGTCGCGCAGAGAGCTGGGATGCGCGCCCCGGCCGATGGATTCGCCGTGTGTGTCGAAGATCGCGAGCTCCACGCCCGTGAGATCGTTCTGCACCATCAGCTCGGTGATGCGCAGGCGCAGGCGCTCGATCCAGAAGCTCGCCGCGAGCTGACCGACATAGCGCCCGGAATCGGAGTACCCGAACTGCACGGTCAGGCGTCCGATGCGCTTGAGATATTGCCGCCAATGCGGGTTGCGGAGCGCATCGTCGAGGACCCGGATGCCCTGTTCGAGGGCGCTGGCCGTCTCGAACAGCGGCGTGATCTCGACCCTGTCGGCGATGCCGTAGTGGCGCGCCAGCCAGAGGGCGGCGAGCAGGGTGTAGCCGGTCTCGGTCTCGGCGATCAGGAAGCGGACCGGGTGGGTGCCGTCCACGTGCTTGAGAATCTGGGTGATCGTCATCATCAGCCGGGCGGCCGAGGCCCGCTCGGCGGCGAGCGCACCGAAATCCACGTCCACCGCCTGCACGTCGTTGAGCAACGCGTGGATGGTGGCGAGGTGCGAACGGCGCTGGGCGGCGTCCGTGGGCTCGCCCTCGAGATCGGTGACGCGCCGCACCGCGTTGTGGATCTGGCTGGCGTTCAGCCGGAAATGCGGCAGGGCGTTCGAGAGACCGTGGGTGGCGATGCCGGACCGCAGCAGGGCGATGCTGCGCTGGTCCGCCTCGGATTCGGTCGCCCCGAGGGCCCCCGCGAGCCCGGCCAGGATCGCGCTGGAATCGGTCTGAGCCCGTTCGCGCTCGATGATCAGCGCGAGGGCGAAGCGGTGCACCGCTTCCAGGGACGGCTTGGTTCCGAGTCGGGGCGCGACGGCGAGCTGGCGGTTCACGGCGGCGAGGGCACTCCCAGTGAGGTCGCGCACCACCTGGGTCGCGGGAACCTGAGGTAGGTGCCGCATGACCCGGTCGAGCTGCATCCGCTTCGATTCCAGGCGATAGCGCAGGGTGTCCCACCAGCCGATATCGGTGCGCCCGTCGGTGTCGCACCCGACCCAGCTCGCGATCGCGAAGGGTTTCGGGACGAGCTCCGTCCAGCGGTCGGGCCAGCGCGCCCGCGCCGCATCGAGGAGTGCGGCGTTGAAGCCGTCGACGGCGGTACGGCCGTGATTGGCCGCGATGCAGGCCTGTTCGAATTCGTCGTCGAGGCTGATGTTCGGGTCGGGGCGGGTCGAAAGCGCGGCCGCGCGCGCGAGCAGCGGCTCGCGGGCGGTGCCCTCGGCCTGACTCGCCGCCTGTGCGATCAGGGCGGCGACGGCGCGCGGCATCCCGAAGGTCGGATGGGCGGTGAAGACCACGGCGAAGCCCGTGCGGCCGACGAGATCCCGGAAGGTCTCGAAATCACCCTGGCGCGCGGGCACCGCCGCCACGAGACGGGCGGCCATCCGGCTGTCGGGCGCCGACACCGCATCCCGGTCCAGACCCACATAGGCGCGCAGGCGCTCGGCGCGAGACGCCAGGGACTGGGATCGCAGCCGCGGAAACAGCGCGTCGAGGTCGTCCTCGCCGATCTCGCCCCGGTCGAAGCGCCGGGTGATGGCGAGCGTCACCGCGAGCACGGGATTGCGGAACGGATCCTCCGCCGCCTGCTCGCGGGATTCCTCGATCAGCCGCAGGAGGTCGCGCTCCAGGCTCTCCGCCCCCTGCTGATCATGGCCGGGGTCGTGGGCGGCATCGGCCGGATTGAGGTCATGCATGCGCATCGATCGACCTTGTGGTTCGGGAGCGGGCTATGGCGTCATAAGCTATGCGGACGACGCCGATGCGTCGGACTTGCGCGGAATCCCCGGCCATCGACACGGAAAGAGGGCCATGCCCGGAGTTACATGGTCCATCTCTGCACCGGTCATGCCTCCACCGGTCATGCCTGAACAGGTCACGCCTGCCCGGCTCATGTCTGACCTCCCCGGCCCTGGGGATATCCCGCCGCGTTCGAGCCGTTACTTCTGACATCGTCCCTCAACGACGCAAGGACCGTTCCGACGCGGCGTGGCGGTTCGCGAAAGCGCCGGGGGAGGATGCAACGCGGCGCGTCCTGGGCTAACGCTGGACCCGGCATGGAAACACTCCTGATCCTGGGGGCCCTGGGCGTCCTCCTGTTCTCCGGCTTCCTCGTGGCCCTTCAGCTCAGGCGGGGGCGCCGGCCCGAACTGCGCATGGCGCGCGAGGAAGACCTCGTGGACGAGGCTGACGGCGAGGATCTGCTGATCCGCAGCCTCGAGCCGCTGCGCCCCAGTCCCATCGACCGCAGCGCGACCGTCCTGGACATCGAGCCGGAGCGGCCGCTCGCGATTTCGGATGAGGACCCGGCCCGTCGGTTGTCGTCGCCCGCCCGTCCAGACCCGCATCGAGAACGAGAGCTTCGCTGATGGTGTGCTCCCGCACGCGCCGGTGGCAGACCTTGCAGCCCATGGCGTCCCTGTCCCTCCTGGCGCTGATCGTCGCCGGACCGGTTCAGGCTCAGGTGTCCGAGGTGGCTCCTGAGTCCGAGGAACCCGCCGGAGTGCCGTCCCCGCGCCGGGTCGCCCCGAAGCCTAAGCCCAGATCGGAGCCCAAGCCCAAGCCAAAACCTAAGGCCAGTCCCGAGCCCACACCTGCGGCGCAACCGGCGGCCGAGGCACCCACGACCGTTCCCACCGCTCCGGAGCCTGCCCCCGTCGCCGCTCCGATGCCGGCCGCTAACCTGCCCGGCCTGACCGTACAGTGCGAGGTTCGGGCGGCGGTCTACGAGGGACCGAAGGACTTCGTGGTCTGGGTGACCCGCACGGGGGCGGTCGTCGTCGAGAATCCGCTCCGCCCGCTCACGCCGGAGACGACCCGGGTCCTCGAGGTCGTCATCGCCGGCAAGGCCGCCACGGCGTACGGCCCCGACCTGTTCGCCCTGCGGCGCGGCGGCAGCCCGGCGGCTCTGGGGGCCCTGCTCGGCGCCCCGGTCCGCTGGGATCCCGCGCCGGCGCCCCTGCCCGACACGCTCAACATCGTCTCGGACGCCGGAAAGAGCTTGGCGCAACTCGGGTTTCGGGAGTGCGGGGAAGCCCCTGCCGTGAAGAGCGCGCCGGTGTCCGCCGGGACCGAGGCGGCCAAGCCGGGCAAGGCCGCGGCGAAGCCGAAGGTCCGCCCGAAGGTGGCCAAGGAGTCGGGAAGCGGATCATCGGGCGCCAAGGCGCCTCCCGGCCTCAGCCTGCCGCAGGGGGCCATCGAGTGACGCCATCTGCAGGAGTGCGCCCATGAGTGCCGGATCCCAGGGACCGACCGCCGCCGAAGTGATCGCCCGCCTCGGCCTCGCGCCGCACCCGGAAGGCGGCCATTACCGCGAGACCTTCCGGGACCCCCGCAGCATCGACGGGCGCTCGGTGGGCAGCGCGATCTACTACCTCCTCGATCTCGGGGAGGTCTCCGAGTGGCACCGGGTGGATGCGGCCGAGATCTGGCACTGGCACGCGGGCGCCCCTCTCGTCCTGACGATGAGCCCCAATGGTCACGATGCCAGTGCGGCCTATCTCGGCCCCGACCTCGCGCGGGGGCAGCAGCCGCAGATCGTCGTCCCGGCCGGGCATTGGCAGACGGCCACCAGTCTCGGCGCCTGGACGCTGGTGGGCTGCACGGTCTCACCGGCCTTCGAATTCGCCGGCTTCGAGATGGCGCCGCCGGACTGGCGCCCGATGCCCAGATCCTGATGTCTGGTCCGTGAGGGTTCGGACGTGATGCGCGGGCGCTAGGACGCCCCGGCGCGGGATGCCCGCACCGCAACCCCGGCGCCGAGGACGATGAGAAGGCAGGCGAGCGCCAGGGCCGGACTCGGCTCGGCATAGCCGGCCAGCACCAGGGTCAGGGTCGACAGGATCGGGGCCGCGTAGGCCGCGACCCCGAGAAGGCGCAGGTCGCCCCGCTTCACGCCGATGTCCCAGAGATAGAACGCGGCGCCCACCGGTCCCAGGCCGAGCGCGACGACTGCCCCCCACTGCCCCGCGCCCGCCGGCCACAGCGTCGTCTCGAAGGCGTGGTGGCAGGCGAGGCTGAGGGCGGCGGTGGCGAGGCAGAAGCCCGCCACCGCATCGGTCGGCACCGCGCCGACCCGGGACGAGAGCACGGAATAGCCCGACCAGACGAAGGCGGCCGCCAGGGCCGCCAGGTAGCCGGGCAGGGCTCCGGCGGCGAAGTCGATCCGGCCGCGGCCGGCGAACAGCACCACGACGCCGGCGAGCCCGAGGGCAGCCCCGCCGAGATGGCCGGCGCGCAGGCCCGCCGCCCCGGGAAGCCGGGCCGACAGCAGCACGATGAGGAGTGGCCAGAGATAATTGAGCAGGCCCGCCTCCGCCGGAGGGGCGAGGCGCAGGGCTGCGAAGTACAGGGCGTGATATCCGAACAGGCCACCGACGCCGAGGAGCCAGACCGGCCAGGGCTGGCGCAGGGCCCGGATACCCGCGGGGCGTACGATCCAGCTGGCGCAGCCGACGAGCCCGCCGAGCGCGAAGGTCATCGCGGCGAGCTGGAACGGTGGTACCGCCCCCGACAGGGCCGTGAGCAGGGCGAGCAGCGACCAGAGCAGGATGGCGCCGAAGCCGAGCAGGGTCGCGGAGGGCATGGGAAACCGGAGGTCCGAGGCGGGAGGCGCCGCTGTCCCATGCCGGGGCCGCCCCGGGCAAGGCGAAGATGGTCCGGGACGCCGCCTTCATCGACGGGTCACGGGCAGGCTCTACCTCCGTGGAGTCGGCGATCGGCGCGGAGGCGGAGCTATGGGCACGGCATCTCTTGGATCGGGTTGGGCCCGGGGCGCGCGGGTCGCGGGGATGGCCCTCGTCCTCCCCGCAGGCCCGGCAGGCGCGGGGGAACCGGCTCAGCTTGGGCCGCGACCCTTCTACCTCGTGGACAGCATGAAGCCCGGCCCCCTGAAGGAGCGCCTGCAGGCCTGCGGGGCGGACAGGCCCTACACCGCCCGCCGCTTCTCGATCTCGCACCGGGGCGCGCCGCTGCAGTTTCCCGAGCACACGCGGGAGGGGGTGCTGGCGGCCGCCCGCATGGGCGCCGGCGTGATCGAGTGCGATGTCGCCTTCACGCGGGACTGGCAGCTGGTCTGCCGGCACGCGCAATGCGACCTGCACGCCACCACCGACATCCTCGCCCGCCCGGACCTGGCGGCCAAGTGCAGCCAAGACTTCCAGCCCGCCGATCCGGCCACCGGGCGCAAGGCCTCGGCCCGCTGCTGCACCAGCGACCTGACCCTGGCCGAGTTCATGAGCCTCAACGGCAAGATGGACGCGAGCGACCCCCAGGCCACGACCCGGGAAGCCTACGCGCATGCGACTCCGCGCTGGCGCACCGATCTCTACGCCACCACCGGCACGCTGATGACCCATGACGCGTACATCGCCCTGGTCAAAACTCTGGGACGCCGCTTCACCCCCGAGCTGAAAGCTCCCGAAGTGCCGATGCCCTTCCAGGGCTACAGCCAGGACCAGTATGCCCAGGCGATGATCGAGGCCTACAAGCGGGCGGGCATCCCGGCCTCCGAGGTCCGTCCGCAGAGCTTCCAGCTTCGGGACATCCTGCACTGGCTGAAGGCGGAGCCCGAATTCGGGCGGCAGGCCCTGTGGCTCGACAACCGCGACGAGACCGATCCGGGCTTCGATCCCGAGAAACCGGAGAGCTGGAAGCCCGGCATGGCGGAGCTGGCTGCCCTGGGCCTGCGCACCCTGGCGCCGCCCCTCTGGATGCTGGTCCGGGTCGGGCCGAACGGGACGATCGTACCCTCGGCTTACGCGCGCGCGGCGCGGTCCGCCGGCCTCGACCTGATCACCTGGTCGCTCGAGCGCTCGGGGCCGCTGAAGGATGGCGGAGGGTACTACTACAAATCGATCCGTCCGCTGATCGACCGGGACGGGGACACCTTCGCGCTCCTCGACGTGCTGTACCGCGACGTCGGGGTGAAGGGGGTCTTCTCGGACTGGCCGGCGACGGCGACGTTCTATGCCAATTGCATGGACATCGAGTGAGGGGCGCGGCTCCCGCGAAGGAAGCCGCGCGAACGACTATCCGGCGATGTACTGGGCGCCGTTGATGGTCAGGGTCGAGCCGGTGATGAAGCCGGAATCGTCGGCGGCGAGGTACTCCACCGCGCGGGCGATCTCCTCGGCCTCGCCGAGGCGGCCCACCGGGATCGTCGAGATGATCTTGTTGCGCACGTCCTCCGGCACCGCCATGACCATGTCGGTGGCGATGTAGCCCGGCGCGATCACGTTGACGGTGATGCCCTTCGAGGCGCTTTCCTGGGCCAGGGCCTTGGCGAAGCCGATCACGCCGGCCTTGGCGGCCGAGTAGTTGGCCTGGCCGATCTGGCCCTTCTGTCCGTTGATCGAGGAAATCAGGATGATGCGACCGAAGCCCCGGTTGCGCATGCCCTCGATCACCGGGCGGGTCACCGTGAAGGCGGAGTCGAGGTTGGTCTTGATGACCGCCTGCCACTTCTCGAAGGTCATCTTGTGGAACAGGCCGTCACGGGTGATGCCGGCATTGTTGACCAGGATGTCGACCGGGCCGACCTCGGCCTCGACCGCCTTGATGCCGGCCTCGCAGGCCGCGTAGTCGCCGACGTCGAACTTGAAGACCGGGATGCCGGTCTCGTTCTTGAAGGCGTTGGCCGCCTCGTCGTTGCCGCCGTAATTGGCCGCGACCTTGTAGCCCTTGGCCTTCAGGCCCTTCGAGATGGCGGCGCCGATGCCGCGGGTACCGCCGGTGACGAGTGCGACGCGTTCCTGAGCCATGGTTTCCTCCGAAAGCTGGTTTCTTGTGATTATGTTTGGCCGGTCGCGCTTTAGCGGAGGGTCCACGTCGAGCGCGACCGATTTAAATTTGCGGCGCCGTCAAGAATTCATGCGGCGCCGGTCGGAGCGCGGGCTCAGACGCGCTCGACGCAGAGGGCGACGCCCATGCCGCCGCCGATGCAGAGGGTGGCGAGGCCGCGCTTGGCGTCCCGGCGCTTCAGCTCGTGCAGCAGGGTGACGAGGACGCGGGCACCGGAGGCTCCGATCGGGTGGCCGATGGCGATGGCGCCGCCATTGACGTTCACCTTGTCGGTGTCCCAGCCCATGTCCTTGTTCACGGCGAGCGCCTGGGCGGCGAAGGCCTCGTTGGCCTCGATCAGGTCGAGGTCGGAGGCCCTCCAGCCGGCCTTGTCCAGGGCCTTGCGCGAGGCCGGGATCGGGCCGGTGCCCATCACCTTCGGGTCGACGCCGGCCGTTGCCCAGGAGACGATCCGGGCCAGGGGCTTGATGCCCCGGCGCTCGGCCTCGGAGGCCGACATCAGCACGATGGCGGCCGCGCCGTCGTTGAGCCCCGAGGCGTTGGCGGCGGTCACGGTACCGTCCTTGGTGAAGGCCGGCTTGAGCTTCGCCATGGCCTCGACGGTCGCGCCGTCGCGGATGTACTCGTCGGTGTCGACCACGACGTCGCCCTTGCGGCCCGGCACGGTGACGGGGGCGATCTCCTCCTTGAAGCGCCCCTCCTTGCGGGCGGCTTCGGCCTTGTTCTGCGAGGCGGTGGCGAACTGGTCCTGCTGCTCGCGGGTCAGCTGGAAGGCCTGCGCCACGTTCTCGGCCGTCTGGCCCATGTGGTAGCCGTTGAAGGCGTCCCAGAGGCCGTCCTTGATCATGGTGTCGACGAGCTTGACGTCGCCCATCTTCTGGCCGCCGCGCAGGTACTGCGCGTGCGGGGAGAGCGACATCGATTCCTGGCCGCCGGCCACGATCACGGTGGCGTCGCCGTTGGCGATCTGCTGCATGCCGATGGCGACCGTGCGCAGGCCCGAGCCACAGACCTGATTGACACCCCAGGCGGTGGCCTTCTCGGGGATGCCGGCCTTGATGGCAGCCTGGCGGGCGGGGTTCTGGCCGGCGCCGGCGGTGAGCACCTGGCCGAAGATCACCTCGTCCACGTCGTCGGCCGGGACGCCGGCGCGCTCGAGGGCGGCCTTGATCGCCACGGCGCCGAGGTCGTGCGCGGGGACGGTGTTGAAGACGCCGCCGAACGAGCCCACCGCGGTGCGCGCCGCGCCGACGATGACGATTTCTTCTGCTGCCATGGTGACGTTCTCCTCATCCCGGCGGGCGCTCCCTTGACGCTCTGAATGCAATCGAGCGTGGGCGCCTTTGTGCCGTTCTCCCGGATGAAAGCCGTCGACCCTGCGAAGTCAAGGCATCCGAAGGTTGTTTGCAGCTCCGCCCGTGACAGGAAACGCTCCGTTGCGTGGTATTCCGCGGGATGGGCGATAAATTGCTGTTTTCGTCGGCACGGGAACGTCTTAAGGTGCACTTGTGCGGCGCGGGATCGAGCAGCGGTCCTCGGCGCCGCCGTAAGAAGATCGCGCGGCTACGAACGCGCCGGGAGAGGCCCCCAGAAATGGCGGATAACGGTAAGTCCACCCACACCGTCATCAAGAAATACGCTAACCGGCGCCTCTATCACACCGGGACGTCGACCTACGTCACCCTCGAGGACTTGGCGACGATGGTGCAGAACGGCGAGGACTTCCTCGTCTACGACGCACGCTCGGGCGACGACATCACCCGGTCGGTGCTGACGCAGATCATCTTCGAGCAGGAGAACAAGGCCGGCGAGGACAACCTGCTGCCGGTGGCCTTCCTGCGGCAGTTGATCCGATTCTACGGCGACAGCATGCGCACCATGGTTCCGAGCTTCCTGGAATTCTCCATGGCGAATTTCGCCCGGGACCAGGAGGGTTTGCGCGAGAAGATGGCGCAGAGCTTCGCGCCCACCGCGTTCCAGAGCGCGATGGAGGAGCAGGTCCGGGCGAATATGAGCTTCTTCGGCGACGCAATGAAGATGTTCACCACCTTCGGCACTGGCCCGCTCTCCGGCATGGGCGCCCATCCCTCCTCGGCAGGCAAGTCCGCGGGCGTTCCCGCCCCGACCCAGCACGGCCCGGCTGGGAACGACCTCGACGACCTCAAGCGCCAGATGGCCGAGATGCAGTCCCGTCTCGAGGACCTCGCCAAGAAGTGAGCGCGGGCCGCAGGAATTGCGGGCCGAAGGAATCGTCCGAGACCCTCAACCGGTAACCTTGCTGCGCGGCAGGCGCCGGATCAAAGGTTGACGAACCGTTAACGCGGGCCAATTCTGTTCCCACGGGCCATGCGGGCCCGGGGAGCGAGGGCCATGGCGCGTACCGAGACGGCGCGGGACGACCTGGCAGGCGCGCTGCCCGAATCGGACTCCCTCCCGCGTCGTGACCTCGTGGTGATCTCCGGCGGCGCGGCGCCCGGGTTTCGACCGATCCCGGCTCGTCCCCTGTCGGGCTTCCTGGCCCAGCTCATCGTCAGCGTCGAGCCGACCCTGAGGCCGTCCCGTTTCGAGCGCACACGCTCGGCCGCCGCGCGCTACGCCGAGGCGGCGCGCCGCGCCTGACAGACCCTGACGTCGCCCCCGGCGGTAAGGATCGGCCAACGAAAAAAGCCGGGCCCTTGCGGGGCCACGGCTCGGGAATCTCGGATCTGCGGTGCAGTCCGGGGCAGCCGTACGGCGCCCCCGCGAGGCTCAAGCCTCGGTCGACTTCACCTTGAGGACCTGGCGGCCCCGGTACATGCCGGTCTTGAGATCGATGTGGTGGGGACGACGCAGCTCGCCCGAATCCTTGTCGGTGACGTAGGTCGGGGCCTTGAGGGCGTCGGCGGAGCGGCGCATGCCGCGACGCGAGGGAGAGGTCTTTCGCTTCGGAACGGCCATCGGAAGAGTCCTGTTACGGCAAAAAAGGCACCGTGGGCGCGACTTCCAGGGGAAGGCCGCCTCGGTACCGTGGTCAAACGGAGATTCGCTGGCGGCTCTATAACGCCACCCGCAGGTTCTGGCTAGAGTGTCCCGCGCAGGAGGCCGGAACAGACGGTGCCGCCAGGTGCGGCGCGGATCGGACCGCCACGCGGCGAAGGTCCCTGCGGAGGATTTCCTTCACCGCCGCGCTGGCCAGACCTCCGCTTTGAACCCGCAGAGGATTCGCCCGCGTGATACGCCGAAGATCCCGGCACGGAAACGTGCGAGGACTTTAATCTGCGGTTCAAGTTGGAGCTTCTACTCAGGGGACAGGCTCGCTGCCGCATCGCGCGGAGGGCGATGCTTTCGGGAGACATCCATGTCCTCATCCCTGCTGCGTACCCTCGCCGTTCTGACCTGCCTCACCGCGGGGCCCGCCCTGGCCCAGGCGCCGAGCCCGGCCACCCCCATGCCCACGACGGCTCCCAAGACCGTGGCGCCGACCGCGCCTGCAGCGCCCAAGGCGCCGACGGTCGAGCCGACCGCGAAGACGACCCTGGTCGACATCAACAGCGCCACCGCTGCCGAGCTCGACGCGCTGCCAGGCATCGGCGCCGCCCGCTCCGCCGCGATCATCAAGGGGCGCCCCTATCGTGGCAAGGACGAGCTTCTGTCCAAGAAGATCATCCCCCAGAACGCCTATGACGGCATCAAGGACAAGGTCATCGCGAAGCAGAAATGAGGCTGGTCAAACAGACCCAGGGCCTGATGCGGCGCGCGGGGTGCTCCCGCGCGCCGCGCAGTCTGCCACCCTTGCGGGGGTCGGGGCCCGATGATAGGCGCCGGGGATCACACGAGAAACGCCGTTCGTGGCCCGTCGTCGATCCCAGCGCGGAAATTCCCCGTCCATGCCGCCGCATCCTGCCATTCGCCTGCATCGCGGCGACCTGCCTGCCGACTACGTCGCCGGCCCGGCCATTGCCATCGACACCGAGACCCTCGGGCTCAACCCGCATCGCGACCGGCTCTGCGTCGTACAGATCTCGCGCGGCGACGGCACGGCTGACGTGGTCCAGATCATCCCCGGCGGTCCGGCGCCCGAGACGCTGATGCGCGTGCTGGCCGATCCGGCCACCCTGAAGATCTTCCACTTCGCACGCTTCGATCTCGCGGTGCTGTTCCGGGGCCTCGGGGTCATGCCGGCGCCGGTCTACTGCACCAAAGTAGCCTCGAAGCTGGCTCGCACCTACACCGACCGGCATGGGCTGAAGGACGTGGTCCGCGAACTCGTGGGCGTCGACCTGTCCAAGCAGCAGCAATCCTCGGATTGGGGCGCCGATACCCTGAGCCAGGCCCAGGTCGATTACGCCGCCTCCGACGTCCTCTACCTGCACGCCGCGCGCGCGCGCCTCGACGCGATGCTGGAGCGGGAGGGCCGCACGGATCTCGCGCGGAACTGCTTCGACTTCCTGCCGACCCGCGCCCGGCTCGATCTCGCCGGCTGGCCGGACACCGACATCTTCGCGCATGCCTGACGGCGGCCTCCGCCGCACAGGCGCCGTCGCGCCGACGTCCTGCGCGCCCGTCTCCGTGCGCCGTCGCACATCCCCGCCCGCGCGCCTGCGCCATTCCGCCCTCGGGTGAACCGGAGGCTTGATGCTTTCTCAAGCTTCCCGTCATAACTTCGCCACTGCCCCCGGTCATCCGGCGGTCGACCCAGCCGTGGCGCGCTCCTCGCGCGTGCCGACGCCGCCGGGGCACGATGTTGGAAAGATCATGCACCTGGGCGCGGCGATCGAGACGGGGCAGACGAGCGACGGCCGCGTCGATGCGCGCCGGACCCGCGCCCATGCGCGGGCGCGCAACCACAGCAGCCACGTGCGCGCCCTGCGGCGGCTGATTCCCCTCGCCGCCGGAACCGCCGTCCTCGCGCTCGCGGTCGTCACCTTGTTCAATCCCTTCGGGGCCGGCCTGCCCGACGTGTCGGTCGGCCAGCTCAGCCTGTCGGGCAGCAAGGTGAAGATGGAGAATCCTCGCCTGTCCGGCTTCCGGAAGGGCGACCGGGGCTACGAGGTCACCGCCACCGCCGCTTTCCAGGACGTTCGCAAGCCGAGCGTGATCGAATTGCAGGCGATGAAGGGCCAGCTCAACACGGACGACAAGGGCGGCCTCGTGCACCTCGAAGCCGCCTCCGGCGTGTTCGATTCCACGCGCGAATCCCTGAACCTCGACCGGGACATCCGGCTCTGGACGGACAAGGGCGAGGAGGTCCGCCTGAAGACGGCGGCCGTCGACTTCAAGGCCGGCAGCGTGCGGTCGAGCGAGACCGTCGCCGTCTCGATGCCCGCCGGCACCATCGTGGCCGACACCCTGGAGGTGATCGACAGTGGCCACGTCATCTCTTTCGTCGGCAACGTCCATACGGTCCTGCACGGTCGGGATCCGCAGGACAAGTCCGAAGCCCAGGCCGACAAGGCTCAGGTCGCCGGTCTGACCGACAAGCCGGCGCGTATCCGGACCACGGCGGCCGAGCCCGAGGACGGGGAGCGCCGCCCGTGACGCGGCCCACGGGGATGGACGTCGTTCCGCATCGGCGCCGGACGGCCCTCGCGCTCGCGCTGGCGGCTGTGATCGCGGCCGGACCCGTCGCGGCACAGACGGCGCCTGCGGCCCCGCGCAAGGAGAAGTCCGCTTCGCCCCTGGGCAACCTCGGGGGCAGCGGCAAGGAACCGATCAAGATCGACGCCGACCGTCTCGACGTGTTCGACCGCGAGAACAAGGCGATCTTCGCCGGCAACGTCGTCGCCGTGCAGGGCGACAGCACGATCCGCTGCTCCAGCATGACGGTGCGCTACAAGCGCGGCAAGGACAAGAAGGAAGCGACGGCGCCGGGCGGCGAGCCGGCCAGCCAGGCCGAGCGGGCGGCCGGCCTGAACGAGAACGGCATCCAGCGCGTGGAATGCGCCGGCCCGGTCACCGTGGTGCAGAAGGACCAGATCGCCACCGGCGACAACGCCGTGTTCGATCAGGAGGCCAAGCGCATCGTGGTCACCGGCAACGTCATCCTGAGCCAGTGCCAGAACGTCACCCGCGGCTCCCGCCTCGTCTACGACATGAACACCGGTCGGGCCAATATGGACCCGGTGGCAGGCGGGCGCGTCTCCGCCCTCCTGGTGCCGCAGAAGGAGGACGGGGCCAAGGGCAGGGGCTGCACGCCGGCCCCCATCGCCGGACGCGCGACCAGGCCGCCGGCCGACAAGCCCACCGAAGCCTCCGCCGAGAAGCCTGCCGGCAAGTCCCGGGCCCAGACGAATTGAGTGCCGCGGCGCCGGCGCCCGCCCTGGCGGAGCGCTCCTCCGACCGTGCCGGCGCGCCGCCGGCACCCTCCCTGCTCCGGCGGTTGTTCGGCGGTCGCGCCCGTCGTCGCGCGGCCGATGCGGCTGCCATCGTCGAGGAGGGCGGCGGACCGGGCATCCTCTGCGTGCGTGGCCTGCGCAAGAGCTACGGCGCCCGCACCGTGGTGCACGAGGCCGGTCTCACCGTGCGCAACGGCGAGGCGGTCGGACTGCTCGGCCCCAACGGCGCCGGCAAGACCACCATCTTCTACATGATTACCGGCCTCGTCACGGCCGATCGCGGGACCATCACCCTGGACGGCCTGCCGATCACCCAATTGCCGATGTACCAGCGGGCCCGCCTCGGCATCGGCTACCTGCCGCAGGAGGCCTCGATCTTCCGCGGCCTGACCGTGGAGGACAACATCCGCGCGGTGCTCGAGGTGGCCGAGCCCGATCGGAAGGAGCGCGCCCGCAAGCTCGAATCGCTGCTCGAAGAGTTCGATATCGCGCGCCTGCGCAAGTCGCCGTCGATCGCCCTCTCCGGAGGCGAGCGCCGCCGCTGCGAAATCGCCCGGGCGCTCGCGTCCTCGCCGAGCTTCATGCTGCTCGACGAGCCCTTCGCGGGGATCGACCCCATCGCGGTCGGCGATATCCAGGACCTGGTGAAGCACCTGAAGCAGCGTGGGATCGGCGTGCTCATCACCGACCACAACGTGCGCGAGACCCTTGGGCTGATCGATCGGGCCTACATCGCCCATTCGGGCCGTATCCTCACCGAGGGGACGCCCGAGGAGATCGTGGCCAATCCGGAGGCCCGGCGCCTCTATCTCGGCGAGGATTTCCGCCTTTAGGGGCCGGTCCCGTCCGGATGCTACAGGGGCAGCCCTGCATCCGGATCGCAGCCCGCAGGTTTTTCAGCCGGCGTCCGACACGCCTCAAGCCGCCTATCCTTGGTGCAGTGCGGGAATTTCCACTGATCTCACAAGCTTTTGTTAGCGTCGGCGATGCGACGGTCCGACTTCCATGGGGGCGCGTATCCCCATGCCGCTTTCATAGCCTGCCCAATTTGCGTGCAAATCTGATCCGCCACGCTTTGACGTGGGATCGGGTTGGCGCTAGACCTGGGAACAGACGACAGGAAGCAAGATTTGTGCCGAGGTTCGGCTCACGGCGACGTGTGCCGCCGACCTGAGGCGCGACTCACCCGGGGCGACAACGATGAGTCTGCTGCAACGGCTGGAAATGCGCCAGGGCCAAGCCCTGGTGATGACGCCTCAGCTTCTCCAGGCGATCAAGCTGCTCCAACTCTCCCAGCTCGACCTCGCCGCGTACGTCGATGCCGAACTCGAGCGCAATCCCTTGCTGGAGCGCGCCGACGGTGAGAGCGAGGGCGAACGCCCGCCGGCCGAGACACCCTCCGAATCCTCGGTCGATCGCGACGGGGACGGCGAGGGCGGCGACTATGACGGAGGCGACGAGCCCTGGATCGCCACCACGCTGACGGCGAGCGGCGCCGACATGGAGAGCGCCCTCGACACCCGCCTCGACAACGTGTTCTCGGACGAGAACCCGACCCATGCCCGTGAGGCGGCGTCCGGCGACATGCTCTCCCTGACGCCGGCGCCCTACGGCAATACCGGCGGCAGCTTCGACGGCGAGGCCCCGGATTTCGAGGCGAGCCTCACCGCCGAAATCTCCCTGCGCGAGCATCTCGGCGCCCAGCTCGACCTTGCCACCCGCGATCCCATGGACCGGCTGATCGGCGGCTTCCTGATCGATGCCGTCGACGATGCCGGTTACCTGCGCGAATCCATCGATGCGGTGGCCGAGCGCCTTGGCGCGTCCCTCGACCGGGTCGCCCGGGTGCTGAAGCTCGTCCAGAGTTTCGAGCCCGCCGGCATCGCCGCGCGCGACCTCGCCGAGTGCCTCGCCCTGCAGCTGCGCGACCGCGACCGGTTCGATCCGGCCATGCAGGCCCTGGTGTCGCGCCTCGACCTCGTGGCGAAGCGCGACTTCGCGGCGCTCCGTCGGCTCTGCGGCGTCGACGACGAGGACCTCGTCGACATGCTGGCCGAGCTGCGCCGGCTCGATCCGAAGCCCGGTCGCGCCTTCGGAAGCCGGGCCGTCGAGGTGTTGATCCCCGACGTGTTCGTGCGTGCCGCGCCCGATGGCTCCTGGCTGGTGGAGCTCAACGCCGAGGCCCTGCCGCGGGTGCTGGTCAACCAGAGTTATTATGCCCGGGTCTCGCGCGGTGCGGCGGCCGAGGGTGACAAGGCCTTCCTGTCGGAATGCCTGCAGACCGCCAACTGGCTCACCCGCAGCCTGGAGCAGCGGGCCCGCACCATCCTCAAGGTCGCCTCCGAGATCGTGCGCCAGCAGGACGCGTTCTTCCTGCACGGCGTCGCGCACCTGCGCCCGCTCAACCTGAAGACGGTGGCCGAGGCGATCGGCATGCACGAATCCACCGTCTCGCGGGTCACCTCGAACAAGTCGATCGGCACCAGCCGCGGCACGCTGGAGATGAAATACTTCTTCACCGCCGCGATCCCGGGCGCCGCCGGCACCGCCGCGCATTCGTCCGAGGCCGTCCGCCACCGCATCAAGCAGCTGGTCGACGGCGAGGCGCCGAGCGACGTGCTCTCCGACGACGCCCTGGTGCAGCGCCTGCGTGACGAGGGCATCGACATCGCCCGCCGCACCGTCGCCAAGTACCGGGAGTCCCTGCGCATTCCCTCCTCGATCGAGCGCCGCCGCGAGCATTTCGCTTACGCGGGGCGGTGAAGCGACCGCGGCGGCATCCCCTTTGGCGACGGACGGATCGGATCGGCGAGGTCCGCCTTGCGCGGGCCCGACGGCTCGCGCGCGGCCGGGGCCCGGGCCGCGAATGACGGATCGGAGGCCCGCACAAGGCCCGGGCCCGACCTCGCGTTGACTTCTCCGAGAGAGGCTCCTTAACTCAGGTTGCGCCTCACCCAGGGCGTGTCCACAACGAAAATCGGAGGGATCATGGGGTCATTGCGCGTGACGGGCCACGGCCTGGACCTTGGCGAAGCTCTTCGGGGGCGGGTCGAGGAGCGAATGGCTGCCACCCTCTCGAAGTATCTCGACAGCCACATGAGCGGGACCTGCTCCGGCCACGTCACCCTGCGGCGGGACGGAACCGCCTACCGCACCGATTGCGTGCTCCACCTCGTTTCCGGCCTGACCCTGGAAGCCTCCGGCGCCGCCCACGACGCCCATGCAAGCTTCGAGCAGACGGCGGACCGCCTGGAAAAGCGCCTGCGGCGCTACAAGCACAAGCTGAAGGACCATGGCGCGGCCGGCCATGACGGCGCGACCGTGCAGGCGGCCTACGCGGTGTTCGCGGCTCCGAGCGAGGCCGAGGCCATCGACCTCGACGAGGATGGCGACGACGGGGAAGCGGCGCACCCGCCCGTGGTGGCGGAGAGCACCAAGACCCTGAAGCGCCACTCGGTCAGCGAGGCGGTCACCGCCCTCGACCTCACGGGCGCGCCGGTGATCGTGTTCGTTCACGCTGGCACCGGACGCATCAACGTCGTATACCGCCGCACGGACGGGGCCATCGGCTGGGTCGATCCGGCCGAGGCAGCCTCGTAGGCGCGGGTCGGGAACAGAGCCTGAACCCGTTCGATTGAGTCCAAGGGCCGCCCCGGGCGGCCCGACCTTTCATGGAGTGGCGGCCGGGTCTCGGCCGCCGCCGACGGGGCGACGGTCCTTCATGCCAGTGCTGGAATTCCTCTCTCCGGATTCCGTGGTGCCGTCCCTGCGCGTCCGCGCCAAGAAGTCGATGCTGCAGGAGCTCAGCGCTCACGCGGTCCGTCAGCTTCCGGCGCTGGACGAGCGCGAGGTGTTCGAGACCCTGCTGCAGCGCGAGCGCCTGGGCTCCACCGGCATCGGCGACGGCGTCGCCATCCCGCACGGCAAGCTGCCCGGCCTCGACCGGCTGTTCGGCCTCGTCGCCCGGCTGGAGAAGCCGGTGGATTTCGATGCCCTCGACGGCCAGCCCGTCGACATCGCCTTCCTGCTCCTGGCTCCCGAGGGGGCCGGCGCCGACCACCTGAAGGCTTTGGCCCAGGTCGCCCGCCTCCTGCGCGAGCCAGGTATCCTCGAGCGCATCCGCGCCGCCCGCGACGCCAGTGCCCTCTACGCGCTGCTCACCCACACCTCGGCCTCGCAGGCCGCTTGATCATGCGGATCCTGCCCTGCGCGCCCGCTCTGATTGCCCTCCTGCTCGCCGCCGCGCCGGCCCACGCGCAGCAGCGCGGCGTCACCGATACCGCCTGCGCCCGCGACGTCCTCGTGGCGAACTCGATGCAGCGCCAGGCGATCGACCAGCTCGAACAGGCCGGCAGCGAAGCGGCCGACCAGTGTCGCGTCTGGCGTCGGCACGTGGAGACCATGCGCCGGGTGGCGAGCGTCTATGGTCGCTGCCTCTCAGGGGTCGAGCGCACCGACCGCCTGAACCAAGTCCAGACGTCCGAGAAGGAATTCGCCGGGATGATCCGGAGCCAGTGCAAGGGGCTGTGAAGCCTCGGGCTCCGAGCGGGATTCGGCCTATTCCTGCCCGCGCAGCAGCAGCGGTTCGGCGACCATCTTGATCGGCTTGCCGCGTCCGATCAGGATGGCGGCCCGTGAGCGCTCCGGATCATGCTCGAAGCGGGTCCGGACCCAGGCCACGAGGAATTTCAGGTATTCCGAGGCCAGCAACTTGGCGGAGGCGGGGTGATGCCACCAACGGTCGGCATCGAAGCCCTCCGCGATCACCGGATGGGGCACGACGCGGTCGGCTCCCACGAGCGCGTGGTCGAGTTCCACCATCGTGCGGGGCATGTGGTAGTTCGAGGTCACCACCGTCACGGTGCTGAAACGGTGCTGGCGCATCCAGCGACGGGTCTCGATGGCGTTGCCGATGGTGTTGCGCGCCCGATAGTCGAGGTCGACGCAGCAATCGATCCAGTGCCGCTGCGTCGGGTTGAGACGGGCGATCTCGTCGCGGCTGGTGCGCTCGTTGACACCCGTGATCAGCAGGCGTCGGCCGTAGCCGTTGGCGAGAAGGTCGATGGCGTCGCCGATGCGCTGCGCCCCGCCCGTGAGCGCCACGATGCCGTCGGCCCGGCCCTGCGGCACGCGCTCGTCCCGCTCCAGGCAGGCCACGAAGGTCAGGAAGCCGCAGAAGAGCGCGACGGCACCGGTGGCCGCGAGGCCGAGGGTGGCCTTGGCGGTCGGCCCGAGCCCGCTTCGCGCCGTGGATCCAGGGCCGGACGCATCCGGTTGCCGGCGCGCCGGGGCAGGCGCGCGGGATGCGGCGTCGGTCCAGGCCCATCCGAAAGCCTCGGAGGGCCTCATGGTGCCGCTGGCTGACATCCGCCTCGTCATTCCCCCAGAGAGTAGCCCCGATTGGGGCGTTCACGAGGCAAGTATCTCCGCCCCGAAAGGTTCATGAAGGGTTAACGGGATCGCCCGCTTCCGTGACAGGGCGCGCGCCGCTGTCGCGGGCCCCCGTTCCTCAGGCCAGGAACCGTCGCACGGTGAGGCGCGAGACGATGCCGGTGACCACCGACGCGATCACGCCGATGAGGAGCACGGCGGCGTAGCCGCGCCAGCCGATGTGGAAGGTGCCGAACAGCGCCTCGATTTCCTCCCCGGCCGGGCCGGAGCGCCAGTTGCGCGATACCAGCCCGGCCAGCGCGAAGGCCGCGATGGCCGCGCCCGAGCCGATGATGCCGCCGCGCAGGCCGAGGCCGAAGAACCGGCGCTGGAAGGCCCGGGCGATGAAGTCGTCGTTGGCGCCGACGAAGTGCAGGACCTCCACCACCTCCCGGTTGCCCGCCATGGCGCCGCGGGTCGCGAAGACCACGGCGAGGCCCGTCGCCACCAGCACCAGAAGGACGATGCCGACCCCGACGCCCACGAAGGTGTTGGCCGCCGTGGAGAGCCGACGCAGCCAGAGGGCGTGGTCGTCGAGGCTCGCCACCCCGGGCAGCGCCTCGCTGAGGGAACTGCGCAGGGGCTTGAGGTCCGGGGCCGTCTCGGCGAGCTTCAGGGTCACGAGCCGCGGCACCGGCAGGTCCGAGAGGTCGAGGCCGCTGCCGAGCCAGGGCTCGAGCAGGCGCTCGGCCTCGGCCTTCGAGAACACCCGCACGGCGGCGATGCCGGGCGTGGCCTTGGCCAGGCCCTCGGCCCGGGCGACGTCGGCATCGATGTCGCGCCCGGGGCTCGGACGCACCTGGATCGTCACTTCCTGGGCCACCGTGTCCTGCCACTGAACGGCGCTGGAGGCCACGATCTCGGCCGCGCCCGCGCAGAGCGCGGCGAGGAAGGTCAGGATCGCGATGACGGCGGCCAGGGCCCGGCTGGCCGCCGAGTCGGTCGGGACCAGGGGGGCGTTGCGGCGTAGGGTCGGGGGCAGGGGGGCCGCGCGCGACTCCGGCGGCGCCGGAGGCTTCACCGGTGGCCGGTCGTCGGTGCGGGGCGGCGGACGGTGTGCCGGCGCGGCGGATGGCGTGTCGGTCTCGTCCATCATGCCTCGACCGTCAGGCGTCCATCGCCGAGGACGAAGCGCCGGGCATCGACGAGGTCCATCAGGGCGAAGTCGTGGGTGGCGATGAGGACCGAGGTGCCCAGCCGGTTGAGTTCGATGAACAGGCGCAGCAGGCGGCGGCCGAGGCCGGGGTCGACATTGCCGGTGGGTTCGTCGGCCAGGAGCAGTTCCGGCCGGGCGATGAGCGCCCGGGCGATGGCGGCGCGCTGCTTCTCTCCGCCCGAGAGAAGGGGCGGCAGCACGTGCATGCGCTCGCCGAGGCCGACCCAGCGCAGGAGTTCGACGACCTCGGCCCGGTAACTCGTTTCCGACCGCCCCTGGACACGCAGGGGCAGCGCGACGTTCTCGTAGGTGGTGAGGTGGTCGAGCAGGCGGAAATCCTGGAAGACCACGCCCATGCGCCGCCGCAGGCCGGTCAGCGCTTCGCTGGAGATGTCACTGACTTCCTCGCCGAAGACCGACACGAGGCCGCGGGTGGGGCGCACCGACAGCAGAATCAGGCGCAGCAGGGTGGTCTTGCCCGCACCGGACGGTCCCGTGAGGAACTGGAACGAGCGCGGTGCGATCTGGAAGCTGACATCGCTCAGCACCTCCGGCCCGAGACCGTAGCGCATGCCGACGCTCTCGAACTGGACCACCGGCTCCTCGGCTCCGGAGAGGAGCGACTGCGTGTTCACCCGATCCGCCACGATCCCCCCAAGGTCCTGCCCAACCACGCCTGCCCGACCAAGACTGCGCAACCAAGACGGCCCAACCAGGACTGCCCTCGTGCGACGGCCCTCGTGCGACGGTCCTGCGCATCCCGCTTATAGGCCGCCCGCTTCACGGACGGTTAACCGTGTTGGCGGAGAACCGTTTGAGTCTTTTTGCCCCCGTCGGCAACCGTCCATCGAGATCCGAGGTCCACGGACGCCATGCTGATCGTCTGCCCGTCCTGTACCAGCGCGTACGAGATCGACGTGGACCGCGTCGGCGCGGACGGGCGCTCGGTGCGCTGCGCGGCCTGCCGCGAGACCTGGTTCATCTCCCCCGACGACGTCTCCGCCGCCCTCGAGGCCGAGATGACCGCGGCCATGATGGCCGCCTCCGAGCTCGGCCCCGACGCGGCGCAGAGCCGCGCCTCGGCCCAGGCCGATCTCGATGCCTGGGAGTCGGCCCTGGCCGCCGAACCCGAGCCCGATCCTTCGCCCTCAGAGACGCCGCGTCCGCGGGCCCGGGCCAAGCCCGCGAGGCCGAAGCGCAACGGCTTCTCCCTGGCCTCGCCCGGGGCCGCCCTCGGGCTCGCCGTGCTCGGCGGACTCGGTCTCGCCGTTCTTGGACGGGCCACGGTGGTGCGGGCGATGCCGCAGAGCGCCGGTCTCTATGCCCGGGTCGGATTTCCGGTGAACCTGCGTGGCGTCGAGTTCCGCGACGTCGTGGCATTCCAGAGCCCGGGGGAGGGCGCGCAGGGCCAGCTCGTGGTGGAGGGGGATCTCGTCGGCGTCGCCGCCGAGGCCGCGGTACCGCCGATCGAGGTGGAGGTCCGGGACGGGCGCGACCAGGCGCTCTATCGCTGGCGCATCGCGCCACCGCGCGCCGCCCTCGAGAAGAGCGAGACCGCGCGCTTCCGCGCGAGCCTGTCGGCGCCGCCGGCGCAGGGCCGCTCGGTCCGCGTGCATTTTGCCGCCGCCGAGGCGGGCGAGACCATGCCGAAGGCCGATGCCAGCGCCCCGGCCCCGTGATAAGGAACGCGGATGACCAGTGCTTCCCGACGCGTCCGCGTCCTCTTCGACGAAACCGCCATCGCCCGGCGCACCGAGGAACTCGCAGCGGCCATCGCCGCCGCCAATCCCGAGAACCTGCTCGTGGTGGCGGTGCTCAAGGGCAGCTTCATGTTCGCCGCCGACCTCCTGCGCGCCCTGCACCGGGTCGGGCTGGAGCCGCAGGCCGAGTTCGTCCACCTGTCGAGCTACCGCACCGCCACGGTCTCTTCGGGGCAGGTCGAGATCCTGCGCGACGTGGAGAGCGAGGTGCGCGGACGCGACGTCCTCCTGGTGGACGACATCCTCGAATCCGGCCGCACCATCGTGTTCGCCAAGGACCTGCTGATGGCGCGGGGCGCCAAGCGGGTGCTCACCGCCGTGCTTCTGGAGAAGCCCGGCAAGCGCGCCGTGACCATTGATGCGGATTTCGTCGGCTTCACCTGCCCGGACGTGTTCGTGGTCGGCTACGGCATGGATGTCGCCCATGCCTACCGCCAGCTGCCCTTCGTCGGCCTCGTCGATTACGAGAGCCGGGAGCCCGACCTGTTCGGCGGCACCTGAGACGCACCCGCTCACGATCCGCAGAATTTGCCGCGCGCGCGGAATTCGTCGTGCGTGCCGGAGAATATGAAACGATCTGGCTCTTAAAGGGCTTGCTGTGTCCGACGATCCCTTGACAGGGCGCGTCGGCGCTTGCGTGACTGAGCGCTCGGATCCGAGAGAGATACAGACGCACGATGGCCCGCATCCTCCTGGTGGATGACGAAGAGACGGTGCGGGGCTTCCTCAAGCGGGGCCTCGAGATCGACGGTCACGCCGTGGTCACGGCCACGGACGGCAGCGACGGCCTCGACCGGCTGACCGAGGCGGACGGCGCGTTCGACCTCATGCTCACCGACATCCGCATGCCGCTGATGGATGGGATCGCCCTGGCGCTCGCGGCCAAGCGCGACTTTCCCAATCTCACCATCCTGCTGATGACCGGCTTCGCCGACCAGCGCGAGCGTGCGCGGGGCCTCGATGCCATCGTGACCGACGTCCTGACGAAGCCGTTCTCCCTGGCCGACCTGCGCTCCACGGTAAATCGGGCGCTCGCCGCCTGAGACGCGCCGGGTCCGCCGCCTCGTACCCGGAATCCCGCGCATGATCCTCCATTCCGACAGTCACTTGCCCGACAGTCACCTGCCCGACATCCTCTCGGCCATCGGCGCCACGCCCCTGATCCGCCTGGCGCGCGCCTCCGAGGAGACCGGCTGCACCATCCTGGGCAAGGCGGAATTCCTGAATCCCGGCCTCTCGGTGAAGGATCGGGCGGCGCTCTCCATCGTGCGCGACGCCGAGGCAAGGGGCGCCATCCGGCCCGGCGGCACCATTGTAGAGGGCACGGCCGGCAATACCGGCATCGGTCTGGCGCTCGTGGCCTCGGTGCGCGGCTACCGCACGGTCATCGTGATCCCGGAGACGCAGTCGGCCGAGAAGAAGGAAACCCTGCGCCTGGCCGGCGCCCGCCTGGTGGAAGTGCCGGCGGTGCCGTTCGCCAACCCCAACAACTACGTTCACGCCGCCCGCCGGCTCGCCGAGCGCTTGGCCGAGACCGAACCGGCCGGAGCCTTCTTCGCCGACCAGTTCGACAACGTCGCCAACCGGCAGGCCCACGTGGAGACGACGGGCCCGGAGATCCTGGCGGCGACCGGTGGGGCGGTCGACGGCTTCATCTGTGCGGCCGGAACCGGCGGCACCCTCGCGGGGACCGCCGAGGCCCTGCGCGCCGCGCGCCCCGACGTGCGGATCGGCCTCGCCGACCCGGAGGGGTCCGCGCTGTACGCCCACTACACCACCGGCACCCTGAAGGCGGAGGGCTCGTCGATCACGGAGGGCATCGGCCAGGGACGGATCACCCGCAACCTCGCGGGCTTCGCCCCGGACGTCTCCTTTCGGATTCCCGATGCCGAGGCCCTCGAGATCGTCTTCCGGCTGATGCGGGAGGAGGGCCTGAGCCTCGGCGGGTCGTCGGGCATCAACGTCGCCGGGGCGATCCGGCTCGCCCGGGAACTCGGGCCGGGCCACACCGTCGTGACCATCCTGTGCGACGGCGCGGCGCGCTACGCCTCGAAGCTGTTCAACCCCGCTTTCCTGGCCAGGCGGGGCTTGCCGGTGCCGGATTGGCTGGGACCCGCATCGAATTCGCTGCCCGATTGGCGGGCCTGAAGTCGATCGGAGGAAAAACTCTGCCTTTGTGGGATTATGCCGCACGGACCGTTGAACGGAATCGCCACGGCGACGTTTGTACGGTCAAGCTCAAGCAATTCTGGTTGGGCGCGTGACGGAGTTCCCATCCATGACCCTGACGACCATTCTCCTCATCCTCCTGATCCTGATCGTGCTTGGCGGCGGTAACTTCCTCGGCGGCGGTGCTTACCGTGGACCGAGCTTCGGACTTGGCGGCCTGCTCGTCATCATCCTGATCGTCCTCCTCGTCACCGGGCGCATCTGACGATTCCGCTCACGGCTGGCACGTGACGGCCACCACCGCGCCCGCCAGGGCTGCGGCGGCTGCGCCCAGCGTGCCGGCCTCTTGGGGGCCGGCCCCGCTCGCGCCGGTTTCGCGCAGCGACGGGGCCCGGACGCCCGCCGCACCGAGAAAGGTCGCCAGCGCGGCCCCGGTCACGAGGCCGTAGCGCGCCGGCGGCACCACGCCCGCCACCTGCCGAGGCTGTGCCGAGACCGTCTGGACCAGGCCGACCACCGCGCCCGCGCGATCCAGGATCGGAGCGCCCCCCGCACCCGGCTGGAGCGGTGCCGTGATCCGTGCGCTCCCCACCGCCCCTCCTGTTCCCGCCTGATCCATGCCCGCCTGATCCATGCCTGCCTGATTCATGCCCGTCTGATCCATGCCTGCCTGTCCCGGCGCCACCGCGACGCCGCCCTCGCCATCGATGACGAGGGCCGCCACAGCCTCGCCCTCGGTCAGGCCGCGTCCGCGGACCGGCGGTGTGATCGCGGTCCGGCCCGCGAGGGGACCCGTTTCCAAGAGAATCAGATCGGCCGTGGCGCCGGCACCGACGCGCGCCGCTTGGCCCGCGACCAGGGGCACCCGGCATCCGGCCAGGGCCGCCGCGCTCGTCAGCACGCGCCCTGGCGCCACGAGGAGGCCGGTCGCAAGCGGCGCCGGACGGGTCCCGGGCAGGGGCGGCGGCGCGGGAGCCGGAACGGCGGTTGCCACCGGCGCCGCGACGGCGCCCGGAACCGCATCGGGGAAGGGCACGAAGCTGTTGGCGATGGCGATGGCGAGGCGGTCGACCTCGCCGGCCAGGGCCTTGTCGTAGCCGAGGGTGAGGCCGCGCAAGCCCGCTTCGCCGGCGGCGTAGCGGATGTAGGACTTCCCCGTCGCGGTCTCGGCGGTCACCACCAGGAAGTCGGGCCGCAGGAGCTTGTAGGTCACTCGCCGGTCGGGGCTCGGCGCCGTAACGCGTGCGAAGACCGCCTCGAGCCCTGTCTCGCCGGCGGGAGAGGACTTCGTCTCCAGGGTGATTCGTCCGTCGGCGCTCTGCCAGCGGGTGCCGCCCGGCTGCGCCGCGCGCTTCGGCAGCACGCGTTCGGGCACGCCGAGCACCACGCCGCTGGCCGGGTCCGGCTTGACGACGAAGCGGGCGGCTGCGCGCGCCGCCGCGCCCTCCCTCAGCAGCGCGGCGCGTCCGGTCGCGTCCGGCAGGCCGGTCCCGCCGCTGCGCTTCGCATAGGCCTGGAGCGCCTCGAAGCTGCGCCGCCCGAAGGTGCCGTTGACCACGCTGTTGTAGTCGCCGGTCCAGACCAGGGCGTCCTGCAGGCCCTTGCGCTCGCCTTCCGGCAAGGCCTCGAACACGGTCCGCGCCGCCTCGAAGGCCGGATCGGGCGCGGCCGGCTTCGTCCGCCCGGGAGCGGGTGCGGAGGGCGGGGCAGTGGATGGCAGGGGAGCGGCGGGTCCCTGGGCCGAAGCGGCCCCCGCCATCATCCCCAGCATGAAACCGGTTGCGCTCCAGATGGACCGATCGCGTCGCGTCATGGTCGGGTCGCGCCTCTCCGCGAGAACCTGTCCGGTGTGGCAGAGCCCGTGCCCGAATTCCAGGCCGTTGCGGGCCATGCGCGAAGTGCTACGGTTCCGTCGGGCGCACCGCATCGGCGTCCGGACGACGGGGTGGAAGCATGTCGGGATCAACCGGACACGGGCGCTCGCCCCGATCCGCGGTCGGCGTCTCGGGCATTCTGCAGGCCCTCGCGCTCGCCGGGCTGCTGGCGTTCCCCGCCTCCGTCCAGGCGCAGGCTCCCGCCCCCCGCGCCGCGGCCAAGGTTGTGCCTACGCCCTCCGCTTCCAAGGCGGGCGCTGCCAAGACAGGGGCTCCCAAGACCTTCGTGCGCGAGGACCTCGCCAGCGACGGCGTGCGCCTCGAGGCCACGCTGAAGAGCGAGGCCGGCGCGGCGAAGCCCGACGCGAAGGTCGCCGCCAAGGCCCGCGCCGAGGGCGAGGCCCTGATCGAGGCCGAGAAGCCGGCCGACGCCCTCAAGCCCCTCGGCCTCGCCGTGGCGGGCGAGCCCGGCGAGCCGGCCAACTGGCTCGCCTATGCCCGGGCGGCGAATACGGTCGGCAACGACGGTCGGACGGGCGACTATGCCAACCGCCTGCGCCTGCGCCGCAACGCCCGGGCCGCCGCCTACCAAGGCTACCTGCGGGCGGGCGCTGCGGCGGTCGAGGCCGCGGCGCTCGCCGTCCTCGGCGAAGTCTATGCGGCCGAGTCGGAGTGGCGCCCGTCGCTGGAGGCCTACCGCGCCAGCCTCGCCCTGGCCGACGACACGGAAGTGCGCGAGACCTATGAATCCCTGCGGGCCGAGCACGGCTTCCGCATCCTCAACTACACCGTCGATTCGGATGCCGCGGCCCCGCGCATCTGCTTCCAGTTCTCCGAAGGCATCGCGGCCAAGACCGATTTCACGCCCTACATCGCGGTCTCGGGTGCGGCCAACGCCGCCGTCACCGCCACCGGCCAGCAGGTCTGCGTCGATGGCCTCAAGCACGGTGAGCGCTATGCCTTCGTGGTGCGCTCCGGCCTGCCCTCGGCGGCCGGCGAGGGCCTGCTGAAATCGGCCGATTACGAGGTCTACGTCCGGGACCGCTCCCCCCAGGTCCGCTTCACGGGGCGCAACTACGTCCTGCCCCGCACGGGCCAAGCCGGCGTGCCCCTGGTCTCGGTGAACGCGGCCAAGATCGACGTCGAGGTGCTTCGGGTCGGCGACCGCGGCCTCCTGCCGTCCCTGCGGGCCGAGGACTTCCTATCCCAGCTCACCGGCGCCACCGCCCGCACCATCGCCGACCAGAAAGGCCAGCGCGTCTGGAAGGGCGTGCTCGACACGGCCAAGGCCGAGCTGAACCAGGAGGCCGTCACCGCCTTCCCGGTCCTTCAGGCGGTCGGCAAGCTCGAACCCGGCATCTACATCATGCTGGCCCAGGCCAGCGGGGCTTCCGCCGCGTCCGCCGACGAGGAGGGCGGCTACGAGACCCAGGCCACGCAATGGTTCGTGGTCTCGGATCTCGGCCTCACCGCCTTCAAGGGCCGTGACGGCGTCCACGTCTTCGCCCGCTCCCTGGCCTCGGCCGAGACCGTGCCCGGCGCCGAGATTCGGCTTGTGGCGCGCAACAACGAGGTCCTGGCCACGGCAAAGACCGACGGCCAAGGCCACGCCGCCTTCGCGTCGGGCCTCGCCCGCGGGGAGGGGGGCGCCGCACCGGGCCTCGTGGTGGCGCAGATCGGCGACGATTACGGCTTTCTCGATCTCGGCCAATCGGCCTTCGACCTCACGGATCGCGGCGTGAGGGGCCGGCCCCAGCCCGGCGCCGTCGAGGCCTACGTGTTTCCCGAGCGCGGGGTCTACCGCTCGGGCGAGACCGTGAACCTCACCGGGCTCCTGCGCGACGCCACCGGCCTCGCGGTGCCGGAAATTCCGCTCACCCTGGTGGTGAAGCGCCCGGACGGCGTCGAGTACCGGCGCGCCCCGCTGCCCGATGCAGGCCTCGGCGGGCGGGCCCTGGCGCTCCCCCTCCTGGCCGGCGCGCAGCACGGCACCTGGCGGGTGGCGGCCTATACCGACCCCAAGGCGCCCGCCATCGGCGAGGCGAGCTTCCTCGTGGAGGACTACGTCCCCGAGCGCCTGGAGGTGACCCTGGAGAGTGCGACGCCGAGCCTGACCCGGGGCGCGCCCGCCACCATCGACGTGGCCGCGCGCTACCTCTACGGCGCGCCGGGCGCCGGGCTCGAGGTCTCCGGCACCGTCCTGGTGCAGCAGGCCTCCGGCAGCGGCATCAAGGGGCTCGAGGGCTACTCCGTCGGCCTCGACGACGAGCGGGTGGAGGCCGCCTCGGCGGAGATCGACGCCCGTGCCACCACCGACGCGGCCGGCAAGGCCCGGCTCGTGGTGCCCGTGCAGGCGCTCGCCGCCCCACGCCCCACCGAGGCGAAGATCACCCTGCAGGTCGGCGAGCCCGGCGGGCGGGCGCTGAGCCGCAGCCTGACCCTGCCGATCCTGCCCCAGGGCCCGGTGCTCGCCATCCGCAAGGGGTTCGGCGGCGATCTGACCGAGGGCAGCGTCGCCGGCTTCGACGTGGTCATGGCCGCGCCCGACGGCCGACGCCTGTCGCAGGGGAACGTCGCCTGGACGCTCCAGCGCGTCGAGAAGACCTATCAATGGTACCGCGAGGGTGGGCGCTGGTCCTACGAGCCGGTCACCAGCACCCGCCGCATCGCCGACGGCCGCCTCGACCTGACGCCCGACGCGCCGGGCCGCGTCAGCGCCACGGTCAGCTACGGCACCTACCGGCTGGAGGCGAGCGTGCCGGGCCGCCCGGCCGCTACGGCGAGCGTGACCTTCACGGTGGGCTGGAGCGGTGGCGAGACCGCGGACGTGCCCGATCTCCTCGACCTGCGCCTGGACAAGGCGGCCTACGCCACCGGCGAGACCCTGCACGCGCGCCTGCAGCCGAAGTTCAAGGGACAGGCGACGCTGGCCGTCGTCAGCGACAAGCTGCACGCGCTCCTCACCGTCGACGTGCCGGCGGCCGGCGCCACCGTCGACATTCCCGTGAAGGCCGAGTGGGGCTCCGGCGCCTACCTCGTGGCCACCGCCTACCGGCCCCTGGACCAAGCGGCCAAGCGCCTGCCGGGCCGGGCGCTCGGCGTCGCATGGTTCGGGGTCGACCGGGACAGCCGCACCCTCGGGGTCACCCTGGAGGCGCCGGCCAAGACCCGCCCGCGCGAGACCCTGACCCTGCCGATCCAGCTCGCCGGCCTCAAATCCGGCGAGGAGGCCCGGGTCAGCGTGGCCCTCGTCGATGTCGGCATCCTCAACCTGACCCGCTACGAGGCGCCCAACCCCTTCGGCTATTTCTTCGGCCAGAAGGCGCTCGGCCCCGAGATCCGCGACCTCTACGGATACCTGATCGACGGCATGCAGGGGACGCTCGGCGCCATCCGCTCCGGCGGCGACGGCGGCGCGGCTGAACTCGCCGATTCGCCCCCGACCCAGGCACCGCTGGCGCTCTATTCCGGACCCGTCACGGTGGGGCGCGACGGCCGGGCCAGCGTCAGCTTTCCCCTGCCGGCCTTCAACGGCACGGCCCGGGTGATGGTGACCGCCTGGAGCCGCGCGAAGGTGGGGGCGGCCCAGGCCGACGTCGTCATCCGCGATCCCGTCGTGCTCACCGGCACCCTGCCGCGCTTCCTCAATGTCGGCGACCGCTCGCGCGTCCACGTCGCCCTCGACAACGTCGAGGGACAGGCGGGCGATTACACGGTGGAGCTCGACCTGGCCGGTTCCATCCTGGTCGGCGCCGAGGCGATGCACCGGACCCTGCGGCTGGAGACCGGGGCCAAGGGCGCCCTCGTCATTCCCATCACCGCCGCCGGGCCGGGCCTGTCACGGATCGACCTGACCCTGCGGGGGCCCGGCCTGCCCGAGGGCGTCGGTCAGAGCTTTGCCCTCACCATCGGTCCCGGCACGGGGGCGCTCGCCCGCCGCTCCCTGCAGGCGCTGGATCCCGGCGCGAGCCTGAAGCTCTCGGACGAACTCCTGGCCGACATCCTGCCCGGCACCGGCACGGTCTCGCTCTCCGCCTCGAATCTCGCCGGCATCGACGTCCCGGCGCTGCTCCAATCCCTCGACCGCTATCCCTACGGCTGCTCCGAGCAGACGGTGAGCCGGGCGATGCCGCTCCTCTACGTCAACCGCCTCGCCGCCCTCGACAAGCTGGGTCTCGACGACAAGGCCGACGAGCGTGTGCGGCAGGCCATCGAGCGGGTGCTCGGGCGCCAGAACGCGGCGGGCGATTTCGGCCTGTGGTCCACGGATTCCGCGAGCGACACCTGGCTCAACGCCTACGTGACCGACTTCCTGACCCGGGCCCGGGAGCGCGGGTTCGCCGTACCCCAGACCGCCTTCGCCAATGCTCTCGACCGCCTGCGCAACGCGGTCGCCAACACCACCGAGGTTGGTGAGGGCGGCATGGACATCGCCTACGCCGCCTACGTGCTCGCCCGTAACGGCCGGCCCGTGATGGGCGACCTGCGCTACCTCGCCGACACCAAGCTCGCGGCCTTCGCCACCCCGCTCGCGCGGGGCCAGATCGCGGCCGCCCTGGCGCTCCTCGGCGACCGTGGTCGGGCGGCGAAGGCCTTCGACGCTGCGATGGCCAGCGTCCGGGAGACGGCCGCGAGCCCGGCCTACCGGCCGGATTACGGCTCGCGCCTGCGCGACGGCGCCGGCCTCCTGGCGCTGGCCGCCGAGACGGGGCTCGCCCGCGACAGCATCCAGCCACTGGGCGCCCTCATCGCGGCCGAGCGGGCCGGCGGCCGGCCGACCAGCACCCAGGAAGAGGCCTGGATGGTGCTCGCCGCGGAGGGCCTGAGCGCGGACTCCGACAACCTCCGCTTCACCCTCGACGGCCAGCCCGTGAGCGGCGCCGTGGCGCGCAGCTACCGGGCTGGCGCCCTGGAGGCCCGGCCCGTCACCCTGGTCAATGCGGGCAGCCAGCCCGTGCAGGCCTTGGTCAGTGTCAGCGGCAATCCGATCGCGCCGGAGCCGGCCGAGGCGCGCGGCTACACGATCGAGCGGCGCTACCACCGCCTCGACGGCACCCCGGTCGACCTTGCGCAAGGGGTCCGCCAGAACGATCGCCTCGTGGTGGTGCTCACGGTGACCGAGGCCAAGGCCAGCGCCGGGCGTCTCCTCCTCGTTGACCGCCTGCCCGCCGGCCTGGAGATCGACAACCCGAAGCTCCTCGACGCCGACGCGCTCAGCGGGCTCGCCTTCGCCAAGTCGGAGGTGGCCCCCGTCCATACCGAGTTCCGCGATGACCGCTTCGTGGCGGCCTACGAGCGCAGCCCCGAGCAGTCGGCTTTCTTCCGGGTCGCCTACACGGTGCGGGCGGTCTCCCCCGGCACCTACGTCCACCCGGCCGCCACCATCGAGGACATGTATCGGCCGGAGCGCTTCGGTCGCACCGGCTTCGGTTCGATGACGGTGAGCGCGAAGTAGGATGGATCGTCCACGCGCTTCGCTGCCCCCCTCGGCGGAAGCGGGCGACCCGCGTCGCGGGTCGGGCGAGGGGACAACTGCTCCGGAGCCGGCGCAGACCGCCCCGGCCCGCGCCGCAGGGACCCGCTGCCGCAGGTGGGGGAGGGGGCTTGCTGGCCTTGTCCTGCTCCTCCTCGCCGCCCCGGTCGTTGCCCTCTGGCGCTTCGTCGACGCCCTGCCACCCCTCGACCTCGCTCCGGCCGGGCTCCGCTCGACGGTGGTGCTCGACCGGGACGGGCGGCTGCTGCGCCCCTTCGCCACCGCCGACGGGCGCTGGCGCCTGCCGGTGACCGGGGCCCAGGTCGATCCGCGCTTCCGCGCCATGCTCATGGCCTACGAGGACCGGCGCTTCGCGCATCATCCCGGCATCGATCCGGTGGCGACCCTTCGGGCCGCGGGGCAGTGGCTGGCGGCGGGCCGCATCGTCTCGGGCGGCTCGACCCTGTCGATGCAGGTGGCCCGCCTCGTCGAGCCGCGGGCCGAACGCTCGCTCGCCGCCAAGCTGCGCCAGATGGTGCGGGCGGTGCAGCTGGAGCAGCGGCTCGGCAAGGACGGTGTGCTCGACCTCTACCTGGCGCTCGCCCCCTATGGCGGCCCGGTGGAGGGTCTGCGGGCCGCCAGCCTCGCGTATTTCGGCCGCGAGCCGGCCCGGCTCTCCTTCGCCGAGAGCGCGCTTCTCGTAGCCTTGCCGCAGGCGCCGGAAGCCCGGCGGCCCGACCGCTTCCCCGAGGCGGCCCGGCGCGCCCGCGACCGGGTCCTCGCCATCGCCGCCGCACAGGGCGTCGTCACCCCGGCCGAGGCGGAGGCCGCGCGGACCGAGCCCGTGCCGTCGGCGCGGAAGCCCTTCCCGATGCTGGCCGCCCACGCGGCGGAGGCGGCTCACGCCGCCGACCCGGGCGCCCAGGCGATCCGCCTCACCCTCGACGGCCGCCTGCAGGCGAGCCTCGAAACCCTGGCCGCCGAGCGCGCGGCCGCCCAGGGCCCCGGGATCTCGGCCGCCCTCCTGGCACTCGACAACCGCACCGGCGCGGTTCTGGCCCAGGTCGGCAGCCCCGGCTACCTCGATGCGAGTCGCGCCGGCGCCATCGACATGACGGGCGCGATCCGCTCGCCGGGCTCCGCCCTCAAGCCCTTCATCTACGCGCTGGCCTTCGAGACCGGCCTCGCCCATCCCGAGACGCAGCTCGACGACCGGCCGGTGCGCTTTGCCGGAGCCTACGCCCCGGAGAATTTCGACCTGGGCTACCAGGGCAGCGTGACGGCGCGGCGCGCCCTCCAGCTCTCCCTGAACGTGCCGGCGGTGGATCTGCTGGAGGGGGTCGGCCCCGCCCGCCTCATCGCGCGCCTGCGGGCCGCCGGCGCCCGCATCGACCTGCCCCGCGACACCGCGCCGGGGCTGCCCGTGGCGCTGGGCGGCCTCGGGATCACCCTCACGGACCTCGCCCGCCTGTTCGCCGGCCTCGCCCGGCAAGGACTCGTGCCGAACCTCACCCGCCGCGTGGGCGAGGCGTCGGGCGGAGTATCGGGCGAGGGGACGGGCACGCCGCCGCAGGAGGCCCGCATCACGGAGGCCGTCGCCGCCTGGTACGTCGCCGACATCCTTCGGGGAGCGCCGCCGCCCGAGAACGCCCTGGCGGGCCGGATCGCCTACAAGACGGGCACCTCCTACGGCTACCGGGATGCCCTCGCGGTGGGGTTCGACCGGCGCGTCACCCTCGCGGTCTGGGTCGGGCGGCCGGACGGCAATGCGGTGCCGGGCCTCGTCGGTCGGGTGGTGGCGGCCCCGATCCTGTTCGATGCCTTCGCCCGCTTCGGCGGCGAGCCCGACCCCGTGCCGATGCCCCACGACGCCCTGGTGACCACCACGGCCGGCCTGCCGCCGCCCCTGCGCCATATCCGGCGCGACATCCCCAAGACCCTGTCGGCGGCATTGGGAGGCGCACTCAAGATCGCCTACCCGCCCGACGGCGCCCGCATCGATCTGGGCCTGTCGGAGCCCGAACCCGCTCCGGCGCCGAGCCTCGCCCTGAAGGCGCTCGGCGGCGTGCCGCCCCTGACCTGGATGGTCGACGGACTGCCGGTGGCGGGGGGCGCGCGCCGGCAATCGGCCTGGGCTCCGGACGGTGCCGGCTTCGCGCGGATCTCCGTGATGGATGCGACGGGCGCCAGCGACAGCGTCGTGGTACGCCTCGAGTGACGCCCCCGCCCGGGGTTCAAGCCGGAGAGCGGCCGGGCCCCTGGTCGGGCGGACGGCCGCCCCTACCTGCGAGCGGCAGAGCGAACCTTTGCCGTTGTCGGAGAACCTGCCCGTGGCCCATGAGGAATCCCGTTCGGGACGGCCGGCCCTGCGCCCGGCGGTGATGCTGGGCGCCCTCGGTATCGTCTACGGTGATATCGGCACCTCGCCCCTCTACGCCTTCAAGGAGGCGGTCCGCGCCGCGAGCGCCGGCGCCCCGCCGACCCCGGTCGCCGTCACGGGCGCCGTCTCGCTCATCCTCTGGTCGCTGATCCTGATCGTCTCCATCAAGTACGCCGTGCTGATCCTGCGCGCCGACAACCGCGGCGAGGGCGGCATCGTCGCCATGCTGGCGCTGCTCGGAGCCCGGAACGCCAAGCCCGGCTCCTGGGCCGGCATTCTCCTCGTGGTCGGCCTCGTGGGCGCCGCCCTCCTCTACGGCGACGGCGCGATCACGCCGGCGATCTCGGTGCTCAGCGCCGTGGAGGGCCTGAAGGTCGAGGCACCGGCCCTTTCCCGCTTCGTCGTGCCGATCACGGTGGTGATCCTGGTCGGGCTGTTCCTGGTCCAGAGCCGGGGTGTGGCCTTCATCGGCCGCATCTTCGGCCCGGTGATGTTCGTCTGGTTCATCGTGCTGGCGCTGCTCGGTCTCGGCGGCATCTGGCACGCGCCGCAGATTCTCGCTGCGCTCAACCCGCTCAAGGCCGTCGAATTCCTGACGCATGCCGGATGGCACGTCAGCTTCGCCATGCTGGGCGCGGCCTTCCTCGCGGTCACCGGCGGCGAGGCGATGTATGCCGATCTCGGGCATTTCGGGGCCGGGCCGATCCGCGCCTCCTGGTTCGGCCTCGTGCTGCCGGCCCTGGTGATCCACTATTTCGGACAGGGCGCGCTGCTGCTGGTCGAGCCCGACGCCATCGAGAACCCGTTCTATCGCCTGAGTCCCGACTGGGCGCATTATCCGCTGATCGGCCTCGCCACGGTCGCCACCGTGATCGCCTCGCAATCGATCATCTCGGGTGCGTTCTCGCTCACCCAGCAATCGATCCAGCTCGGCTTCCTGCCGCCGATGCGGGTGGTCCACACTGCCCGGCACGAGCGCGGACAGATCTACGTGCCGATGGTGAACTGGCTGCTCGCCGCCGCGACCTTGAGCGCCGTCCTGGTCTTCGGTTCCTCGGATGCCCTGGCCGGCGCCTACGGCATCGCCGTCGCCTCCCTGATGGCGATCACCACCCTGCTCGCCGCCCTGGTGGCGCTGAAATGGGGCTACAACCCCGTGGCCGTGCTGGCGGTGAACGGGTTCTTCCTCCTCATCGACTTCGTGTTCCTCGGGGCCAACACGGTGAAGCTGTTCGAGGGCGGCTGGTTTCCCCTGATGCTGGCAGCCCTCGTGGCGTTCCTGATGCTCACCTGGCGCAAGGGCAACCAGCTCGTCGAGTCGGCCCGGGTCGCCCTGCGCCAGCCCGAGGTCGAATTCCTCGATCAGCTCCGGCGCGATCCGCCGATCGTCCTGCCGGGCAACGCCGCCTTCCTGTCCTCGGCCACCAGCGCCATTCCCCTGCACCTGTCCCGCTTCGTCGCGCGCAGCCATGCCCTCCACAAGCGCATCCTCATCGTCACCGCCCGCTACGAGGAGGAGCCGACCGTCACCCGCGACCAGCGCGCCGAGGTCATCGTGATCACGCCCGACATCACCCGCGTGATCCTGCGCTACGGCTTCATGGAGGATGCCTCGGTGCCCGACGGCCTGCGCTGCGCCGTGGAGGCCAAGCGCCTGCCGGCCGAATGCCTCGAGGATCTCACGATCTTCATCGGGCACGAGACCATCATCCCGAAGAGCGACCAGCGCGGCATGGCGACCTGGAGGGAGGAGATCTACGCGTTCCTCCTGCGCAATGCGGAGCGCACCGGCGCGCATTTCTGCGTTCCGACGCGGCAACTGGTCGAGGTCGGCACCGAGATCGAGATCTGAGCCGGGCGCGGGCCATCAACTCTCGCGCAGACAGTGCCGTATGGCCTTGCGGGCAGCGCTCCGGGTGTCGCACAAGGAGGCCACGCGGGCGGGCGGCCCGGCCGCGCTGGATCCGGGACGTGTAGCGTAGCGATGACCGAACTGGCGCCGAAGGCCCTGGCGATCCGCCTGCGGCAGCAGGCGATCCTCTCCGATTTCGGGGTCGAGGCCCTGCGGGCCACCGAGCTGCTGCCCCTGCTCCAGCGCGCCACCGAACTCTGCGCCGAGGGCATGGAGGCGCAGTTCTGCAAGGCCCTGGAATACAAGCCTCACCAGGACTGCCTCCTCGTCTGCGCCGGTGTGGGCTGGGCCGAGGACGCGGTGGGCACCACCATCATCGGCGCCGACCTCGCCTCGCCGGCGGGGTATGCCCTGAAGACCGGCCGGCCCGTGATCTCGAACCACCTCGAGAACGAGACGCGCTTCCGCACCCCGAAGCTGATGGCCGACCACGGCATCCGCCGGGCGATCAACGTGCTCATCGCCAACCGCGACGGCAATTACGGCGTGCTGGAGGTGGACGACACCCGCGAGGGCCAGTTCGAGGAGGCCGACATCGCCTTCATGCAGGGGTTCGCCAACCTCGTCGGCGGCGCCATCGAGCGCCAGCGGGCCGAAGCACGGCTGAAGGCAGCCCTGGAGCGCCAGGAGCTCCTGTCCCGGGAGATGAGCCACCGGGTGAAGAACAGCCTCGCGGTGGTGGCGGGCTTCCTGGGTCTGCAGGCCCGGGGCTCCGACAACGACGACGTGAAGAGCGCCCTCGCCGATGCCCGCACCCGGGTCGAGGCGGTGGCCCAGGTGCACGACCAGCTCTGGCGCCAGCCGAGCCTCGAAGCGATCGACGTCGCGGGCTTCCTCGAGGCTCTCTGCGCCAAGCTGCAGGAGAGCGCACCGCGCCACCGCCTCGTCTGCCACGCGGCCCGGATGAACATTCCCGCCGACCTCGCGATCCCCCTCGGCCTCTTCGTCAACGAGCTCGTCACCAACGCGATCAAGTACGCCTACGCGGACGGTGAGGGCGAGATCCGGGTCGAGGCCCGTCCCGACGATGCGGGCGGCCTGATCCTCGCGGTGGAGGATGACGGTGCCGGGCTGCCGGACGGGTTCGATCCCACGGCGGCGCGCAGTGCCAGCCTCGGCATGCGCATCATCAACAGTCTCGCCCGCCAGCTCGGGGGCGCCCTCGCGGTCGCCCCGGATGTGCAGGGCGCGCACTTCTCCCTGCGGGTGGGACCCGTGGCGTGAGGCGGTGCGCCCGAGAAGGGACTTCCCCGTCCGCGCCTCAGGTCTCGGCCCGCGGCGTCGCGTTCATCTCGGCCCAGTCGAACTCCTCCTCCAGCACGTAGTAGGCGTCGTCGCCGATATCGCCCGAGCGGCGCAGGGCCAGCACCCGGTCGCGGGCCGCCTCGATGGCGCGCCGGCGGGCGGCATCGGCGGGCAGCGTCTCGGAGGCGAAGCCGGTGTCGCGGGCCTCGGCCTGCTCCAGAGCGATGCGGAACTCCTCGCGCAGGGCCTCGGAGGGGGCATCCTCGGCATCTTCCAGGGTCTTCAGGGCGGCCCGGTAGGCTTCGGTCCGGCCGTGCCCGACCTCGCGCCCGACGGGATCGTTGTCCTCCAAGCCGAGCCGGCCGAGCAGCAGGCGCAGGGTCAGGCCCTGAACCGTCAGCGTGCCGATGATGACGCAGAAGGCGGTGAGCACGATGAGGTCGCGATAGGGAAAGCCCGGATCGCCATCGGGTAGGGCCAGGGCCGTCGCGATGGTGACGATCCCCCGCATGCCCGCCCAGGATACCGCGATTCCGGCCGAGAGGCCGCGGTCGCGGGTCTCGGTCCCGTCGGCTCCCAGGCGGGCGAGGTGGGCCGTGGGCAGGACCCAGAGGAAGCGCACCACCACCACGGTGAGGAACACCGCCGCGCCGACCAGCGCGTAGGAGATCTGCTGCTCCCGGGTCAGGCGCTCCAGGATCGGACCGATCTGCAGGCCGATCAGCACGAAGGCGAGCACGTTGAGCACGAACACCGCCGTATCCCAGACCGCGTAGGAGACGATGCGGGTCCGCGGCGGGGTGTGGCCCGGGGCGATCCGCGCCACCGTGATGGCGAAGGTGACCACGGTGAGCACCCCGGACAGGTGGACGTGCTCCGCCCCGATCCAGATGCCGAAGGCGGCCACGAACTGCAGCACGATGACGCTCGGCGCGTCGGCCACGGGGCGCGTCGCGGCGCTGTAGAGGAGGGCGAGGACCGGCCCGGCGACGAGGCTGCCGAGGATGCCGACGACGAAGGTCGGCCCGATTTCGGCGGCCGAGAAGGTGCCGGACACCGCCGCCGTGACCCCGAGGCGGTAGATCAGCAGGGAGCCCGCATCGTTGAGGAGGCTCTCGCCGCGCAGGATCGTGGTGAGGCGGTGCGGCAGGGAGACGTGGCGCAGCACCGAGAGGGCCGCCACGGCGTCGGGGGGCGCCACCACCGCGCCGAGGACGATACAGGCGGCCCAGGGCATGTCCGGCACGAGCCACTTCACCACCACGGCCACGGCGGCCGTGGTCGCCACCACCGCCCCGAAGGCGAGGCCGGCGATCGGGCGCCAGTGGGTCCGCAGGTCCCGCACCGAGGTGTCGTAGCCGGCATCGAGGAGGACGGGCGCCAGGAACAGGGCCAGCGCCAGCTCCGGGTCGAGCACGAGGTTCGGCACGGCCGGGATGAAGGCGAGGCCGATCCCACCCAGCGCCAGGAAGACCGGATAGGGGGCCCCCACCCGGCGGGCGAGCCCGGCCAGGAGCACGGCGCCGAGAAGGACGCCGACCGTCCATTGGAAGATCATCATGTCGAGGGGAACGCACCATCACGGCGCCGGGATCAATCGCCCCGGCACGAAACCCGGCGCCGCCGGTCAGCCCTGCGCGAGGGTGACGGCCAGCTCCGGCTTGTGGTTCAGGGTCTGGAACACGACGCAGTAGCGTTCGGTCAGCTTCAGGAGCTGGTCGAGCTTGTCCTGGGGGGCGTCGGTGTCGAGGGCGAAGGCGAGGCGGATCGTGCGGAAGCCCACGGGCGCCGCCTTGTCGACCCCCAGGGTGCCGCGGAAGTCGAGGTCGCCCTCGGCGCTCACCGTGCCGGACCGGAGCTCGACGCCGATCGCGGTGGCCACCGCCTTCAGGGTGACGCCGGCGCAGGCCACCAGGGCTTCGAGCAGCATGTCCCCCGAGCACAGCTCGGCACCGGAGCCGCCGGTGGCCGGGTGCAGGCCTGCCACCGCCAGGGCGCGTCCGGTCTCGACCTTGCAGGCGATCGCCGTGTCGTCGAGGCTGCCCCGGGCCCGCAGGGTCACCACGGCCGAGTCCGGGGCGTTGCGGTAGCGGTCCTTGATCGGGGCCTGGAGCGAGCGCAGGGTATCGGCGTCCATGGGCGTTTCCTTCTCCCGTCTTCCGGTTCTTCTTCTCCGGTCCTATCTAGGGCGCCCCGTCGGCGCGGCGAATGCGGACGGGGGTGAACGAACCTCGCGCCGGTCCGCGGGGTGCCCTATCTGAGGGCGTCGGCGGGGCCCTCGTCCTCCGGCCCCGTCCTGTCAGGAGAGTCCATGCGTCGTCCCAGCGTGAGTGCAGCCGCCCTGAGGGTGCGGATGGCCTTCCCCGGCATCGCCGTCGGTCTCGTCCTGTTCGCGACCGGAGCGGGGGCCGCCACGCCGATCACCCTCGCCAACCACCGGGCCGTCTACGATCTCTCCCTCGCCGAGAGCAGCGGCACGCGGGCGGTGGAGAGCGCGCGGGGGCGCATCGTCATCGATTTCACCGGGGATGCCTGCAAGGGCTACACGATGCAGACCCGCCAGGTGACGGTCCTGGAGAGCGGCGAGACCGGCAGCCGCACCTCGGACCTGCGCAACAGCACCTTCGAGAGCGGGGACGGGCGCAGCTACCGCTTCAAGACCAGCACGGTGCTCAACGGCACGCCCGGCCAGGCGGTGGACGGCACAGCCGAGGCAGGCGCCGACCTGCTGAAGGTCAAGCTGAAGGAGCCCAAGCGCGACCAATTCCAGGACGCGGGCGAGGTCCTCTTTCCCACGGTGCACATGCGGCGCCTGATCCAGGCGGCCCGCGACGGACAGACCACCGTCTCCGTCAAGGTGTTCGACGGCTCCGACGATGGGCACAAGGTTTATGACACCCTCGCGGTCATCGGCCGTCAGGTCCCGGCACCGGCGGCCTCCGACAAGGCGGCCGAGCGCGACAAGCCCCTGCGGGACGGGCCGATGGCGACCGTACCGCGCTGGCCCGTCACATTGAGCTACTACATTCCCGGCGAGGGCGAGCGCACGCCGATCTACGTCCTCAGCTTCGACCTCTACGAGAACGGCGTCAGCGGCGCGCTGCGGCTCAACTACGGCGAATTCGCCGTGGTCGGCGACCTCACCCGCCTCGACACCCTGCCGTCGAGCACCGACTGCCATCCCTAGCCCATCCGACCGGGTCTGCGGCGGGTCCGCACCGATGCGGCGGGCAAGATGTCCGAGCACGGACTTCTGCACGGAAATTGTGCATCCCGGGCCTTCCGGGGAGCCGTTGAATCAAATTCTCGACGTTCGGGTAAAGGAATGTCGGGAAGCGCCCCGTTCTATGACATCCGCAACCTCAGGATGGTCATGGGCGAATCCATCACAGCAACGCAGACGAGACTGATCCTGCCTGCGCTCTGCTGGAGCCGGTACCGCGCCGATTTCTATGCCGTCACCGCCGATCTCTCCGTCACGGGTCTTCGCTTCCGTTCGTCCGTTGTGCCGTCTCTGGGCGAAATCCTGTCCTGCAGCATTCGGCATGCGGGCTCGATGGAGGCCCAGGTCATCGAGGGCGGCAAGGAGCAGTTCGTCACGCGGGTGATCCGCGCCGAGGCCCCGCTGCCCGTCATCGTGCGTCGCCTGCTCGACCTCGCCGCCGAGCAGAACGGCGCCGAGGTGCCCCAGCGCGTCCATCCGCGCTTCGTGCCGGATTCGCCCGACATCCTCGTCACGATGTCCTGCGGCACCCGGATCCCGGCCCGCCTCCTCAACGTCTCGGCCTCGGGCGCGGCCGTGCGGATCGATATCCGCTTGGAGCCCGGCACGCAGATCACCCTGGGTCGAACGCCGGCAACGGTCGCGCGCTGCTTCGACGACGGCATCGGCGCGGCGTTCCTCCAGCCCCTGCCGGCGGAGGATCTCGGCCCCCACGTCCTGTTGTGACGGGGTAGGTCGCTCGCGGGATGCGGGATCTCTCCGGTCTGTCCGAGGGCGGTCCGGTTCCTCCCGCGATCCGAGGAGGCGACGAGCTGGGCGGGGATATCCAGAAGCCGCAATCGCGGCGGAACCGCCCGCAAGGCTACAATTAAGTTTCTATCAAATGATCAGGACTAGCCTACGGCCTCGCCCTCCAGTCGGAGACTTGACGATGCGGTACGCGGACGATGCGACCATCCCGGTTCCGTCGGGTCCTGTCCCATCGAGTCGATCCGGCAGGTTTCCACTGCTGGCGATATCCTGAAGATCGCCTCGCTGATGCCGCGTCCGCCCGATCCTGTCCTCGCCGGCCCTTCCCACCTGTCCGGATCGCGAGCGCCCGAAGCGACGTGGGGACGCCGGGCGGGGGATCGCGTGCGCGCCTCGGCACCGTGCAGCCCGGAGCCGGCGTCGGAGGGGGCGCCGGCCCACGCGGCCGGCCGCAACACGAACCGCTACGATCTGGAGGCCCGGGCCGGCCATCTCGACGAGGTGCTGCAATTCGCGCCCTACCTGGCCCTGACCCATACGCTGGTCGTCGGGGCCGTGCTGCTACTCTTCTGGAGCGAGGCGCACCGAACCTACCTGCTGGTCCTGTTCGCCAGCGTCGCCGGTCCCATCACCCTCGCAGCCATCGGGGCGCAGCGCTACCGTCGCCGGCGCCTGGGAGCGCGCGAGATCGTCACCGGGCATCGGCTCGCGGCCTTGTTCTCGCTGATTCTGGGGTTGGCCTGGGCCAGCATGCCCCTGGCTATCCTCCCGCCCGCAGGCACCCAGGACCAGACCTTCGTGGTGGCCATCGGGGTCGGCCTGATGGCCACCACCTACACCTTCGGGTCGCTCGCGCATCTCGGTCTGGTCTATTCCGCGCCGATCGCCTTAGGCAGCCTCGCGGCCCTGTTCCTCGTCGGCGGCCCCGCCAACTGGTGGCTGGCGATGCTGATGGGCATCTATTCGGCCTTCGTCGCCTTCACTGCCGGGCGGATGGGCCGCCTCTCGGAACAGCGGATCATCGATCGCGTCCGGGTCGGCGAGCAGAACGAGACGATCAGCCTGCTGCTCCACGACTTCGAGGCGAGCACCAGCGACTGGCTCTGGGAGACCGACCCGCTGGGACGGCTCCAGCACGTCTCCGAGCGCATCGGCCAAGTGTCGGGAGAGGACCCGGCGGTCCTGCACGAGGCGCCGTTCGCGGCCCTCTTCCTCGGCGTTCGCAAGCCCCGTCCGATGACCCCGGAACTCGCCGAGATCCTGGCCCTCGTCGCCGAGCGCAAAGCTTTTCGCGAGCGCGTCGTCGAGGTCACCATCGACGGACTCACGCGCTGGTGGCGCCTCAGCGGCAGGCCCATCACCGACGGCGCCGAGACCTTCCTGGGCTTTCGCGGGGTCGGCTCGGACATCACCGATACCCGGCAGTCCGAAGCGCGGATCGCCTATCTGGCGAGCTACGACCCGCTGACGGGCCTGGCCAACCGAACCCAGTTCCAGGGCGTGGCGACCCAGCTCTGTGCCCGGGCACAGACCGGGGGCGAGGCCTGCGCGCTGCTCTACCTCGACCTCGACGGCTTCAAGTTCGTCAACGACACCTTCGGCCATGCCCTGGGCGATGTCCTGCTGGTCCGGGTGGCCCAGCGCCTGACCGGCACGGTCCCGCCCCAGGGGCTGGTCTCGCGCCTCGGCGGCGACGAGTTCGCCATTCTCCTGCCCGGCGGCGACGAGGACGCCCTGGTCGGCTTGGCCCGGCGCCTCATCGCGGCCCTGAGCATACCCTACACCCTCGACGGGGTTCAGGTGGAGATCGGCGCCAGCGTCGGCCTCGCCCTGGCGCCGCGCGATGCCCACACCCCCGAAGGCCTCCTCAGCAAGGCCGATCTCGCCCTCTACCGGGCCAAGGCCACCGGCCGCGGCAACGTTCGGGTGTTCTCGCCCGACCTCGAGGCGACGATGCGCCTGCGGCGCGAACTCGAGGTCGATCTCAAGCGGGCGGTGGCGCAGGGCGAATTCAGCCTGCACTACCAGCCCCTGGTGAGCCTGGAGGACGGTCGGGTCCGCACCTTCGAGGCCCTGCTGCGCTGGACCCGGGGCTCCGGCGGCCCGGTCTCCCCCGCGGATTTCGTCCCCGTCGCCGAGGCCTCGGGCCTGATCACCGAGATCGGCCGCTGGGTCCTGATGCAGGCCTGCCGAGAGGCCGCGCGCTGGCCCGACGACATCCGGCTGGCGGTGAACCTCTCGCCGATCCAGTTCCGGAACACCGACCTCGTCGCCGACGTGACCCAGGCGCTGGAGGCCAGCGGGCTGAGGCCGGAGCGGCTGGAGATCGAGGTCACCGAGTCGGTGTTCTTCGAGATGAATGCGACGACCATCGCCAATCTCAACGAGTTACGCGCCCTGGGCATCCGCGTGGCGCTCGACGATTTCGGCACCGGCTACTCGTCGCTGAGCTACCTGATCCGGTTCCCGGTGGACAAGATCAAGATCGACCGCTCCTTCATCAAGGACATGGGCAGCCGGCCCGAATGCCTGGCGATCATCGAGGCGATCCTGACCCTCGCGCGCAAGCTCTCGATCACCGTCACCGCGGAGGGCGTCGAGACGATGGAGCAGGCGCAGATGCTCAGGGCGAGTCGCTGCGACGACATCCAGGGCTTCCTCTTCAGCCCGGCCCGACCGGCCGACGAGATCCCCCGTCTCATCGCGTCCCTGCCGGTGCGCTTCGGCGAGATTTTCCCCCTCCTGCCGCTCACGTTCCGCCGGGCGCCGGCGTGACGAGGCCGTCCGAGCCGCGCAGGCGCTCGGCCACCGCGGCGGCGGCCCGCGTACCCTCCTCGTAGGCGCCCCCCGCCGTACCCCATTGCAGGCGCGACAGGGCCTCGCCGGCGAACCAGACCCGGTCTGCCACGGGCGCCTGCAGGCGGGCCCGGGCGCCGGCATGGCCCGGCGGCACCACGGCCCAGGATCCGCGCGCCCAGGGGTCGTGGCGCCACGCGCTCACCGCCGGGATGCTCAGGTCATGCAGGGCGCGGGCGCCGAAATGTGCGGCGAGCGCCGTCCGCACCAGGCGGCGGACCCCATCCGGCCCGGCCCCGCGGGCGTCGAGGGCGGCGGCCATCGGCGCATCGAGCTCGAAGAAGTGGAACGGCGTGCCGTCGATCCGGGTGAGGAGGCCCGGACTCGGCTCGCGCCCGCCGACCAGGCTCGCGAGCCGGTCCGCTCCGCGGAACGGGCAGGAAGGCCAGTGCAGCACCGCGTGCTCGTAGATGCCGGTGGCGAACCCCGTGATCGCGTCCGCGACCTCCGGGGGGAGGGCGGGGGTGAAGAGCGGCGCGGCCCGAAGCACCATGGTGGGAATCGTGACGATGACGGCCCGGGCCGTGAAGCTCCGGGGGCCCGCCTGCACCCGCACGTCCGGGCCCGACCAGTCGATGCCGGTGACCGGCGTCCCGAGGGCGATGGGCAGCCCCTGGGCGAGGCGGGCGAGATAACCGCCGTAGCCACCGGCGATGAAGCGGTTGTCGCCGTACTCCATGCTCGGAAAATCCTGGAGCGAAACGCGGTCCAGCGACTGCCCCGAGACCAGGCCGTGGACGCGCTCGACCCGCCGGCCCCAGGGCCCGAGACCCGGCGGCAGGGCGGTGGCGGCCGGCCGGTCGGGCCCCGCCCAGCCCGCCTGGGTGCTCATGGCCCGGTCGGCCACCGCGAAGGCCCGGCCGAGGGCCGCCGCCTCCGCCGGCCGGCCGCGCCGGCGCCCGACCCAGAGATGGCTCTCCTGCGCCGCCACCCGCAGGGGCTCCCCCCGCTGGGTGCCGAGCCGCACCAGCGGGTTGATCGGCCCCGCATGCAGCCAGTGCCCGCCGAGGTCGACGGGATGGCCCCGCAGGGCGACGGTGACGAGGCGGCCGCCGACCCGATCGCGCGCCTCCAGGACCGCCACCCGGACGCCCCGGGCCGCGAGGCCGCGCGCCGCCGCCACGCCGGCGGCGCCCGCCCCGACGACGATGACCTCCGGATCGTCGGGCGGGGGGGCCAGGCGCGGCGCGACGCTCGGGCGCCAGCGTTCGTGGTCGGGGCGGGACGTCCTCATGGATGACGGTCTCGTTCCTGTCGGCGAAGGGTGGCGACGGGCCTAGCAGAGGGCGGTGCCGGGCGACACCGCGCCTCCGGTCGCAATCCGGTCACACGCCAGAAAACTCCGGTGTCCAGGATCGGCGCCGCGAATCGCCCATCCGCCGCCCGGCGGGACGGGTGGTGCAGCGATGGTCCGCACTTGCGCCGGCGCATCGCCATAGCCAGAACCTCGGGACACGGCGCGCGGGGGCGACGCAGGCCGGGTCCTTGCGAACGGATCGATCCACGACCACGGGATTCCCAGGTATGCTCATCCAGGCCGCCTTCGCCGCCGTCCGGCAGGTGTTCTCAGCTCCCTTGCGCGCGATCCTGTGGAAGTCCCTCGGACTGACCGTGGGTATCCTCGTCGTCGTCTGGTTCGGGCTGACGCGGGCGATCAACTGGTTCCTGTCCCAGCACCATCTCTCCGTGGACTATCCCTTCCTCGATACCCTGGCGGTGTTCTTCGCCGGGGCCGGCCTGTTCGTGGGCCTCGCCTACGTCATGCCGGCCGTATCGATCCTGGTGGCGGGCTACTTCCTCGACGACGCGGCCGAGATCGTCGAGCGCACGGATTTTCCGGACGAGCCGCCCGGTCTCGCCCTGCCGCTCGGCACCGCGATGTTCTACGCCGTCCGCTTCGCCGGCCTCGCCCTGCTGGTGAACCTCGTGGCGCTGATCCTGTTCTTCGTGCCGGGGGTGAATCTGGTCGCGTTCTTCGGGGCCAACGCCTACCTGCTGTCGCGGGAGTATTTCGAACTGGCCGCCGGGCGCTTTCGGCCGATGGCGGAGGCCGGCGCCATGCGCCGCCACTACGGCGGCACCACGCTCCTCGCCGGCGTGCTCCTCGCGGGCCTCATGGTGGTGCCGGTGCTCAATCTCGTCACCCCGCTCTTCGGCATCGCCCTGATGGTGCACGTTCACAAGGGCCTCAGCCGGCGTACCCCGGTCGCCGGCCCGCAGCCCCAGCCGCGCCTGCGCTGAGGCCATCGGAACAGCCGGGTCCGAATTTCACCAGGCGGCCTCCCGTCTGGCCTGGAAGTGGTCTAGATACGCTGCACCTGGCTCAAGGACCGGCGCCGATCCATGCCCCGCAAGGGGCCGGACGGGCGCGGGCGCCGCTTTTCGAGACGCACGAGCGATGACCGGCTTCGAGACCCTCCCCCTGACCCGCCCCGCCGCGCAGCTCGTCACCGTGTTCGGCGGATCGGGCTTCCTCGGGCGCCACGTGGTGCGGGCGCTGGCCAAGCGCGGCTACCGGATCCGGGTGGCCGTGCGCCGGCCCGATCTCGCCCTGTTCCTGCAGCCCCTCGGCAAGGTCGGCCAGATCGTCGCCGTGCAGGCCAACCTGCGCTACCCGGAGTCCATCGCCCGCGCGGTCCAGGGGGCCGACATCGTCGTGAACCTCGTGGGCATCCTGCAGGAGACCGGCAAGCAGAGCTTCTCGCAGCTCCAGGCCGAGGGCGCGGGCGAGATCGCCCGGGCGGCGGCCGCCGTCGGCGCGCCCCTGGTCCATGTCTCGGCCATCGGCGCCGACGTGAACTCGCCCTCGCACTACGCCCGCACCAAGGCCCTCGGCGAGGCCCGGGTTGCCGAGGCCGGCGGTCCGCACGTGATCCTGCGGCCCTCGCTGGTGTTCGGCCCCGGCGACAGCTTCTTCAACCGCTTCGCCGCCCTGGCCCGCGCCCTGCCGGTGCTGCCGCTGGCCGGCGCCGCGTCGCGCTTCCAGCCCGTCTACGTCGCCGACGTGGCCGAGGCGGTGGCTCGCGCCGTGGAGGGCCAAGTGCCCGCCGGAAAGGTCTACGAGCTCGGCGGCCCCGAGGTGGAGACCCTCGAGGCGCTGGTGCGCTACATGCTCAAGGTGACGATGCGCAAGCGCGTGGTCCTGGGCCTGCCCCAGCCCGCGGCGCTGCTCCAGGCCCGCGCCCTGGAGGTGGTCGACACCCTCACGCTCGGCCTTCTGCCGGACAGCCTCAAGCTGACCCGCGACCAGGTCATCCTGCTCCAGAACGACAACGTCGTCTCCGAGGCGGCCAAGGCGGAGGGGCGCACCCTGGAGGGCATCGGCCTGCAGCCCACCGCCATGGAGGCCGTGGTGCCGGGTTACCTCTGGCGCTTCCGCAAGGCGGGCCAGTTCGCCAAGATGCAGGAGCACGAGAGCGCCATCCCCGAGACCCTGGCCCCGAAACCCTTCGTGCCCCGCAGCGGCAGCGGTCCGGCCCTGGGGCCGGATTCCAACGCTCCGAGCCGGATGGGCGTCCGCTGGGGTACCCGGGGCTGACGCATCCGCGCGTCACCGGAGTCCTCAGGCCCGTCGAAATGGGCTAGAGGGCGACCATGACCCAAGCCTCTCCACTCGAAGTCGCGTCGCCTGAAGTCGCGTCGTCCCGAGTCCCGTCGCCCGAAGCCGGCGCACCCCTGGTGCGCTTCGCGCCCTCGCCCACCGGCTACCTGCATATCGGCAATGCCCGGCCGGCGCTCCTCAACGCGCTCTTCGCCCGGGCGCGGGGCGGGCGCTTCCTGCTGCGCCTCGACGACACCGACCGGGAGCGCTCGACCGCGGAATTCGCCGCCGCCGTCTCCGAGGACCTCGCCTGGCTCGGGATCGTGCCGGACCTGTTCGCCCGACAATCCGACCGGGTGGCGATCCACGACGCGGCCGCCGCCCGCCTGAAGGCGATGGGGCGGCTCTATCCCTGCTACGAGACGCCGGAGGAGTTGGAGCGTCGACGCCGACGCCAGCTCGGGCGCGGCCAGCCGCCGATCTACGACCGGGCCGCCCTGACCCTGACGGAGGCCGAGCGGGCCGCCCTGGAGGCGGAGGGGCGCAAGCCGCACTGGCGCTTCAAGCTCGAGGCCCGCACGGTGGCCTGGGACGACCTGGTGCGGGGCGAGGCCCACGTGGATTGCGCCTCGCTCTCCGATCCGGTGCTGATCCGCGCCGACGGCAGCTATCTCTACACCCTGCCCTCCGTGGTCGACGACGCCGAGATGGGCATCACCCATGTCATTCGCGGCGAGGACCACGTCACCAACACGGGCGTGCAGGTTCAGATCTTCGAAGCCCTGGGCAGCGCGATCCCGGTCTTCGGCCATCACAACCTCCTGACCACCGTGGACGGGGAGGGGCTCTCGAAGCGCCTCGGCCACCTCTCGCTCCGAGGGCTGCGCGAGGCCGGCTACGAGCCGGGGGCGGTGCGCTCCCTCGCCGTCCTCACCGGCTCGGCGGAATCCGTCCGGGCCGTGGCGGGCCTCGACGAACTCGCCGGCCTCGTGGACCTGGCGCAGATCTCGCGGGCGCCGGCGAAGTTCGATCCGCACGAGCTCGACGGGCTCAACGCCCGCCTCGTCCATGCCATGGAGTATGCCGAAGTGGCCGACCGCCTCGCGGCGCAAGGGGTCGCGTCCGAGCGCGCGGCGGCGTTCTGGGAGGCGGTGCGGCCCAACCTCGCCAAGGTGTCGGAGGCGGGAGACTGGTGGCGCGTGGTCACCGGGCCCGTGGCCCCGGTCATCGCCGATCCGGCCTTCATCGGGGCCGCCGCCGCGCTCCTCCCGGCCGAGCCCTGGGACACAGAGACCTGGAAGGCCTGGACGGGCGCCGTGAAGGCGGCCACGGGTGCCAAGGGCAAGGCGCTGTTCATGCCGCTGCGCCTCGCGCTGACGGGCCTGGAGCACGGGCCGGACCTTGCCGGCCTGCTGCCGCTGATCGGGCGGGACGTCGTCCTGCGCCGGCTGGCGGGAGAGGGCTGACGCCGGGTCCCTGCGGTGCATGCAGGCCCGACCCACCGGCACGGGTGACTGTCCCTGGCCGGGTGGCACGCCTATATGCGGGCCCGACGCCGTTTTCCATCCCGAGCCCCAGATCCGAATGAGCACCGATCCCGCCCCGGCGGCACCGGCCGTGGCCGCGCCGCCCGCGCGCCCCGGCCTCGTCGCCACCTATCGCCGCCTCTGGCCCTATCTCTGGCCCTACGGCCGGCCCGACCTGCAGCGGCGCGTCTTCCTCGCCTTCGGCCTGCTGATCGTCGCCAAGTTCGTGACGATGGTGACGCCCTTCACCTTCAAGTGGGCCACCGACGCCCTGGTGGCGATGACGGATCCCAAGGCGGCCAGCGGCGTGCCGGGCGCAGCCGTGCCCACCGGCCTGCTCGCCGCCCCGATGCTGCTCATCGGCCTCTACGGCCTCTCGCGCATCCTGATGGCGGGGCTGACGCAGGTGCGTGACGGGCTGTTCGCCAAGGTGGCGATGCATGCGGTGCGCCGCCTTGCGCTCCAGACCTTCGAGCACATGCACCGGCTCTCCCTGCGCTTCCACCTGGAGCGCAAGACCGGTGGCCTGACCCGCGTGCTGGAGCGTGGGCGCGGCGGCATCGAGGAGCTCTCGCGCCTGATGGTGCTCACCCTGGTGCCGACCATCGTCGAGTTCCTGCTCGTGATCGGCGTCCTCGCCTACGAGTTCGACTGGATCTACTCGGTGGTCGTGTTCGTGATGGTGGCGGCCTACCTCGCCTTCACCTGGAAGGCGACGCAGTGGCGCATCGAGATCCGCCGGCGGATGAACAATTCCGACACCGATGCGAACACCAAAGCGGTCGACTCGCTGCTGAACTTCGAAACGGTGAAGTATTTCGGTGCCGAGTTGCGCGAGGCCGAGCGCTACGACGTCTCGATGGCGAAGTACGAGAAGGCCTCGACGCAAACCTACGTCTCGCTCGCGGTCCTCAACGCCGGTCAGGCGGTGATCTTCACGATCGGCATGACCGTCGTGATGTGGTTGGCCGCGCGCGACATCATGGCCGGGCGCACCACCCTCGGGGGCTTCGTGCTGGTCAACACGATGCTGGTGCAACTCTCCATGCCGCTCAACTTCATGGGCATGATCTACCGCGAGATCAAACAGGCGCTGATCGACATCGACGACATGTTCCAGATCCTGCACCGCAACCCCGAGATCGCCGACCGGCCGGATGCGCTGCCCCTCGCCGTCTCGGACGGCGTGGTGCGCTTCGAGGACGTGCGCTTCGCCTACGATCCGGCCCGGCCCATCCTCAAGGGCGTCAGCTTCGAGGTCCCGGCGGGCAGGACGGTCGCCATCGTGGGCCCCTCGGGGGCGGGCAAGTCGACCCTGTCACGCCTCCTCTTCCGGTTCTACGAGCCGCAGGGCGGCCGTATCCTCATCGACGGCCAGGACATTTCGCGGGTCCGGCAGGCCAGTCTGCGGGCGGCCATCGGCATGGTTCCGCAGGATACGGTGCTGTTCAACGACACCATCGGCTACAACATCCGCTACGGCCGCTGGAACGCCACCCCGGCCGAGGTGCGCGCCGCCGCCGCCCTGGCGCAGATCGACCGCTTCATCTCCGCCCTGCCGGAGGGCTACGACACCCCCGTGGGCGAGCGTGGCCTGAAACTCTCGGGCGGCGAGAAGCAGCGCGTCGCCATCGCCCGGACCATCCTGAAGGGACCGCCGATCCTCGTCCTCGACGAGGCGACCTCGGCCCTCGATTCCTTCACCGAGCGCGAGATCCAGGACGCCCTCGACACCGTGAGCCAGGGCCGCACCACCCTGGTCATCGCTCACCGCCTCTCCACGGTGGTCAATGCGGATGAGATCATCGTCCTCGACAAGGGCGTCATCGTCGAGCGCGGCGACCACGCCACCCTGCTGGAGCGAAACGGCGTCTATGCCTCCCTGTGGAGCCGTCAGCGCGAAGCCGATGCCGCCCTGGAGATCCTCCAGCGCAGTGAGGCGGCGCTGCCGTTGCCCAAGGAGCGACCGGCCCTCGTGCCGGAGCCGGTTCCCGCCGCGTAGGGGCCGCGCCGTCAGCCCCGCTTGTCGGGCTGCGGCACCGCCGCGGTCCCGTCTGTGGGCAGGACGAAGATCTGGCCCGGATAGATCAGGTCGGGATTGCGGATCTGCGGCTGGTTGGCGTCGAAGATCACCGTGTAGCGCGTGCCCTTGCCGTAGATGCGCCGACTGATCTGCCACAGGCTGTCGCCCCGGATGATCGTCGCGGTCCCGATCTCCGGGACGAAGACCGTGGGGCTCCGCTCCGCCAGAGCCGGGGCCTGCATCCGGGCGGGTGTCTGGGCCGTCTCCGGAACAGGACTTCGTGGCCCGGGCGCCTCGGCCTGGACGGGGGCGAGCGGCGTGATCGAAGCGGGGCGCGGTAGGGCCGGCGGCGTCGGCTGCTGCGACGAAGGCGGTCGCGAGGGAGATTCTCGCGAGGAAAGGGTTTGCGACGGAAGGTCTTGCGACGGAAGTCCTTGCGACGTCCGTGCTTGCTGCCCCGGCGTGAGGGTGGGGGCCGGCGTCGGTGCCTGTGGCAGTCCGCCCTCGGAATTCGCGGCGGGGAGCGCGGCTGGCGCCTTGGGGGCCGCTGCCCGGGGCGCGGCCGCCGGGGGCAGCGTGGCCGGGTTCTCCGGCGTTCCCAGGCGTGCGACCGGGCCCGGCACCGAGGCCGCCGGCGGTGGATTGCCTTGCTGTGCGACGGGGGCCGCGCCCTCGGACGACCGGCCCGTCCCCGGTGCCGCCGGCTTGGTCACGGCCGCGGGCACGTTGAAGGCGACCTCGGAGCGGGTCTTCACCTTGCCGGAGACGGGATCGACCTGATCCACCCGGACCTTGTAGTCACCCGGCCGGACGCCGCGCCCGATGGTGAAGGCCACGCGCCCGTCCGCGCCGGCACTGCCGGGTGCCACCAGGGCGTCGTTCAGATAGAGCCGCACGGTGGCCCCGGGCGGGGCCTGACTCGTGACGTAGAGCCGTCCACCCTCTTCCGCCTCGACGCTGACGATCTTCACCGGCCCGGTGCGGTCCGCGTCGGCCTTGGCGGGGCCGGCCTCCGCCGTCGGGACCGGATTATGGGGAGCGCGGCCGTCGGGCATGGTCGTTGCGAGGCCGCCATCGGCCTTGCCGGTCCGGCCGGCCTCGGCCGGGAGCTTTCCGCCCGAGACACCTTTGCTCGGGTCAACCTTGTCTGGATCGGTCTTGCTGGGGTCCGTCTTGCCGGCGTTCGTCTTGCCAGCGTCCGACTCGCCGGCTTCCGTCTTGCCGGGTTCGATGTTGCCTGAGGCGGGTTTTCCCGCCCCGCTCCTGCCCGCATCGGCAAGGGTGGTCCCGGGCGGCGTCGGAGTCGGATCCGGCTGCGACAGCACGATGGTGGGCTTGCCGGGGGAGGTCAGGGCGATGAGGGGCTTGGCATTGCGATGGGGCGAGACCACGACCGCCACGCTGTCGCGCGAGATCCGGGCCTGACCGTCGGCGCCGAGCACCCGCAGGGTGATCTCACTGTTGCCGGTGGGCAGGGCCGGAGGCACGATGGCGAACTGGCCGGAGGGATCGACGAGCGCACGGGCAATCGGCTCGTTGTCGCGCAGAAGCTCGACGGTGGTGTTGGGCGCGGCCCGCCCGGCGATCACCGCTTCGCCATTCGGCTCGATCCGGATGATGTCGAAGGTTGGCGCCTCGCTGACCGGCGGGGTGCCGGAGGCCTGCCCCGGCGGTTGGCCCGGCTCCAGGGCCGCCAGGGGCTTTCCCGTCGGCGCCGCCCCCTCCCCGGGGCTCGCATCCCGCCGAACCGGCGGATTCGGCTCGGCCGCACCGTCCGTCCGGACGGGGGGCTTGCCGGCGGGAGCACCGCTCTCCTCGGTGGCACCGGAGCCCGCCGGGGACCCGAGGCCGCGCTTGAACAGGGTGCCTGCGCCGTAGAGGGTGACCACGAGGGCAAAGCCCGCCAGAAGCCCCACGCAGGCGAGGAAGATGCTCCGTCGCAACTCCGCCCTCATGACACGCCACTCCTTCGTCCACCGGCACGGCGGCCGAAATTCCATCGCCGCGGGATCGGGCCCGTCGACAAACCGGCGATTGATGGCGACATATTAGCGAACATGACCGGATCACCAAATCACACCCGCCGGATCGCGGCCGGATCCTCCGTAAAATCAGCAGTTTGGCGCGTGGACCGCGGCGTACGGGTCCTGTCCGCGGCGCATCAGGGAGGTCCGGCATGGCTCCGGTAAGGACGGTCTGCGTCTATTGCGGCTCGGGCTTCGGCGGCGATCCGGCCTTCACGGCCGCGGCCGTGACCCTCGGCAAGGCCCTGGCGGAGGCCGGGATCGGCCTCGTCTATGGCGGCGGCAATGTCGGCCTGATGGGCACCGTCGCCCGGGCGGTCCTCGAGAACGGCGGCCACGTCACCGGCATCATCCCCGACTTCCTGAAATCGCGCGAGCGCATGCTCGACGAGATCCAGGAGACTATCGTCGTGGAGGACATGCACACCCGCAAGCGGCTGATGTTCGAGCGCTCCGACGCCTTCGTGGCCCTGCCCGGCGGCATCGGCACCCTGGAGGAGTTGGTGGAACAGCTCACCTGGGCGCAGCTCGGCCAGCACAACAAGCCGATCCTGCTGCTCTCGGTAGCGGATTTCTGGACGCCCCTCCTGACGCTCCTCGACCACATGCGGGGCCAGGGCTTCATCCGCGAAGGGCTCGACCTGAGCTACCTCGTGGCCAGCGAGGCGGCCGACGTGGTCGGCCTCCTGCGCGACGCGGCCGGATCGGTCGCGCCGGCGCCCGCCGCCGAGGCCCTGGTGGCGGAGCGGTTCTGACGCGGAGCCCGACCGGTGGCGGCCGCCCGTTTCAGGTCGCCACGCTCCAGGTCGTCCCGTCCTTGCCGTCCTTCAGGGCGACGCCCATCGCCAGCAACTCGTCGCGGATCCGGTCCGAGGCGGCCCAGTCCTTGGCGGTCCGGGCCGCGCGCCGGTCCGCGATCAGCGCCTCCACCCGGGCGACGTCGACGCCGGCCGCCCGGATGGTACCCTGGTCGCGCGCCGACTTCGTCTGGGTGAGCAGGCCGAGGAGGTTCGCACCGGCCTTCAGCGCTGCCGGCTCGTCGAGGCGGTGCAGCTCGGCGAGCGCCGCGGCGGTGTTGAGGTCGTCGAGGAGCGGCTCGCGCACGCCCTCCGGGATCGCCTCGGCCGCGGCCACGTCGCCAACGACCCCGTACCAGCGGTCGAGCATCCGGGCCGCCTCCTCGAGGCCACGCAGGGTCCAGTCGATCGGCTGGCGGTAATGGGTCTTCAGCATGGCGAGGCGTGCGACCTCGCCGGGCCAATCCTTCAGCACGTCCCGGATGGTGATGAAGTTGCCGAGCGACTTCGACATCTTCTCCCCCTCCACCTGGAGGAAGCCGTTGTGGAGCCAGACGTCGGCCATCACGTCGGTGCCGAAGCAGCAGCGTGACTGCGCGACCTCGTTCTCGTGGTGGGGGAAGATGAGGTCGATGCCGCCGGCATGGATGTCGAAGCGCTCGCCGAGATGCTTCCACGACATCGCCGAGCACTCGATGTGCCAGCCCGGCCGGCCCGGTTCCGCGATTCCGCAGGGGGAGGGCCAGGACGGCTCGCCGGCCTTCGAGGGTTTCCACAGCACGAAGTCGAGGGGCGAGCGCTTGTAGGGCGCGACCTCGACGCGAGCTCCGGCCTCCATCTCGTCGAGGGGGCGCTTCGAGAGGGCGCCGTAATCGGGCATCGACGGCACGTCGAACAGCACGTGGCCGTCCGCCACGTAGGCGTGGCCGCGCGTCACCAGGCCGGCGATGATGATGTGCATCTCGGCGATGTGGTCGGTGGCCCGCGGTTCGACGAAGCGCGGGCGCTCGCCCGGCACATTGACGTCTTCGGGCATCAGCACGCCGAGTTCGCGAATGTCGGCGTGGAAGGCTTTCAGGGTGCCGTCGGTGAGTTCGCGGATGCTGATGCCGCGCTCGGCGGCCCGGGCGTTGATCTTGTCGTCCACGTCCGTGACGTTGCGGGCATAGGTGACGTGGGGCGCGCCGTAGAGCTGGCGCAGCAGGCGGAACAGCAGGTCGAAGACGATGATCGGCCGGGCGTTACCGATATGGGCCGCGTCGTAGACGGTGGGGCCGCAGGCATACATCCGCACGTTCGTCGGATCGATCGGCGTGAAGGCGGCCTTCTCGCGGGTCAGCGTGTTGTAGAGCCGCAACATCGAGGCCATGAAACTTTCCTTACGTCCCGGGCCCCCATCCGGACCCGTCCGTCCCTGAAACACCGCAGCGCATTGGTTTCGCGCGGCTTTTGCCGCAGCGCACCCAACCGCCCGCCACACCGTCGCCGCGTTCCGCCCGGGGCCCTGTTGCGCGAAGGCGACGGCCGGGCCGCCCGTCCTGCGCTACCTCAAAACCATGAGCAATTCGAGAACGCCGCCAGACCGGCACGCCTCGGAAACGGCTGCCTCGAAAAGCACGACGCGGCGAAAGGGTTTGTTAACCCGGTGCCGTGAAATTTTCGCCCCATACGCTTCCGACATCAGCAAGGTTCTGCCCATGCGCCGCGCGGCCGCCAGTATCGGCGCTCTTCTCGCCCTCGCCCTCACCGCCCACGGCGTCCTGGCCTCCGACGGCGAGAGCCCGGCCAAGGCCCCCAGCACCGTCGAGAAGACGTTCCTGATCCCGTCGAGCGAGGGGTACGGCGTCGGCGACTGCCTCACCAACGGCGAGAGCGCCTGCGGCCAGGTTGTGGCCAATGCCTGGTGCGAGGCGCAGGGCTTCGCCTCCGCCGGCTCCTTCGGCGTCGCCGCGCAGGACGAATATACCGGCGCGATCCCGCCGGCCCCGGTGGCGAAGCCCGCCGAGCGCCCGATCCGAATCACCTGCCAGGACTGATCCGCAGGCCGGGCCGCCCCGTCGCACGACGACCCGGTCTTCCGGCCTACTTCTCCATGAACGCGTCGCAGCGCGGCGGCGCTTCGGTGCCCCAGGGCATCAGCGGCACGGCCGAGGTGGAGTTCTTGGGCGAACCCTGGATCACCTTGTCCGAATAGACCATGTAGATCAGCGTGTTGCGCTTGGTATCGCAGCCGCGCACGATCTGCATCGACTTGAAGATCAGCGACCGGCGCTCGCTGAAGACCACTTCGCCCTGCTTGAATTTCCCCTTGAACTGCACCGGGCCGACCTGGCGGCAGGCGAGGGAGATGTCGGAGACATCCTCCGCGAGGCCGAGGGTGCCCTTGATGCCGCCCTTCTCCGGCTGCGTGTACCAGCAGGCGACCCCTGCCACCGACGGGTCGTCGATCCCGTAGACCACGAGCTTGTCGTTGGGGGTCAGCGGCCGCCACACGGTCGACTTGTCGAAGATGCGGTCCGCATCGTCCGCCCGCGCCGGTTGTGCGGCAAGGCCGAGCCCCAGCGCCAGCGCACAGCCTGTGAGACCCCGAAGCCACATCATCGTATCATTCCCCTCAGTTTGTTCCGGCCGGATGTGGGAAGGGTGTCGCGGTCGTGCGAGGGGCGCTAATAAACTTGTGTTGAGCCCGTTCGCCTCCGCTTCGTTGACGTTCCCTTCGGGGGACCTCGCGCGGCGGCGTCCCGCCATCCATTGCAATCAGGCCATGCCGCTGATCCCCTCCCAGATCCGCACGCTCGTCCGAGGGCTCGCCGGCGTCCTCGCCGTCACCACCCTGACGGGTATCGCCGAGGCGCAGACCTCCGCCTGCCTGCGCTATCGCTCCGAACTCGCCGGCCTCAGCGACGGGGCCAGCACCGCGCGGGCTCTGCAGAACGAGATCGGCCGCCTCAATGCCTATTATCGAACCCTGAACTGCGAGGGGGGGCGGTTCCTCTTCTTCGATTCGCGCCCCCCGCAATGTGGCGCGGTGGAGCAGCGCATCCGCGCGCTCAACGCCGGCTACGGTGCCGAGAACGGTGAGGTGACGGCCGCGCGCCGGCTGCAGCTCACCGAGGCGATCGCCGCGGCCTGCACGGATCCGGCGAGCCGTAGCTTGATCAAGGCGGACGGGATTCCGGGCGAGGCGCGGGCGCGCGGCGGCGCGCAGGTGATCTGCGTGCGCAGCTGCGACGGCGCCTACTTCCCGATGACCAACCTGCCCGATGGCCGCGAAGGTGCCGACGAGCTCTGCCAGGCCCTCTGTCCCGGCGCGGAAGCGGCGGCCTATTCGATGCCGCACGGCGACGAAGCCCTGAAACAGGCCGCTACCGTGAAGGGAAGCCGCGCCTACACGGCCCTGCCGAACGCCTTCAAGTTCCGCACGTCCTTCACGCCGAACTGCTCGTGCAAGCGCGAGGGGCAGAGCTGGGCCCAGTCCCTGGTCAAGGCCGAGAGCATGCTGGTGCGGCACAAGGGCGACATCTTCGTCACGCCGATGCAGGCCGAGGCCCTGTCGCGCCCGCCGAAGGTCCGCCTGACCCTGGTGGGCCGGGCCGACAAGACGGCCGCGGGCCTCGCCGCCGACGCCGCCACGCGCCATGCCGCCGTCGCCTCCGATGCGCCTGCGCAGCCGGAGCCGGCCGCCGCCGCAGCGCCGGGAGCGGGCGAAGAGCGCCAGCCGGTGCGCATCATCGCTCCGAACCTGTTCTCGACCGCTGCGCGGCTGGGGAATCCCTGAGAGGACGGCCGGCGTCGCGCGGCCGGAAACGGGAACCATCCCGCTCGCATTCTGTTCCGAAGGCCTCATCAACGACGTGAGTGACCTTCGATGCGGAGCATCCGCCACCTCCTCCTGACCGGCACGGTCCTGCCTGTCCTAATCCTCTCCGGCCCGAGCCTGGCCCGGCAGGATTCCGCGTCGGGCGGCACCATCCTGCTGGCCCAAGCCGGGCCCGGCGAGGGACCCCGGGGTGGAGGGGCCGAAGGTCCGCGGGGCGGGCCGCCCGGCGGCGGACGCGAGCGTCCCGAGCCGCGTCAGGAACGCCCCGAGCCCCGCCAGGAACGACCGGCACCCCGCCCCGAGCCGCGTCAGGAGCGGCCGGAGCCCCGTCAGGAGCGTCCCGAGCCGCGCCAGGAACGACCGGCAGCCCGCCCCGAGCCGCGTCAGGAGCGGCCGGAGCCGCGTCAGGAGCGCCCAGAGCCGCGCCAGGAACGACCGGCACCCCGCCCCGAGCCGCGCCAGGAGAGGCCGGAACCCCGTCAGGAGCCGCGTCAGGAGCGCCAGGAACGTGCGCCGGCCGCGCCGGCTGAGCGTCCCGCCGCTCGCCCGGAGCAGCGCCAAGAGCGTCCCACCCGCGATGAGCGCCCCGCCCGCGAAGAGCGCGGCCCTGGTGCGGACCGAGATCAAGCGCCGCAGCGCCGCGCGCCCGGGGAGCGTCCGTCGCCTCCGCCGGTCGCACGCGAGCGTGCCCCCGACCGGCCGAACACGCCCGAGCGCCCCGCCGCGCCCGAGCCGAACCGTCCGGCGCCCGCGCAGCCACGCCAGGCGCCGGCTCCGGCACAAGCTCCCGCTCCGGCGCAAGCCCCCGCTCCGGCGCAAGCCCCGACGCCGAACGCGCCCGAGATCCGCAACCCCGCCACCCCGAATGTGCCGGGCGCAGCCCAGCCAAGCCGTCCCAATGCCCCCGGCGAGCCGCGTGCCCCGGGCCAGCCGGCCCCGCCGGCTCCGCAGCCCGGCCAGCCCGGTGCCGCGGCACCCAATGCCCGTCCCGGCGTCCCGGGACGTCCGTTCGTCCCCCCCGGCGCCCCGAATCCGGACACGCAGCGTTCCGACGGACGTCCGGGCGTGGGTCCCAACCCGGTCGATGCCCGGCCGGATCGGGATGGGCCGGTCCCAGGCGGCCGGGATCCGCGAGATCCGGCTGCCCGGGATTCCGGGACCCGGGACCTGCGGCGCGATGGACCCGATCGGAACGGACTCGATCGGAACGGCCCCGACCGGCCCGGCCTCGGCCGCGACGATGCGGGCCGACCCGATCTCCGGCCCGGCGACGCCCGCCGCGACGATCGGAGCATCGATGATCGTCGCGAGGATCGCGAGCGGCGGGACGCCTTTGAGCGCCGCGACGCGCGCAGTGGCTTCAACGCGCCGGGGCGGCCGGGCTACGTGCCGGGCGGCTTCCGGGACGACGACGATGTGCGCGATTACGATCAGGTGCGCCGCGACCGCCGCGAGTTCTCGGAAGGGGGCCGGACCTATATCCGCGAGCCCGGCCGCATCATCGTGCGCGACCGCGACACCTACTTCATCCGCCACGACGAGAACGAGCGCTTCCGCGATCTCGACCGGCGCGCCTATCGCAGCGAGCGCCGCGGCGGCGATACCATCACGTATCTCGACCGGCCCGGTGGCGAGCAGATCGTCACCATCGTGGACGACGACGGCCGCCTCGTGCGCCGGTCCCGTCGCTTCCGCGACGGGCGCGAGGTCGTCATCATCGACAACAGCTTCGGTGGCGGCGTCGCGCGGCCGATCTACGAGGACGTCGTCGAGTTGCCGCCGCCGGATATCCGCATCCCGCGGGATCGCTACGTCGTCGACTACGACGGCGCCGACGAGCGCACCGTCTACGAGGCCCTGTCGGCCCCGCCGGTGGTGGCGGTGGACCGGCGCTACACCCTCGACCAGGTGCGCTACAGCCCGCAGCTGCGGGCGCGCATGCGGAGCGTGGACATCGACACGATCAACTTCGACACCGGGTCGTTCACGGTGACGCCGGATCAGGCCGCGCGCCTCTCGACCATCGCGGCGGCCATGAACCGGGCGATCAAGGCCAATCCGCAGGAGGTGTTCCTGATCGAGGGCTACACCGACGCCGTGGGCGCCGACATCGACAACCTTTCGCTCTCCGACCGCCGGGCGCAGTCGGTGGCCACCGTCCTGACCCAGAACTTCCAGGTGCCCCCCGAGAACCTGACCACCCAGGGCTACGGAGAGCAGAACCTGAAGGTAAATACCCAGAACGCTTCGCGCGAGAACCGCCGGGTCACCGTCCGGCGCATCACCCCGCTGATCCAGCAGCAGGCCGAAGCCCCCCCGCGCTGACAGCGCCGTCCGACGAACCGGATCCCGGTTCGTCGGACGCACGGCTCCCGGCCGGTGACGCAACGTAACACCGGTGCGCTCCTGCCCCCGCACAGGTGCGGAGACGGTTGGCGCGGGATCACACCCGTCTTCGGCCCATCACCCCGCACCTCGCACCGGACCACGATTCTCTTCAGGGCGGCGTTTATCGCTTTTTTAATCGGTAAGTCTATCAATATAGGCTGTCTCTCAAGGCCTGTTGTGCTCTGCCCGCCGCGGATATGACAGTATCTCTAGCGCGCCGACTAGGCAATGAACATCAAGCTCAAGTGGATATTGATCGCGATAATTGGTTCGATCGTTGCGGCTCTCTGTCTACAAGGTGTCATTGCGGTCAGCGGTCTGCGAAGCATCCGATCTGCTACGACGGATATTTCAGGATCTTGGCTTCCAAGCGTAAGGAGCTTGGGAGAAATCAGATTTGCAATGACGAACTTGCAACTGCTCAATGCGCGCTTCGCCCTCGGCAGGGAACCGCTCGCAGCGCTCGACATCCTGAACGCACAACGTTCGAAGGCGGTCGAAACCGCGCTCCAATCCTATCAACCCTTCGTCACGTCTCCTGAGGAACGGGTGCTCGCCGACGATATCCTCAGGCGCTTTTCGGCTTACAACGGGCTGCGCGCCGACTTCCGGAACCGGTTCACGACCGGGGATCAGGCCGCGCTGGTCGCAGGCTACGAGGCCGTCCGGTCCGATTACCAGGGCCTGATGAAGGTCATCGATGACGACGTCGCGCTGAACAATCGCGGGGCTGTCGCTGCGGACGTCGCCGCGCAGGCCAGCTACGACGAGGCCCTCCGGCTCACGGTCGCGGTCAGCCTCATCTCCGTCCTGATCGGCCTGGGTGGCGCGCTGTTCGTCCTCTCCGGCGTGACGCGCCCGATCACCCGGATCACCGGCGCGATGCAGGCCGTCGCGGCCGGAGACCTGGCGGTGGAGATCCCGTTCGCGGCCCGCCGCAACGAACTCGGCGCGATGGCGTCGGCCCTGTCGGTCTTCCGCGACAATCTGCGGGAGACCGCGCACCTGCGCGAGCAGCAGCGGACGCGCGAGCTCGCCGCGGAGGACCTGCGTCGGCAGGGGATGCACCGGATGGCGGACGGCTTCGAGACCGCCGTAAGCGACATCATCACCATGGTGACGTCGGCGGCGACGGAGCTTCACACGACGGCCCAGAGCATGTCGGGGACGGCCGCCGAGACCGCCAGCCAATCCACCACCGTGGCGGCGGCGGCGGAAGAGGCGGCCTCGAACGTCAGTACCGTGGCGGCGGCGGCCGAGGAACTCGGCTCCTCCGTGCAGGAGATCGGGCGTCAGGTGGACGGCTCGGCCCAGCTCGCCCAGCGCGCCGTGGTCGAGGCGGAGCGCACGGTGACCCTGGTCCAGGATCTCAGCACCGCGGCGACCAAGATCGGCGATGTCGTCGCCATGATCTCCATGATCGCGGGGCAGACGAACCTCCTGGCCCTCAACGCGACGATCGAGGCGGCGCGCGCCGGCGAGGCGGGCCGCGGCTTCGCAGTCGTGGCGGCCGAGGTCAAGGAACTCGCCAACCAGACCGCCCGGGCCACGGAGGAGATCGGGACCCAGATCGGTCAGATCCAGGGCTCGACCGGACAGGCGGTCACCGCCATCGACAGCATCACCCACCGCATCCGGGAGATCAGCGGGGTGTCGACCACCATCGCGGCCGCGGTGGAGGAGCAGGGCGCCGCGACCCAGGAGATCGTGCGCAACGTCTCGCAGGCGGCGGTCGGCACCGAGCGGGTGACCGCCAACATCGCGGGGGTGGCGGGCACCGCCGAGGAGACCGGCGCCGCGGCCGCCCAGGTGCTGTCCTCCGCGAGCGAACTCTCGCGCCAGTCCGAACATCTCGGCGCCGAGGTCGCCCGCTTCCTCGCCACCGTGCGGGCAGCCTGAGCGGCCCGTTCGGCATTTCCCGTCACGGCGCGCGCCGATGCGGTTTCCCCGCCGTCGGCCCGGCCTATATACCCGGCTCGGCAGCGCAGGCCCCTGGGGGTCCGCTGCCGTCCGGCCCCGTTCGCGCGGGCCGGTGGCCGGGCGAGATCATCCGCTGCGGCGTGTCACGGCCTCCGGGCCGACTCCGCAGGAGCATCCATGGACGAGGCGAGCGAGCGGTTGATCGAGGCCGGAACCCCGGCCTTCCGCCGCACCGCCATCGCGCTGGGGGCCGCCGGGTTCTCAACCTTCGCGGTGCTCTACGGCGTGCAGCCGCTGCTGCCCGTCTTCGCCGACGACTTCGCGGTCTCTCCGGCCGAGAGCAGTCTCGCCCTGTCGCTGCCCTGCGCCATGCTGGCGATCGCGCTCCTCGTGGTCAGTCCCCTCTCGGAGGTCTGGGGCCGCAAGCCGATCATGGTGGCCTCGCTGTTCGCCTCGGCACTTCTCACCATCGTCGCGGTGCTGGTGCCGAGCTGGCACGGCTTCCTCGCCCTGCGCGCGCTCACGGGGCTCGCCGCCTCCGGCCTGCCGGCCGTGGCGATGGCCTATCTCGGCGAGGAGATGCACGGGCGCGCCATCGGCCTCTCGATGGGCCTGCTGATCGGCGGGAACGCGGCGGGCGGCATGGTCGGCCGCCTGCTCGCCGGCATCATCGCCGACCATGCCTCCTGGCGCTGGGGCCTCGGCACCATCGGCGTGCTGGCGCTCCTCGCCGCCATCGCCTTCGTCTACCTGCTGCCGGATTCGCGCCGCTTCCGGGCGAACCGGATGCGCTGGCGCGAGGTGCCGGGCACCTTCGGTCAGCACTTCCGCGATCCCGGTCTGCCCTGGCTGTTCGCGGAGGCGTTCCTGCTGATGGGCGGCTTCGTCTGCATCTACAACTACATCGGCTTTCGCCTGCTCGATCCGCCCTTCTCCCTCAGCCAGAGCGCCATCGGAGCGATCTTCGTCGTCTACCTGTTCGGGACCGTCTCCTCGGCGCTGACGGGCGAGATTGCGAGCCGGCTCGGGCGGCGCAAGGTGCTGTGGCTCGCCATCCTCCTGGGCCTCGCGGGCGTGACCCTGACGCTGTCCGCGCATCTCGGGCTGATCATCCTCGGCATCGTCCTCGTCACCGTAGGCTTCTTCGGCGCGCATTCCGTGGCCAGCAGCTGGGTCGGGCGCCGGGCCTTGCGCGACCGGGCCCAGGCCTCGTCGATCTACCTGTGCCTGTACTATCTCGGCTCCTCGGTGCTCGGCACCGCCGGCGGCTGGTTCTTCGCCCATTCGGGCTGGATCGGCGTGGTGACGTTCTTCGCGACTCTCTATGGCCTCGCGCTGGCGATCGCCCTGCGGCTGGCCCGCCTGCCGCCCCTCGTCCAGGCCGATGGCTGACTTCCATCCCCGGTCCCTCGGAGGGGCCTCGCGCGTCCCCGATCCGAAACCGCGATGGGAGGCCTCGCGCGTCCCTGATCCGAAACCGTATGACGGACGCCGCTCCGTGCCTTATGAGGGGGCCCCTGCCCAGGGAGCCTTCCGGGGGCGCCCACCAGACGAAAGCAGTCCGAAACACCCATGACCGATCTCCTCGAGACGATTCGCCGGACGCTCGTGCCGATTCACAAGGAGGGCTATCCCTTCATCGTCATCGGCATCGTGCTGACGGTGATCGGCGCTTACTTCGCGCAGTTCCTCGGCTGGGTCTTCCTGATCCTGACCCTGTGGGTCTGCTACTTCTTCCGCGACCCCGAGCGCATCACTCCCGTGGGCGACGGCCTCGTGGTCTCGCCGGCGGACGGACGGGTGAACCTCATCTCGACGGTGCTGCCCCCGCCGGAGCTCGACCTGCCACAGGAGCCGATGCTGCGCATCTCGGTCTTCATGAACGTGTTCGACTGCCACGTGAACCGCGTGCCGGTGACGGGCCGGATCGGGCAGATCCACTACACGCCGGGCCTGTTCCTCAACGCCGAGCTCGACAAGGCCAGCGACGACAACGAGCGCAACGGCCTCGTCATGGAGACGACCCACAGGGGGCAGCCCCTGCGCATCGGCGTGGTGCAGATCGCCGGGCTGGTGGCGCGCCGCATCGTCGGCTGGGTCCACGCCAACGACACCCTGAACGTCGGCGAGCGCTTCGGCCTGATCCGCTTCGGCTCGCGGGTCGACGTCTACCTTCCGATCGGCACCCGCGTGCTCGTCGGCCTCGGCCAGAAGGCGGTGGCGGGCGAGACCGTGCTCGCCGATCTCGGCGGCGGGCCCGAGCGCACGTTCCGGCGCATCTGAGGGGTTCCCATGGACGACCTGTTCCCCCCCTTCGCCCCCGACGCCAACGAGCCCCGGCCGCGCCGCTTCAAGCCGGTGCCGTTCCGGATGATCGCGCCGAACATGATCACCCTGATGGCGCTCTGCCTCGGGCTGACGGCGATCCGACTGGCCTTCGAGGGCAAGTTCGAGCCCGCGGTGATCTCCATCGTGGCCGCCGCCTTCCTCGACGGCATCGACGGACGCGTGGCCCGAATGCTCAAGGGAACCTCGCGCTTCGGGGCGGAGCTCGACTCCCTGGCGGACTTCGTCAATTTTGGCTGTGCGCCGGCGTTGATCCTGTACGGGTTCGCCTTGAAGGAGTTGCGCTCGGTCGGCTGGATCGTCGCGCTGATCTTCGCCATCGCCATGGCCCTGCGGCTGGCCCGCTTCAACGCGATGCTGGACGATCCCAACCGCCCGGCCTGGAAGAAGGACTTCTTCGTCGGCATGCCGGCGCCCGCGGGCGCCCTGACGGCCATGCTGCCCCTCTACCTCAACTTCCTCGGGCTGCCGATGGAGCATTGGGCGGCCCCCGTGGTGCTCGGCTACATGCTCTGCATCGCCCTGCTGGTGGTCTCCACCGTGCCGACCTTCTCGGGCAAGACCATGGGCAAGCGCGTGCCCCGGGACTGGGTCCTGCCGATCTTCCTCGTGGTGGTGGCGGCCTTCGGCCTGTTCATCAGCTTTCCGTTCGAGGCGATGGTGGCGCTGGCGCTCGGCTACCTCATCACCCTGCCGATCGGGGCGGCGCAGTATCGCCGCCGGGCCAGGGCGGAGGGGCAGGGCTCCGCCGGGATCGGCGCGGCCGACGATCTCCCCGAACCGGCGCAGCCCGCCCACGATCGGGCCGTGGACATCTGACGCGCGGCGCTGTCGCTCGCTGGTTGTCTTCGTCTAAGCTGATCGCGGCTCGAGCGTTTCGTTCGGGCACGACGCATGCGGGGGCGGGTCGATGCTCGAGGAGTTCAAGAAGTTCGCGTTGCGCGGCAACGTCGTCGACCTCGCCGTCGGCGTGATCATCGGTGCCGCCTTCGGAGCCATCGTGACTTCGGCGGTGCAAGACCTGTTCATGCCGATGATCGGGGCGATCACCGGCGGGCTGGACTTCTCGAACTACTACATCGCGCTGTCGTCAAGCGTGCAGAAGGGCGCGGCCTATGCCGACGCGAAGAAGCAGGGCGCCGTGATCGGCTACGGCCAGTTCATCACCGTGGCGCTGAACTTCATCATCGTGGCCTTCGTGCTGTTCCTCGTGATCCGGGCGATGAACCGCCTCGTGAGCAAGGAGGAAGCCAAGCCCGAGGCCGTGGCCGAGGTGCCCGCCGACGTGAAGCTGCTTTCCGAGATCCGCGATATCCTAGCGACGAAGCCGACGGTCTAGCGGTTGTCCGGGATAAGCAGGACTCGGTTATCCCCAAACGACAAACGTCGAGACAGGAACGTAAGGTCTGTCTGACTCACGATGAGCCTGACAGACCCTAGCGGACTCCGTCGGGCTTCGGGGCTGCCCCGAGGTCGCCCAGCAGGCCCTCCAGGGCCTGCTCCACCGCCACCGTACCCTCCTCGTGGGTCTTCAGCCGCACCTCGAGCCGCTTCAGCTGGGGGGCGAAAGCCTCCGGCGCAGCCGGATCGCCGAGATAGTCTGGGACCGTCTCGCCGGTGGTGAACACCGTCCGCAGCTGCTGGCCCAGGTGATCGCGGACCGGCTCGGGGAGGGCGGGGTCGAGCGGGAGATCGTCTGCCATTGTCTGGGTATCCCTCGCGTCCATCGACAAATTCGTACCCACGCAATGCGTGCCGGGAAGAGTAACGGCCGAGATCGTCAAGTGTTGCACCGTTCACTACCCGAAGGCTCCCCGGGGATCGAGGGGATGAACAGTTCCGGACAGAAAAAGGCCTCCGGCGAGAGCATCGCCGGAGGCCTCGATCCATCACCGCGCCTGGGGCGCGGTGGGGCGTCTTAGTCGATCACTTCGACGATGCGGTGGCTGCGGTCGACCAGCACCGGGCGCTCGTTGACGATGGTGTAGCGGGCGCCGCGGGCGTTGTACTCGGCGGGGACATCGTAATAGCTCACGCCGGAGCTCGGCAGCACGGCGCCCACGCGGACGTCGCCGTTGTAGTCGTAGGACGAGCGACGCTCGCGGGTGACGTACTGACGGAAGCGGGGACGGTCATCGACGCCGAGGATGCCACCGACCGTGCCGGTGGCTGCACCGACGGCGCCGCCGACGATCGCGCCGACCGGGCCAGCCGCATCCGCACCCTCTTGGGCGCCACGCTCGGCACCGCGGACCAGGCCCTGCGCCTGGGCGGCCATGGGCAGGCTGAGGGCGATCGCGGAGGCGGCGAGAAGGGTCTTGAAGTTCATCGTGAAGCTCCTGAACGAGTATCCCGCGACGCTGTGAAGCGCTGCCGGGTTCAGGGCAGTAACGTCCAACTCCCGGAAGGGATGCGTCGAAACTTCCGGGACCGGAGAGAGCGGACGGCATCGTCCGCCGCGCCCGCGGGCGCGGCCGGACCCTTCACGGGCCGGCAGCCACGGGCATCCGGGATCCGGCCTCCCGGGGTGGGATCAGGCGTCCTTGGGCATGGCCGACTGGATCAGCCGGTCCGAGCTCAGGTCCTCCTCGTCGTAGCCCAGGAGCTCGGCGAGGCGCCCGCGGGCCCGGCTGACGCGGCTCTTCACGGTGCCGACCTTGCAGCCCATGATGGCGGCCGCTTCCTCGTAGGAGACGCCCTCGGCGCCGACGAGCACCAGCGCCTCGCGCTGGTCCGGCGGGAGCTTGCCCAGGGCCGTCTGCAGGTCCTCGACGTCGAGGCGGTCACCCTGGTGCGGAGCGGTGGCGAGGCGGGCGGCGTAGGAGCCGTCCTGGTCCTCGACCTCGCGCACGCGCTTGCGGTGGTCCGAGTAGAATATGTTGCGCAGGATCGTGAACAGCCAGGCGTTCAGGTTCGTGCCCGGCTGGAAGCGGGCGCGGTGCTGCCAGCCCTTCAGCAGGGTGTCCTGAACCAGGTCGTCGGAGCGGGCCGGGTTGCTCGTCAGCGACAGGGCGAAGGCCCTCAGGGACGGCACGGCGGCGAGCAGGCCGTTACGGAACTCCGGCTCGATCGCCTCGCCGCGCGCTTTCAGGGCGGCTTCCAGCTGCGCGATGAGTTCGGCGAAGCGGGTCGGCTGCTCGTCCGGCGCCAGGCGCTCGTAGATCGTGCGCAGGTGCTCGCCGAGATGGCTGCGGATGTTCGAGGACAGGTTCGGCCGGCCGTCGGCGGAGGCCGACAGGGCGTCGAGGTCGGTGTCGGTCACGTCGCGTGTCATGGCTCGTCGTAATCTGGGGCGGTCAGGTTTCGTGTCGGCCCGAGGCGTCCGAGAGCACCCGCGTGGTCAACTGATATCGCGCGTTGTAGCGCATCTGGGCCGGCCACGCATCCCGCCGGACAACCGTGGCGGTTATGTGCCGTGCCGCATCAACAGCCGCAGGAGGACGGGACCCGGTCCGGGCGCGGGATCGCCGGGGCGGCGGCCGCTTTGGAGGGGCCTCCCCGGGCCTTGGCCGGCTTGAGGATGCGCACGGCGCCGTCGCGCAGGGAGAGCACGTGGCCGCGCTCCACGTCGATCCAGCACTCGTCGCGGGTGAGGGCCTTCGTCGCGATCACCGTGACGACATCCTGCGCGCCGGTCTCCTGCGCGAAATCGACCCGCCAGTCCTCGTCCACCAGGGTCGCGGTGCCGAAGGGGGCGCAGCGGGTCAGGTAGCACAGGCGCTTGCCGCAATGGGCGTAGAGGGTGCGGCTGTCCGACAGAAGCATGTTGAACACGCCGAGGCCGTGCAGCGCGGCGCAGAGGTCGGCCACCGCCCGGTCGATGCGCGCCGGGCTCGGCAGGTCGGGCCAGCGCTGCTGCAGCTGGTCGAGCATCCAGCAGAAGGCATGCTCGCTGTCGGTGGAGCCCACCGGCTTGAACCCCGTCAGCGGCCACTTCTTCACGCCCTTGAGCTGGCCGTTGTGCGCGAAGGTCCAGCGCCGGCCCCACAATTCGCGGCTGAAGGGATGGGTGTTCTCGAGGTTCACCCGCCCCCGATTGGCCTTGCGCACGTGGGCGATGACGATGCGGCTCTTGATCGGCGTCCTGCGCAGGAGCTTGGCGAGCTCCGACTGCGCGCTCGGCTCCGGCTCGTGGAAGGCGCGGGCGCCGCGTCCCTCGTAGAAGCTGATGCCCCAGCCGTCGGCATGCGGGCCGGTCTCGCCCCCGCGCCGCGCCAGGGCGGCGAAGGAGAAGCGGATATCCGTGGGCACGTTCGCGCTCATGCCGAGCAGTTCGCACATGGAGGTTCGGGGGACTTCGCGTGGGACGGAGGGAGGACGGTGCGGGGCGGCGAACTCCTCCGAGGGCGCCGGGTGACTCACTCTAGAGGATTTTCCCGCCCGCGGGAGCCGCTAATCCGCCTGAAGCGCCCCGCTCCGCGCACGGGAGCCCCGGACGGCTCCCGAACCGCGTGTCGCCTCGAACCTCGCATGGGTCCCGATGCGCGAACGCCGCCGGACCCGTGGGATCCGGCGGCGCGTGTTCCCGCGCTGGCGTCGGATCGGCTCAGAACCGATAGGTGAAGTTGCCCTTGACGGCGTGGTCCTGGGCGCGTGCGCCGACCTGGCCGGTATAGGCCAGGCCCAGGGTGGTGTCGCGCGCCACCCGCAGGTCGAGCCCGGCCTCGGCCACCAGCGCGTCCCGGCTGATCGGCGTGCCGGCCACCAGGAAGCCCGGGCTCGTGCCGAAGCTCAGGAGCGCCTTGGGCACCACGTCCCCGTAGGCCCGGCGGTAGCCCACCAGCCCGTGCAGCGAGACCGGCGCGGCGACCCCCCAGTCCAGGCTCGCCTGCCCGCGCAGGCCCAGCGTCGAGGTCGCCACTGCGGTGGTCTGCGCCGCCCCCGTCAGCGCCGCCGGCCCGCCCGTCTCGGCGAAGCGGTCGCGCCCGATCGACACGTAGGCTCCGCCCACGAAGGGCTCGAGATAGGCCGGCTGGACCGGAGCCGCGGCGAGCGCTCCGAGGGCCAGCGGCCCGGGCTGCTGCCCTCCCAGGACAATCCGGTAGCCGAGCTCGCCGAAGCCCTGCACGGTGGCGCCGCCGTAGCGGGCCGCGGCGCTGTCGGCGAACCCGGCGAAGCGCACGGCCCGGCGCAGGCGGCTCGCCTGGTCGGCATAGACCGCGCCGAGGCGCAGGCTCACGGGCCCCTGCTCCAAGCCGCCGTAGACGCCCCCGAAACCGCTCTCGATCGTGCCCGAGGCGCGCTGCCCGGCGCTGTCGAGGCTGGTGGCGGTGTAGCCGCCCGCCACGCCCAGGCGAAAGCCCGTCTCCAGGCGCGCATCCGCCCCGAGCACGAAGCCGGAGGTCTGGCGCGCCAGGGACGCGGCGTTGCCGTCGCTCCGGGCCTGGCCGAAGCTGCCGAAGCCCTGGCCCCAGAGCCCGAACACCCGTGGGTCGAGGACCCGTACCGGCACCGGCGCGGCGGGGGCGGCCCGGCCGGGGAGGTCGGCGCTGTAGGCCACCGGCAGGGCGCCGTCATCGGCGCGCTCGGCCGCGCCCGGGCTGGCACCCCAGCGCAGGCGGTCGAGGACGGCCTCGCGCACGAAGAAGGCGGTCTCGAACTGGGCTCCGACGGCGCTGGCGTGGATGTCGCCGGTGAGCGCCCCGAAGGCGGCGCGCGCCTCGGGCGTGGTCAAGCCGACGGTGCGCCCGTAGAGGGCGGCCCCCGCCCCGGCGGCCTGGACGGCGTCGGCGACGCTGGCCTGGTTGCGGCTCTGGGCGATGCTGGCGAAGGCGATGTCGTTGCGCGTGAGCGTCAGGTCGACGGCGCCGGGGGCGTAGCGCAGGGTGGGGGTGAGAAAGGCGAAGTTGGCGCTGACGCCGGCGAACTGGCCCTGTACGCCGCCCTGCGCGGTGAGGACGGTGTAGCGGGTGCGCGGGTCGTAGGTCCCGGCCGCAGCCTGGACCTGGACGGTGCCGCCGGTGAGGGTTGCGGTGCCGGCCACCGCGAGGCGGTCGGCCTGGCCGGCGGCGTCGGTCTCCACCTGGAAGGTCGCGCCCGGGGCGAAGCTGGCATTGCCCGCGACCGAGAGGGTGCCGATGGAGTTGCCCGGCGCCACGACGGCTCCGGACTGGGCCGCCAAGCCGCCCACCGTTCCGGTGCCGCCGAGGCTGGCGCCGGAACCGACCGTCACCATCGAGCCGGCGAGGCTGCCGTTCACGGCGAGACGGCCCTGCGCCACACTCGTGGCGCCGCTGAAGCTGCTGGTGCCGGTCAGGCTGAGGCTGCCCGCGCCGGCCTTGGTCAGGAGCCCGCTGCCCGCGATGGGATTGGCCAGCGTACCGTCGCTGGCCTGGTCCAGGATCAGGCTGGCATTGTCGACGATGGCGCCCGAGCCGAGGCCGGCGGCGGAGGCCACGAGGGTGCCGCCCACGATGGTGGTGCCCCCCGAATAGGTGTTCGTGCCGGTGAGCCCCAGGGTGCCGCTGCCCGCCTTCGTCAGGGACCCCGTGCCGCCGATGTCGTTGCGCCACGCGTCGCTGGCGTCGTACCCGCCCTTCGCGGCATCCATCGTCACCGTGACGGCGCCGTTGAACGCGCCGTAGCCGTCCACACCCGAGACCAGGTTCAGGCGGCCCCAGCCGTCGTAGGTGTTGCCGCTGAGCAGCGGATAGCCGGCAGGCAGCCCCGTCGTCGCCAGGACCTCGCGGCGCTGCGCGTCGCTGAGGTAGGGGAAGCGGGTGAGGAGGAGCACCTGCGCCTGGATCGGGACCTCCGCGGCCGTGAGCGGCGTGCCGGGTCCGGTCGGCTGGAAGCCGTAGGTCATCCGGGCGGTGTAGTCCGCCTTGTTCTGCGCGGCCCTGCCGAAGGGATCGGCGGTCCCGTCGGGCGCGGTTCCGGCGAGGCAGCCCGCCACGGTTCCGGCCGCGCAACTCGCGGCGAGGTAGGCCTGCGTCTGCTGGTAGGCCTGATAGACCGCGTAGGCGCCGGCATTGGCCGGATTGGTCCAGTCGATCCGGTTGCCCGCGGCGTCGTAGAGGCTGGCGTAGATGTTGGTGGCGGCGATCGCCGTCGCCTGCATCCGGCCGCCCATCACGTCGAGGGGCGAGTGCATGCCGGCCAGGATGCGGTTGTTGCCGAGTTCGGAGGCGCGGGTCAGGAGCGCCTGCATCCGCTGCGGGACGAGGAAGCCGACGCCCAGGCTCTGCAGGTAGCCGGAATTGGTGTGGCCGCTCGGATAGCCGCCATCCGCGTAGGCGTTCGTGGTGTTCTTGCGCGGATTCAGCAGCGCCGGCGTGACGACGTCGGTGGTGACGCGGTAGGGGCGGGGCGCCGTCCCGATGCCCGGAACGTAGGCGCCGACCCCGAAGGTCGCCGCGGTGAAGACGCCGGCCGCGTTGTAGGACCCGACATCGGGCGCCGTCAGGGGGCGCCCGCCATTGGCGTCGATCATCGCCTGGGTGACGGTGAAGCCCTTCACCCAGCGCTCCGTCGTCCCGTAGACGGCCGGCGCAGGGAAGTTGGAGAGGTAGCTCGGGACGGCGAACGCCGCCGTGTCGGCGGCGGACAGCGCCGTTTTGTTCGTGGTGGCGCTGTAGTCGTTGAACCGCGCGGCCAGGGGATCGATGGCCGGATTCGGGCCCTGGTAGCGTCCGAAGACGCGCTTTGCCGGCTCCGTCGAGGCATTGCCCCGGACCGTGTCGTCGATGAAGCGGACGGCGGCCGCCAGGGGCGTCGCCGTGCCGTTGCCGAAGGTCGTGGCGCCCGCGTTCGCGTTCGCGCCGGTGTTGAGGTTGGCGGCGTAGTCCGCGAGCGTCGTCGTGGCATAGGAGGTCGGCACCTGGCTCGCCGGCCGGGTGCCGGTGAACGAGGCCCCGGCCCCCGTGAGGTAGGCCGAGGTGAGGGACCCGAGCCCGTTGAGGATGCTGTAGGCCTGCCCGGTGCGGTCGTCATGGATCGCCGCGAGGGTCTGGTCCGCGGTCCGGCCCTGCGTCAGGCGCACCACCGTCTGGTAGTTCTGGGTCATGACGGCGGGATTGGCCGTCATCAGGCCGACGTAGCTGTCGAGGATGCGCGGGACGACCGTTCCGGGACTGACCGCGGTGCTGTTGTTGAACCCGACCCCTGGCGCGGTCGGGATCTGCTGCGCCGCTGCGCCGACAGGCAGGAGGCAGGTGGCGGCGAGCAGGGCGGTCTTGAGATGTCCGGACACGAATCCTCGCACGGAAGCAGGCAGGCGCGGTGTTGCGAGGCAGCGCTAGCTTGGCCGTAAGACGCGTCCGTGACGGATCCGGCTCCCGCGCCCTCTTCGGCGGGAGGGCCGGTTCGCGCGTGGCGGGTGTGGCCGGATTGCCGCAACCGGATCGCCGGTTGCCGCGCGGAAGCGGGCCGATGGTCCGCCGAGGTGCGCCCCCGCGCTTTCGCCGCCGGAGACGATCCTCTAAGCCGCTCCCCGGGCCCCGTTCCGGGGCATCGTGGACAGGGTGCCGATGGACCGCGATCCGATCGCCTTCACCTGGCGGACCGCGCGGCGGGAGCATGCCGCGGCGATCGGGCTGGCGCTCGGTCTCGGCGGACCCCTCGCGCTGCTCGCGCTCCTGTGCCTGCGGGATCTCGTCGGCGTGCAGGTGCACGACACCGATCCCACGAGGCCGTTCCTGCGGATCGCCGCGGCCCTGCCCTGGCGTCCCGATGCCGAGGGGCCCTTCGTGGCCTTCGCCGGCTGGATCCTGCCACACGGCGAACTCGTGCGCGCGGCCTTCCTCGGCCTCGCGGCGGCGGCCCTCGCCTCGGCCGGGCTCGGCTGGGCCGTGGCGCGCCTCTGCTTCCATGCCCAGACCCGGACGGTGGCGGCCCTGCAGGGTCGGGTCACCGAGGCGATCCTGCGCGCGCCGCCCGGCGCCCGCGACGAGGCCCGCGCCCTGGCCCAGGCCATGGGAGACCTCCTCGCCCGCCTCGACACGCTGTTCGGCCTGGCGATCCTGGTGCCGGCGCTGGCGGTCGGCGGCACCGTCCTCGCCCTCGTCCTCGCCGGCCTCGCCGCGCCGCGCCTCGTGCCCACGGTCGCCGCCGGGCTCCTGGCCGCCGGCCTCGCCCGGGCGCTGATCCAGCGGCGGATGCAGGATCGGGCCGCCCTGCGCCTCCGGGCCGGTGGCGCCGCCGGGCGGGCCCTGTCCGACCTGATCCGCCGCATGCCGGCGGTGCGGGCGCACGGGGCCGCGGCCTTCGAGCGAGGGCGTCTCGCGGCCAAGGGCGCCAGCACGCGCGACGCCCTCGCGGCCTCGGAATCCGCCCTGGCCTATGCCCGTGCGCCCTCCATGGCGCTGGCGATCCTGCTGCCCGCGATCGTCGTCGCGGTGGCGCTGTGGCGCGGCCATGACGGCACCACCGAGCCGGTGGAGCCCGGGGCGCTGCTGGCCGCCGCCGGTGGCTTCGCCCTCGCGGTGGTGGCCCTCACCGTGACCCTGCGGATGGCGAGCCTGCACCGCACCCTCGCCGGCCCGTTCCGCGACGTCGCCGTCGCGGTTCCGGCCCTGGAGGGCCGTGCCCCGGTCCGCCCCGGCACGGTGACGGCCCTGCCGGAGGCGGGCGCCCTGGTGGCGCAGGGGGTCGGAGCCTACGATCCCGCCACCGGCGAGCGGCTGGCCGGCGTCGACGCCACCCTGCCGATGCCCGGCCACGTCGCCATCCTGGGCGAGCGCGGCAGCGGCAGCCGGGTGCTCGCCGCGATCCTGGCCGGGCAGCTCGAACCCTCCGCCGGCGCGGTCACCTATGGCGGCATCGACCTGCGGGCCTTCGAGCCGGAGGCGCGGGCCCGGCGCATCGCCCTGGCGGGGGCCGAGGCCATCCTCATCGAGGGATCCCTGCGCCAGAACATCCTCTACGGCGCCTCCGGGACGCCCGATCCCGACGACCTCATCGCCACCCTGCGGATCACCGGCCTCGATGCCTTCGCGTATGCGCGCGGCCTGGAGGGCACCGTCGACCCGGCGGCCGAGCCGGAGATCGCCCGCGCCGTGGTGGCCGCCCGCCACGCGGTCCGCGAGGCGCTCGCCGCCGACAAGGCCGGCCGCCTGGTCGAGCCCTTCGATCCGGCCCGCTACAACCACCAGGCCACGGTGGGCGAGAACATCCTGTTCGGCGAGGCGGTGGGGCCGGCCTTCGCCCCCGACCACATCGCCGCGCACCCGTATCTCCGCGCCGTGCTGGAGGCGGAGGGCCTCAGCCGTCCCCTCACGGAGATCGGGCTCCAGGTCGCCCGCAGCCTCGTCGAGATCTTCGCTGACCTGCCCGACGATCATCCCCTGTTCGAGACGTTCTCGCTGTTCCCGGCCGCCGAGCGGGGCTTCTTCGAGGATCTCGTCGGTCGCCAGCCCGAGGCCAAGGGCTGGCGCCGTGGTCCGGCCGGCCAGCGCGACCGCAAGCGCCTGATCGGCCTCGCCCTGCGCTACAGCGAGACGCGGCACCGCTTCGGCCTCATCGACGCCGCCTTCGAGGAGCGGCTGGTGGATGCCCGCCGCTCCTTCGCGCGCCTGATGCCGGCCAACCTGCGGGGAACGGTCGAGTTCTACGATCCGGACCGGCTCACCGCCGCCGCGAGCCTGGAGGAGAACATCCTGTTCGGCCGCATCAACGGCGAGGAGGCCGGCGCCGAGGCGCGGGTGCGGGCCCTGGTGCGTCGGGTGCTCGCCGACGAGGGCCTGGAGCCGGCCGTCTACCGCCTCGGCCTCGCGAGCCGGGTCGAGCCCGGCCTCGCGGGGGGCGGATCCAGCCTCGGCGAGAACGCCATCGGCCCGCGCGAGCGCATCGCCATCGACCTCGCCCGCTGCCTCGTGCGCCGGCCGGACATCGTCGTCATCGCCATCGCCCTGGAGGACCGGAAGGGCGACGAGATCCGCGCGCGCCTCGCGGCCCTGCGGGCCGCCCGGGCCGGCTGCGGACTCATCGTCTGCCTGCCCGATGCGGAGGTTCTGGCCGGGGTCGCGCCCTTCGACGCGGTGCTGCGCATCGAGCGCAACACGGTGCTGGCCGCCTGATCGCGGGTGAGAACCGGGCCTTCCCCGGCTTTCGGGGGCCTTCCCCTATTGCCGCCCCATTGGGATGCGATAGGCAGAGCGGTGTGCATCGTGCACGGGCGTCCGCCCGCCAGCGGACGGGTCGCTCTTCAGGACCCCGCATGGTCTTCCTGTCCCGGGGTCCGCTCCGCCGCGCGGCGTCGGCCCTTCTCGCTCTCGCGACGCCGATCCTCGCCCTCGGCGCCGTGATCGCGGCGTCGCCCGCCTCGGCCGAGCCGTCCAAGGCCTTCGCCCCGATTCCGGCCGCCACCCTGGCGCTGATGCAGGCCCGCGGCACCACTGCGGCGGCCCCGGTGCTGTTCCGGGCCTACAAGAAGGAATCCGAGATCGAGGTCTGGAAGCGGGCCGGCACCGGCCGCTTCGTCCACGTGAAGACCTTCCCAATCTGCCGCTGGTCGGGCCAGCTCGGCCCCAAGCGCAAGAGCGGCGACCGCCAGACCCCCGAGGGGTTCTACACGGTGCCCCAGCGCCAGATGAACCCGAACTCGCGCTACTATCTCTCCTTCGACGTCGGCTACCCCAATGCCTATGACCGGGCCCACGGCTCCACCGGCTCGGCCGTGATGGTGCACGGGGTCTGCTCGTCGATGGGCTGCTTTGCCATGACGGACCAGGTGGTGGGCGAGATCTACGCCATCGCCCGGGAGGCCTTCGCCGGCGGACAATCCGCCTTCCAGTTCCAGTCTTTCCCGTTCCGGATGACGGCCGCGAACATGGCCCGGCACCGGACCGATGCGAACATCGATTTCTGGCGCCAGCTCAAGGAGGGCGCCGACCGGTTCGACGCCATCGGCGAAGAGCCGGCCGTCACCGTGGCCGGCGGTCGCTACGCCTTCGCGCCCGCGAAGGATCCGGTCAAGGAGGCCCAGGTCGTGGCCTATCACCGGGCCGAGGAGGCGCGCATCGCCACCCTGGTGGAGGAGGGGAGTGCGGCCGTGCGCACCACCTATTCCGACGGGGCGCAACATCCGTTCTGGGCGGCGCTCGCGGCCAAGGGGACCTCCCTCGGCGACGTGAGCCGGCCGGAAGCCCTCGCGTATGCGGGCCAGGAGGTGGTGGTCATCGCGGCCCGGCCGCGCCCGGTCCAGGTGGCCGAAGCGGTGTGGTCGCGCTGGGTCGCGCCGGACTCGCCGCTCTCGCGCACCCGGATGCCCGGCTTCGTGCCCGCCTACGAGCGCACGGCCATGCTCTTCGCGCCCCTGGCCACGGCCGCTCCCGGGGCGGATGCCTATCCCGTCGCCTGGCCGCGCCTGATGCGCCTCAGCCTCTCGGGCCACCTGCCGGCGCCCGGTCCGACCCGGGGCGCCATCGACGTCCTGGCGCAGCGGTGAGCGGGCCGGTGGCCGGGTCGACACAGTTCGCCGGCGAAGTTCCGGGCCGACGGGCTCCTCACCCAGCCATGTGCGGGCTCGCACATCGGGGGGACAGGCGGCTTACTACCTCAGAGCAGTTCCACTTCGATCCCGGCACCCGCTTATCGCCGACCAGCGAGGATTGGATCGCGCCGGTGCGACGAAGGGCACCCGATCCGCGTTGGGATCGGGGCATATGGTAATCGAACGATGACCTTCTCCTCCCGTCCCTTCGCGGATGACGGCCTCACCCTGACCTTCTGGGGTGTACGCGGTTCGACGCCCGTCAGCGGCCCGGATTACATCGAGTTCGGCGGCAGCACGCCCTGTCTCGAGATCCGGTGCGGCGAGCGGCTGTTCCTGCTCGATGCGGGCTCGGGGCTGAACGCCTGCGGCCGCCATCACCGCGATGCGATGCCCAAGGAGATCGATCTCCTCTTCAGCCACCTGCACCTCGACCACACCGCCGGTCTGCCGTTCTTCAAACCCGTCGTGCTCGACCCGGAGCGGACCCTCAACACCTATTGCGGCAATCTCGACGGAGAGAGCGCCGCCGTGGCCCTGGACCGGCTGTTCTCGCCGCCGCTGTTTCCCGTCACCCTCGACATCATTCCCTGTCGCCTGGCCCATCACGGCTTCAAGGCCGGCGAGCGGCTGACCTTCCCGGACGGCGCCACCGTCGACACGATCCTGCTCAACCATCCGCAGGGCTCGGTGGGCTACCGCTTCGAGCATGCGGGCCGGCGGCTCTGCGTGATCAGCGACATCGAGCACAGCGATCCGTGGCCGGACACGGCCCTGATGGACTTCGTGCGCGACGCCGACCTCGTGGTCTATGACGGCATGTTCACCGAGGGCGAATACCCGGTCTGCCGGGGCTGGGGCCACTCGACCTGGCAGAAGGGCGTGGAACTGGCGCAGGCCGCCGGGGCGAAGGCCCTCGCCATCATCCATCTGCATCCCTGCCACACCGACGCGATGCTGCGCAGCGTCGAGGCCGACATGCAGGCGGCGATGCCCACCGCCTTCATCGCCCGCGAGCGCCAGACCGTGGCGGTGGGCGAGCCGGTGCGCAGCGCACCCACCCTGGCCCTGGCGCGCACCGCCTGAGGCGCGTGGTCCCTCGCCCGGACGGGGAGGGACCTTTCGGCGCGATCAGGCCGCTTCCTCGCGCCCGATGCGGCTGTGGCGCCGGCTCCAGCCGAAGTAGATCACCAGCCCGATGGCGAGCCAGACGACCAGCCGCAGCCAGGTCTCCCCGTCGAGGGACACCATCATGGCGAAGCAGCTGACGATGCCGAGGATCGGCACCAGCGGCACCAGGGGCGTGCGGTAGTCGCGGCGCGCGTCCGGCTGGGTTCGGCGCAGGATGATGACGCCGACGCAGACCAGGATGAAGGCCAGGAGCGTGCCGATACTGGTCATGTGGCCGAGTTCGGAAATCGGCAGGAACCCGGCGAAGGCGCTGGTGAACACCATGAAGAACAGGTTCGAGCGGTAGGGCGTCTTCCAGGTCGGGTGGATCTTGGAGAAGAAGCCCGGCAGCAGGCCGTCCTGGCTCATGGAGTAGAACACCCGGCTCTGGCCGAGCAGCAGCACCAGGATCACGGTGGAGAAGCCCGCGATCACGCCGAGCGTCACGAGGCTGCGCAGCCATGGGAACGGTGTCTGGCCGATGGCGGTGTTCACCGGGGCGGCGTCGCCCTTCATCTGGTCGTAATGCACGAGGCCGGTGAGCACGCCCGCGAAGGCGATGTAGATCACCGTGCAGATGGCGAGCGACCCGAGGATGCCGATCATCATGTTGCGCTGGGGGTTCTTGGCCTCCTGCGCCGCCGTCGAGACCGCGTCGAAGCCCACATAGGCGAAGAACACCACGCCGGCGCCCCGCATGATCCCGCTCCAGCCGTACTCGCCGAAGGTGCCGGTGTTCTCGGGGATGAACGGCACGTAGTTCTGCGCCTTGATGTAGAACAGGCCCACCCCGATCACGACCGCCACCACGGCGAGCTTGATCAGCACCACCACGGCGTTGACCCGGGCCGATTCCCGGATGCCGATCATCAGGAGCGCCGAGGCCGCCACGATGATGAAGATCGCCGGCAGGTTGACGAGGCCGTGCGCCAGGGTGCCGTCGGGAAGTGCATAGGTCTCGAACGGGGAGCGGATCAGGCTCGGGGGCAGGTTGATGCCCAGGGTGTCGTGCAGGAAGCGCGTGACGTAGCTCGACCAGCTCACCGAGACGGTGGCGGCGCCCACCGCGTATTCCAGCACGAGGTCCCAGCCGATGATCCAGGCCACGAACTCGCCCATGGTGGCGTAGGAATAGGTGTAGGCCGAGCCCGCCACCGGGATCATACCGGCGAGTTCGCTGTAGCACATGCCGGCGAAGGCGCAGCCGATGGCTGCGATGGCGAAGGAGATCACCACCGCCGGGCCGGCATACTCGGCCGCCGCGATGCCGGTGAGCGAGAACAGTCCGGCCCCGATCACCGCGCCGATGCCGAGGGCGATCAGGCTCCAGGGACCGAGGGTGCGGGCGAGCTTGTTCTCGCCGCCTTCCGCGTCGCGGTTCAGCCGGTCCAGCGATTTCGTGCGGGTGAGGTCGCCCGCGAAGCCTGCCGCCATGGGTGTGTCCTATCCTGGTTGGGAGCGAAGATCCGCGCGAGGCCGCGCCGATCGGGAATGCGATGATCGGGTGGGAACCGTCTTGCGCGAGGCCTCCGTATGCCCGACTTCTGCGATCTCGGCGCCTGCCCGCCTGAGTGGTATGCGCCCGGGTCCGCACCTGCAGATTTCGGGCCGGACCCCCGTCACGGGCTCGTGGACATTGCCGCTGCCGCTGCGTCCGATCCGGCGATGAGCGGGCCGAGGATCGCCCGCGCCCGGTCGGTGATGGCCGGGCCGGCCGTCTCGGGCGTTCCGGCCGCGAACGGCGGCGCCGGGGCGTACTCGGCCACGAGCTGGCTCGTGCGGGCCGCATCCGCACCGGCGAGGCGCGCGGAGAGCGCCAGGGCGAAGTCGAGCCCCGCCGAGATGCCCGCCGCCGTCACGCGGTTGCGGTCGAAGACGACGCGCTCATCCACCGGAATGGCGCCGAGGCGCGGCAGCACGCGGTCCCGCACGCACCAGTGCGAGGTGGCGCGATAGCCCTGCAGGAGGCCGGCCGCCCCGAGGATCAGCGAGCCGGTGCAGACGCTGGTGATCCAGCCGGCTCGCGCCGCCCGGTCGCGCAGGAAGGCCAGGGTTTCGGGATCGCGCATCTGCGCGGGCGTGCCGTCGCCTCCCGGCACGAACAGCACGTCGAGGTCGCGCGGGCAGGTCTCGAAGCTGTCCCCGGCCAGGAGGGCCAGACCGGTATCCGACGCGACGGGGCCCGCCATGCGCGCCACGAGGTACAGCCCGCCTCCGGCGATGCCGGCGAGGAGGGCCTGCGGGCCGACGAGATCGAGGGCGGTCATGCCCGGATAGAGCAGCATCGCGATGCGCAGCGTCGGGGCCTGCGCGGGCTCCGCATCGGACGCCCCGGCCGCGGACGCGCCGACGGCGGTCAGCGCGGCACCCGCGAGCCCGGCGACCGCGACGGCGCGGCGGGTGGGGCCGGGGGGCTGGCTCACGCGTTCGGCCTGACCTCGAAGGATTCGATGGCCTTGATCAGGGTCGCCGCCCGGTAGGGCTTGGTGAAGAACACGCTGCCCTCGATCAAGCGGGGCGGCGTCTGCGAGAATCCCGTCGCGTAGATGACCGGCAGGTCGGGACGCAGGGTCCGGGCGGCCTCGGCGAGCTGCCACCCGTCCATCAGGCCAGGCAGCCGGATATCGGTGAACAGGATGTCGACGGACGCTTCCACCTTGAGGATGTTCAGGGCGATCTCGGCGGTCGCCGCCTGGAAGACGGCGAAGCCGGCATCCTCGAGATCGGCCGTGATGACTTCCAGCAGCAGAGACTCGTCCTCCACCATGAGGATTCGTGGTTTGGCCGAGCCGCTCATCGTCGTGGCGTTCCGTCAGGCGTAGCCCAGGCGTGGTGCGCGACCGAGTCGGGACGCCTCACCACTCGGATAAGGGGACGATAACTCGGTTCGATCGCGAGGCAAGTAGATCCAGACTGTCGTGCCCCGGCCCGGTTCGCTTTGAATCTCGACATGCCCATCGGATTGCTTGGCAAAACCGAACACCTGGCTCAGGCCGAGGCCGGTGCCCTCACCCACCGCCTTGGTGGTGAAGAACGGCTCGAAGGCACGGGCGAGCACCTCCGGGCTCATGCCCTGGCCGCGATCCGCGATCTCGATGGCCACGTGATCGAGGGGGCGCAGGGCGGGAATCTGCTCGGCCTCCGCTGCGGGAACGTTGCGCGTGCGGATCACCACGCGCCCGCCCGTCTCGGTCGCATCCCGGGCGTTCACCGCGAGGTTCAGCAGCGCGTTCTCCAACTGATTGGCGTCGACGCATACGGGCCAGACCTGGGGCGCGAGGGTCATCTCCGGGCCCTCCACCGCGCCGAGGGCTCCGCGCAGGAGTTCGGACAGGTCGCGGATCAGCCGGTTCGGGTCGACCCGCGCCGGCTGGAGGGGCTGGCGCCGGGCGAAGGCGAGCATCTTCTGCACCAGGGCCGCGGCGCGCTCGGCGCCCGTGAGCGCGCCGTTCAGGGAGCGGCGGGCCCCGCTCTCCGGAGGCAAGAAGCGCTCGATCCGGTCGAGGTTGCTGATGACGACGCCGAGCAGGTTGTTGAAGTCGTGGGCGACGCCCCCCGTGAGGGCGCCGATGGCCTCCATCTTCTGGCTCTGGCGCAGCATCGCCTCGGCCCGGTCGCGCTCGGCATGAGCGTCCTGCAGGGCGGCCAGTGCCGCGTCGCGCTCGCCGATCCGCGCCAGCAGCTCGGCATTCGCCCTGCGCAACTGTTCGGGCGAGGGCAGGGCGAGGGCCCGCGGCAGCAGGACCCAGAGCAGGATCGCCGTCACGATCGAGGCCGCGGCCGTGACCGCCTTGATCGCGGCCTCGGCCGCGTAGTCCGGCACCCACAGGGTCCAGATGCCGAAGAGGTGGGTGGTGCCGCAGGCGAGGATGAACAGGGCGAAGGCCCAGAACATCCACCCGAAGGCGATGTCGCGCCGCCGGGTCACGAAGACCCCGAGCGCGACCGGGATGGTGAAGTAGGCGAAGGCGATGATCGCGTCCGAGACGACATGCGTCCAGATCAGCTCCGGGCGCCACAGCAGGCAGATCCCGTGCGGTGCCAGGCTGGTGCGGTCGAGGAAGCCGCTCAGGATCGTGAGCATGTCAGGTCTCGGAGGCTCCGGGTTCTGCCGCTTCCGACCGGGCAGGTTCGGTGGGCGTGATCTGCGCGGGATTATAGCCTGAACGACGCATGACGTCCCAGACAAAAGCGCGTGTTGACTTTGAGCTATTAAGGGTCACGACTGGGGTGAGCGCTGATTTATTATGGCTCCGCGCTTGGGAATTGCGGCACTGCGCGGCTTTGGCACGAGGTCCCGGCCCGCGTGTGCTGGCCATCATGTCGCGTCGGCCTCTCGGCGTCTCGGTCGAGGCGGAGGATCCGATGATCCGCGGCAGGCCGAAACTCCCGACAGGGGCACGGCGGGCGCGGCGGCCGATCGCTCCGCCGCGATGGCTCTGGCCCGAAGGCGGCGGGCGAAACCGGAGCGCGGAATCCTGCCCCGGAATCCTGCCCCGCACGGCCGGGCCCCGACCGGCGCCGCACTCCGATCGCCTCTCGCCGCGCCCGTCGCGCGGCGCACCTTTCGCCCGACGCGTCTATTCCACCACGACCTTGTAGGTCTGGCCCGTCCGCAGGGTGGCGCCGCGCTCCAGGCCGTTCAGCACGAGGAAGCGCTCCACCGGCTTGTCCGGAACCACCATGCGCTGTGCCAGGGACTCGACGGTCTCGCCGGCGCCGGCCGTCATCACCACGAGGCGCAGGGGCCGCAGGGTCCGGGCCTCGGCCGGATCGATCGCGGACAGGCTCTCGGTCCAGCGCCGGAAAGCGCCGTCCGGGTCGGTGCTGCCCTTGGCCGCCATGATCATCCGGAAGGTGGTCTCGCCGACCCGGATCACGGCGAGGCGGAAGGTCCAGTCCTTGCCGCGGGACAGGGCCGTGGCCGCCGGGTAGCCGGCGACCATCCGGTTCTCCAGGGAGCCCGGCTCGACGACATCGTTCCAGGTCGCCTTCAGCACCTCGTCGAGGCCCTGGCCCGGATTGCTCTCGACCTGATCGAAGAGCAGGCGCCGGCTGCCCTCTCCGGTGGTGCCCAGGACCGCGTTCCGGGTGTTCTCGATGGAGAAGCCCTCCGGCACCTCGAAGGCGATGCCGAGGGCGGGATGGAGGAACCTGCGCCCGCGCACGACGCCGTCGCCCGGATTGTCGCCGTAGGCGATGCCGTCGATGGCCGCGAGGTAGCGGGCGCGCTCGTCGACGCCGAGGCCGGGCGCACCGATCAGGCGGGCGGCGCGGGTCACCAGGGTGATGCGCTCGGTGGTGCCCGGATGGGTCGCCAGCATGTCGGGTTCTCCGGCCATGCCGGTGCCGGTCTTCAGGGCCGTGGTCCGGCTCAGGGCCGTGAGGAACCGGCCGGCGCCGAAGGGATCGTAGCCGGCGCGTGCCAGGGTGCGTACCCCGACGCTGTCGGCCTCGAGTTCCTGGTCGCGGGAGAACCGCGCCAGGGCGAACTTCGACTGGCTCTGGAGCTGGGCGCCCGTCACGGGATCGTTGAGCACGTCGGCCACGACCTTGCTGACCAGCTGCGAGCGCAGCGCCAGCTCGGTGCGCGCCGTGGCGTGGCGCAGGGTGACGTGGGCGATCTCGTGGGCGAGGACGGCGGCCACCTCCGAGGTGTCGCTCGCCAGCGCCAGCAGCCCGCGGGTGACGTAGAGCCGGCCGCTCGGCAGCGCGAAGGCGTTGATGACGGGCGAATCGAGCAGGGTGACCGCGTAGGTCTCCTCCGGGCGCTCGGTCGCCTTGACGAGGCGGTCGGTCACGTCGCTGACGAGACGGAGCGTCGCCGGGGACCGGTACTCGCCGCCGAAGGAGGCCACGAGCTTGGCGTGGTCGGCGTCCGAGGCGGTGCGCTCGCGCCCCGTCGTGCGCGGAGCCTCGCGGGGCACGGCCAGCGCCGCCTTCTGCACGACGGCACCGGTCTGGTCGCCGATGCAGCCCGTGAGCAGCAGCCCGAGGAGCGGCCAGGCTGCGGCCTGCCGGCCGAGCCGGAGCCGGGCCGCCAGCGAAGGAGCGGCCATCGCGCGCATCGTGAGGCGGAGGATCGAACCCATGCCGTTCAGCGCCGCTGCGCCTGCTCCCCATCCAGAATTTCGATCATGTCGGCACTCGCGATGTCGAGGGTCGGGCCGCGCCACGCCTCGACCATCCCCCGGACCCGGACCTGCCGCCCGCGCAGGGAGGCCGCACTCAAACCACGTTCCTGCAAGACGCGCCAAGTGCGTTTCGACACGGTCACGGTCAGCCCCTCCTCGCCCCGGCGTGCGAAGTCGAGATACGTCCGGCGCGGGCGCTCGCCAACCCACCGCACCGCCCCCTGCACCACGAGGAAGTGACCCAGTCTGGCGCGCAGGGCCGTCCCGTCCTGGACGTCCGGACCGGCTTGGCGCCAGAGGCCGATGCCGCGTCGTCGCGCCCCGGCCTCGACCGCCAGGAGGGCCGGCCGGCACAGGGTGTCCCGCTCGCCCGCATCGACCGCCACGAGGCCGAGGGCCACCAGCCCGGCCGCGAGGTCGGGCGTCGACGCCTCGGCGTCGGTCTCGGCCACCGTGGCGTCGACGTGGGACCGGCCCCAGCGATCGCTCTCGCCCCGGGCGACCAGCGTCAGGGAGCGTCCGTTCCGGGCAAGCAGCCAGGCACGGGCCTCCGACGCCAGAGCCGCGTCTTCAGGCCAGCGCACACCGTCCAGCACGGCCCGCTGGCCCGAGGCGAGGATCAGCTCGCCCCGCGCGTCGAGACCGGCGAGACGCTCCGCCCGAGCCGGCGCCTCACGGCACTCGGGCACCACCGCGCCGGCCGGGCTCGGCAGCGCGAGGACCGCGCCGACGGCCAGGCCGAGACGCCGTGCTTCCCGCAGGCGGGGCGATCGTCGCTGTGCGATCGTCACGAAAACCGACTCCCCGGCGATGGTGTCCGACGATGGTGCGAATCCCTCGCCATTGTCGCCCCGTACGGGGCGGAGACAAGGAAGAGCGTCGGCGCAGAGGACGGTTCATGCCGCATTGCGGCAAGATGGCCACAGCGCCACGACCGGAGCGGGAAGGTCTCAGGGGGCAGGACCGTCTGCCGGGGCGGGGCCGATGGGCCGAGCCTCGCGGCGGACTGGTGACGGCATGCATCCACGGTTGGCGGGTCCGGACGATGATGCTAGGAACGCCCCCGGTGAGTCTCCGTAGCTCAGCTGGACAGAGCACAGGTTTCCTAGATCACAATTGGGCGTCGCGAGGGGAAACCGCGCGGCGGATCCGCTCAAATTCGGGGAACGCTCAACGTGTGCTCCTGGCGCACGCAGCCAATCCCGAGCCAAGCCCGGTACCCGCATCCGCGGGTTTCGGGACGGTGTAGAGACTAGACGGGCGGCACCTAAGGGGTTCGGCGACGAAGCCTACGGTGAAGGGATAGTCCAGACCACGAACGGGCGTCTCCGGGCGCGCGGCGGCGGAAGCCGAAGTGGGATGAAACCTGGGGTCGCAGGTTCGAGACCTGCCGGGGACGCCACCACATACGCGCCGTGTCCGACTTGCGGAGGCGGTGACGTCACACAAGAGCTCGAAGGCCTGGGCCGCTGCGCCGCCCTCACCCATCTCCGCCATGGCAAGGCCCGACCCGTACGGGTCCGCCTGTCGGGGAGCGCGCCAGCGAAACGCGTGTTGAACCGGCGAACAAGGTGGGCGGGCGGGAAAGCTTCGGCCCGATCTCCTGAGGCGCGATCTCTTGAGGGACGCGCGGTTCGGAGGGGCTGCCCTAGGGCTTGCGGCTTCGCGCGTCTTCCTCGATGGCCGCCTGATGATACCAGCTGTCATGGTAGGCCACCGGCGACGGGCGCTGCCCCTTGGTCGCGCCGTCCGTCTTGCCGATCGCGGGTGCGCCCTGCGCCGCGGAGACCCGTGGGTTGCGGAAGGGCAGGATCGTGGCCGTCTGTTGATGATGTCCCATAGTCATGGAGGGAGAGGTCCTTTCATGCGCTGCCTTCGCAGCGCCGTTGGACGAGAGTATAGGTCTGTCTGATACGTTTTGCATCACAAGGACCCGGTGAAATCCTTCAGATGCGAGAAATATAGGCTTGCCGCATATTCTTTCAGGATTGGTCAAGGTCTCTGACCGTTCGCGGCGCGAAATCGGGCATGACCGCTTCTTGACCTGGCGTTTCTTCACGCGCCGCACCAACGGGCGCGATCGTGCCGTCTACCCCGGGGCTCGACCGCGCCTCTTGCCTGGGCGTGGTCGCCGTGCGGGAAATGTGGGGTCTGCAGCTTGTCCACATGATCGCTCGGCCGCCCGGTCCCCGGGGTGGCGGTTCGGTTTGACGCCTGCGGGAGGGGGCCATACCGTCCTGCCGGGCGAACGGAAGGCAGGTCGTCTCCGCAGCGAAGCCTGCGCTGTGGGCGAAGGGTCCGGACGTGGTCAGGCCCTGGCGCTGCAAGGGCTCGCAGCAGAGCGTGGGACGGGCGAGATGGCTGGGCAGAAGACCGACGCACGGGATGTTCATGTGGGGCAGCGCATCGCGGAGCAGCGCAAGAGGGCGTCCCTGACCCAGAAGCGCGTCGCCCAGAGTTTCGGGATGTCGGCCGCCCAGTTGCAGAAGTACGAGAAGGGCACCAACCGCATCAGCGCCCTCCATCTCGACACCTTCAGCCGGCTGACCGGGGTGCCGATCGCCTACTTCTTCGACGGGCTGGAGCACGAGGGCGCGGTACCGTCCGGCGGCGAAGCGGGGCCCGGGTTCTCCGAGGCGTCCCAGCAGGCCTACGCGGCCGACAATCCCTGGCTGGGCCTGACGGATGTCGTGGTGCAGCACGTGAACGCCCATTTCCCCGAACCCGAGCGCCGGCGATTCGCCGCGATCCTGCAGGCGATCGGGCGCAAGCTCGACGGCTGATCTATCGTCCGATTCGTTCGCTTTGGCGGATTTATCCGCTCTTCCGGCTTGACCCTGCGGGGCCGTCCTGCCAGACACTCGCGCCTGATCAATCGGGAACGGCGCCGCGACAGCCTGGGCGCCCGGAGCATCGGGGGCCTCAATGCCGCGTTCAAACTACCTGTTCACGAGCGAGTCCGTCTCGGAAGGCCATCCCGACAAGGTCTGCGACCGGATCTCCGACACCGTCGTGGACGCCTATCTCGCGGCCATGCCGGAGGCCCGCCTCGGCGTCGAGACCCTGGCCACCACAAACCGCATCGTCATCGCGGGCGAGGTACGCGGTCCCGATTCCGTGACCTTCGACCATCTCACCGAGCTGACCCGCGCAGCGGTCAAGGACATCGGCTACGAGCAGTCGGGCTTCCACTGGAAGAACAACGACATCGCCATCTACCTGCATGCCCAGTCCGCCGACATCGCCCAGGGCGTGGACTCGTCCGGTAATAAGGACGAGGGCGCGGGCGACCAGGGCATCATGTTCGGCTACGCCTCCGACGAGACGCCCGAGCTGATGCCGGCGCCGATCTACTACGCCCACAAGATCCTCAAGGACCTCGCCGACGCCCGCAAGGCCCGCCAGGGCGACGCCGCCAAGCTCGGCCCCGACGCCAAGAGCCAGGTCACCGTCCGCTACGAGAATGGCCGTCCGGTCGGCGTCACGCAGATCGTGCTCTCGACCCAGCACCTCGACGAGTCCCTCGACTCCGCCGACGTGCGCGCCATCGTCGAGCCCTACATCCTGGCCGCCCTGCCGCAGAACTGGGTCTCCGAGGAGACCGCCTGGCACGTGAACCCGACCGGCAAGTTCGTGATCGGCGGCCCCGACGGCGATGCCGGCCTCACCGGCCGCAAGATCATCGTCGACACCTATGGCGGCGCGGCGCCCCATGGCGGCGGCGCCTTCTCGGGCAAGGATCCGACGAAGGTCGACCGCTCGGCCGCCTACGCGGCGCGCTACCTCGCCAAGAACGTGGTGGCGGCCGGTCTCGCCACCCGCGCGACGATCCAGCTCGCCTATGCCATCGGCGTCGCCAAGCCGCTGTCGATCTATGTCGACCTCCACGGGACCGGTCAGGTCGACGAGGCCCGGCTCGAGGACGTGCTGATGAACGCCTTCGACCTGTCGCCCCGCGGCATCCGGACGAAGCTCGGCCTTAACAAGCCGATCTACGCCCGCACCTCCGCCTACGGCCATTTCGGCCGTGCCCCGGAGGCCGATGGCGGCTTCTCGTGGGAGCGCACCGACCTGGCCGACAGCCTCAAGTCGGCCCTGGCCTGACCCCATGAACCTGGGGCGGGACCAATTCCCGCCCCAGACGGGCGGGCACGAGCCACCGGAGGGCGCTGACCGCGCCTTCTACGGCCGTCGCAAGGGCAAGCGCCTGCGGGCCGGCCAGGAGCAGCGCCTGTCGGAGCTGCTGCCGACCCTTCGGCTGACCCTGCCGCCGGCCGGCGAACGGCTCGATCCGCCGCGCCTGTTTCCCGTCCCGGTGGACGAGGTCTGGCTCGAGATCGGCTTCGGCGGCGGCGAGCATCTCGCCGCCCAGGCGGCCGCCCACCCCCGCACCGGCATCATCGGCGCCGAGCCCTTCGTCAACGGCGTGGTCAAGCTCCTGCGCGCGGTGGACGAGGCGGCCCTCCGCAACGTCCGGATCTGGGACGAGGACGCGACCGCCCTGCTGGCGGCCCTGCCCGATGCCAGCCTGGCCCGGGTCTACCTGCTCTATCCCGATCCCTGGCCCAAGCGCCGGCAGCGCAAGCGCCGCTTCGTCTCGGACGGCGCCCTCGCGGAGATCGCCCGCGTGCTCCGGCCCGGCGGCGTGTTCCGCTTTGCCAGCGACATCGATGACTACGCCGGCTGGACCCTGGTGCGCGCCGCGCGCTGTCCGGATCTCGCCTGGACCGCCGAGGCGGCCCGGGACTGGACGCAGCCCTGGTCGGGTTGGCCGGGCACCCGCTACGAGGCCAAGGCCCTCGCCGCCGGCCGGCCGCCGAGCTACCTCGAGTTCCGCCGGGTCGGACCGGCCTGAGCGCGCGGGACTGAGCGCGCGGGACTGCGCCCGCCGGCGTAACCCGGTTTGCCGACATCCTTGTGATGGGGTTGTTCGGGAAACACGCATCCCCATCTCAGCCCGGCCTTGTTCCGCCCGGTCTTCGGTTGTCTGATAGGCACCGATGACGCGCGAGCCTTCCGGTGGAGCGCGGCCGCGCGTCGGTGACATGAGGTCGGACGCGCCGAGCGAGGATCTGGCGTGCACGACGCTTCGGACAAGTCTTCCATGGGCACGTCTTCCATCGCGGGCGCCGGGACGGACTTGGCCCCGGAGCCCGCTCCGGGACCGCAGGCCGGGCCAGGGCCCGACCTGCACGGGACGGCCTTCGCGCAGGCGCCGATCGGCATCCTGGTCGTCGATGGGGCCGGCCTCATCCGCGACGCCAACCCCCATCTCTGCGAACTCCTCGGCTATGAGCCGGGGGCGCTTAACGGGCGGGCCCTCTCGGTCCTCGGCGCCGTGGCGCAGCGCGCCTGCATCCGGCGCTGGCTCCGGGCGGACGGCACCGGCCTCGACATGCGCATCCGTCCGTCGAAGCGGCGCGACGACCTGCAGATCCTCGTGGTCGAGGCCGTCGATCCCGACGAGGTCGTGCGGGCCGAGGAAAACCGCGCCGCCCTGACGGCGGCGGGCCTGGGCGAGTGGCGCTACGACTTCGCCGACGGCCGGGTCGTCCTGTCGCGCCGGGCCGCGCATCTCCTCGGCTATGCCGCCGACGATCCGGTCACCTGGGACCGCCTGCAGGCCGCGATGGACAGCGGCGAGGTCGTCCGCATCCGCGCCCAGGTCCGCGCCTCCTTGCGGGACGGCGCCCCCTTCGCCTTCGAATGCCGCCTGCGCCGTGCGCCGGACGGCACCACGATCGACGTCGGGGTCCGGGGCCAGGCTATTCCGGCGGGGGAGGGCGGCCGGCCCACGGCCCTGGTCGGCGTGGTCGAGGACGTGACCACCCACGTGGAGGCCCGCAACGCCCTGCGGGACGGCGAGCAGCGCCTGCGCATCGCCACCTCCCTGGCGGCCCTGGGGATCTTCGAGTGGCACATGCTCGACGACCAGGCCATCTGGGAGAACGAGCGCATGTTCGCGATCTTCGGGCGCAGCGCCTCCGACGGCGCCCTGGGCAAGCGCGAATTTCTCGAGACCGTGCTGCACCCGGACGACCGCGCGGCCTTCCGCGCCGCCATCACGCAGGCCCTGCGCGAGGACAGCACCCTGGCGGTCTCGGGGCGCATCCGCCGCCGCAGCGACGGGGCGTGGCGCACCCTCGACTTCGCCGGGCGCTTCGAGCGCGACGCGCCCGACCGCCTGCCCCGGCGCCTGATCGGGGTCGTGGCCGACGTGACCGAGCGCCGGCTCGCCGAGGAGCGCCAGACGCTCCTGATCCGCGAGCTGCACCACCGGGTGAAGAACACCCTGGCCACGGTCCAGGCCATCGTCGGATCGACCGCCCGCACCGCCTCCAGCATCGAGAACTTCTACGAAGCCTTCGTCGGCCGGATCATGTCGCTGGCCCACACCCACTCGGTCCTGACCGAGGACACCTGGCAGACGGCGTCCCTGCGCTCCCTGCTGGCCAACGAGCTGAAGCCCTACGCGGAGGGCTCCCTGAACGGCGCGGAGGAGCGGGACGCCCGCATTCAGCTCTCCGGGCCCCCCGTCGACATGGCGTCCGAGGTCGCGGTGCCGATCGGCATGGCGATCCACGAGCTCACCACGAACGCCGCCAAGTACGGGGCCCTGTCGACCCGGGACGGCCGGGTGGCGATCACCTGGGCACTCGAGCCCGGCGGTCCGGCCGGGACGCTGCACTTCACCTGGGTCGAGAGCGGCGGCCCACCGGTCGCGCCGCCCAAGCGGCAGGGCTTCGGCTCGCGCCTGCTGCAGCGGGTGTTGACGGCCCAGGTGCGGGCCGAGGTCTCCATGGATTATCCGCCGGAGGGGTTCACCCTGACGATGCGGGCCCCCCTGCCGGTCCGCAACGCGGCGCTGAATCCCCTGGCCTGAGGGCGCGCCCGCGCCCGGGGCCTGCGATCAGGCGGCGCCGCGGCTGTCGGTCTCCCCGCCCGCCTCGACGAAGGCCTTGAGTTCGTCGAGGGAGCCGAAGGTGAAGCGGCCGCGCGGCGTGTCCGCCTCGATCACGCCGGTGGAATACATCACGTAGGTGTTCCCCCCCGAGGCATAGGTGCCGACCACCAGCGGTTCCTCCGCGGCGGGAGGCGTGGGCTCGGCGGCCGGCGGCTCCGGGGACGCTTCGGGCTTGTCCTCAGGAGCCACGAACCCGGCCGTCTCGACGGAGGACGGGGGCGGGGGAGCGAGGTCGGGCCCGCTGTGGGGCACCGCCTCGGCCTCCACGAAGCGAGGGGCGCTCTCGGGGGCGGGCGCCGGCTCGGGCTCGGCTGCCCGCGCGCGAACGGGTCCGTCGAACAGGTCGTCGGCCGTGACCCGAATCTCGGGCTCCGGCGCAGCGTCGGCGATGGGCGGCTCCGGACGGTCGTGGGGCGCGTCGGCCGGCAGCAGGTTCGGTAGCAGAGGCTCGGCGGCCGAGGGCTCCGGGGATGGCGGGGCAGGATCGAAGAAGCTCGGTTCCAGGCCGGGGCGGGTGGAGGCGGCGCCTCCCAGGCCCGTACCGGTGCCCACGCCCGCCCCCAAGCCCGCGCCGGCGCCCAAGCCCGTGCCTAAGCCCGCCCCGAGGCTCGCGGCGGTGGCGGCGAGGCTCGGCCGGGCCCGCTGGGAGGCGCTCAGGTCTGCTGGCCCGCCGGGGGCCAACTCAGTGTCCGTCAGGGGAGGCTGGATTGCCGGCCGCGCCTCGCGAAAGGCGCGCTCCAGGCCGCGCAGGCGGCCTGCCACGACGGCCAATCCCAGCACCACGGCCCCGGCCGACGCCGTGGTGGCGCCCGCGATGGTCATGGCGAGACCGCTCTCCAGCCGGACGAAGGGGAAACCCTGGATGACCGATACGATTCCGCCGACGATCATGACGGCGGCCAGCGCGAACAGCGCGATATTCATGGATGTCTCGACAAACGCCTGCACCTTCAGGTGCGGCGCGCACACTAAAGGCCTGGGGGGCATTTGCAAAACGCACAATCGTGCGTCGGGCGCGGCCGCACACCGCGCGGGCGCCCGGATCGTCGCCACCCCGGGCATGAAGGTCTCCCGGGCATCGACTTCACCGGGGCATCGACTTACGTAACGGCACGTTGGTGACAGGGTCGCGCGCCGGTCGCGCGATGCCTTGCGTCCAATGTCTCACGAGCCGGAGAGTTGCCCATGACCTTCACCCTGCCCGAACTGCCCTACGCCTACGACGCGCTCGGCCCCTACATGTCGAAGGAAACCCTCGAGTTTCACCACGACAAGCACCACAAGGCCTATGTCGACACGGGCAACAAGCTGCTCGAGGGCACGGGGCTCGAGGGCAAGAGCGTCGAGGAGGTCCTGACCTCGGCCTACGGCAACAACCAGCCGCTGTTCAACAATGCCGGCCAGCACTACAACCACATCCACTTCTGGCAGTGGATGAAGCCCAATGGCGGTGGCGCTGCCCCGGGCGCGCTCGCCAAGAAGATCGACGAGGATCTCGGCGGCTTCGAGAAGTTCAAGGCCGACTTCATCCAGGCCGGTGTCGGCCAGTTCGGCTCGGGCTGGGCCTGGCTCGCGGTCAAGGACGGCAAGCTCGCGATCATGAAGACCCCGAACGGCGAGAACCCGCTCGTGCACGGCGCCAAGCCGATCCTCGGCGTCGACGTCTGGGAGCACTCCTACTACATCGACTACCGCAATCGCCGCCCCGACTACCTCAAGGCGTTCATCGAAAACCTGGTGAACTGGGAGCACGTCGAGAAGATGTACGGCGAGGCCACCGCGTAAGGCCCCACGATCTTACGACCGCGCCGCGAGGCTCGGGACAGGCTCTTCCGCACGAAGGACAGGCTCTTCCGCGCGAAGGACAGGCTCTTCCGCGCGAAGGACAGGCTCTTCCGCGCGAAGGACAGGCTCTTCCGCGCGAAGGACAGGGCTGCCGCTGACGGAGACCGGCCGACCGGGGTTCGCCAGCGGCCCGCCCTCATCGCGGAGCCGCGCAGCGGCGTCCGGAATCCGGGAACGCAGGGGGTGCGAGGGTTCGCACGGTCGGCGGCTCCGGATTCCGGGCTCGCCTCCGGCGACCCGGAATGACGGCGTGACGTCCTGGGCGATGGCCCCGTCGAAGGCGCGGGGACCCGCTTCGCAGGGGCGGATCGGCCCAGTCCGGCGAGCGGCGACCGCGGACCGTTCGTCGCGGCGAGGCGCAGGGCGGCTGTCCATCGAACGCTTCCGCGTTTGCGCCACGCGCGGCGGCATGGTCTAGGGCTCGCCCGACACTCCCAGCCCCCCGTCCCGGCAGTCCTGATCCATGATCCGCAGCATCCTCTCCGTCGGCGGCTGGACGCTGGTCTCCCGCGTCACCGGCTTCGCCCGCGACGTGGTGATGGCGGCGATCCTGGGGGCCGGTCCACTCGCCGACGCCTTCGTGGTGGCGTTCCGCCTGCCGAACCACTTCCGGGCGATCTTCGGCGAGGGCGCCTTCAACACCGCCTTCGTGCCGAGCTATGCGGGCCTGTCGGAAACGGAGAAGGCCACGGCGGGCGCGGCGCGGCGCTTCGCCGATCGCATCTTCACCCTGATGCTCCTCGTGCAGATCGCCTTCCTGGCGCTCGCCATGCCGGCGATGCCCTGGGTCGTGCGCGCCCTGGCGCCAGGGTTCTCGGAGGACCCGGAGCGGTTCGCGCTGGCCGTCTCGCTGACCCGGATCACCTTCCCCTACCTCCTGTTCATGACGCTGGTGACCCTGTTCTCTGGCATCCTCAACGCCCACCGGCGCTTCGCGGTGGCGGCCGGCGCACCGGTGCTGCTCAACCTGTCGATGCTGGTCGCCCTCGGCCTCGCCGCGCTCTTCCCCAACGCCGCCTACGCCGCCGCCTGGGGCGTCACCGTCTCGGGCGTGCTGCAATTCGCCCTGGTCTGGTGGGCGTGTCGGCGGGCGGGCATCGCCCCGACCCTGACGACCCCGACCCTGGGCGACCCGGCCATGCGGCGATTCTTCAAGGTGCTGGGGCCGGCGGTGATCGGCTCGGCCGGATTCCAGATCGCCTCCTTCGCCGACACCATCATCGCGAGCTTCCTGCCAACGGGCGCGGTCTCGGCCCTCTATTACGCCGACCGGCTCTATCAGCTGCCCTTCGGCGTCATCGCCATCGCGGCCGGCACGGTGCTCCTGCCGGAGATGAGCCGGCGCATCGCCGCCGGCGACGTCGCCGGGGCGCACGCGGCCCAGAACCGGGCGGCGGGCTTCTCCCTCGCCCTGTCGGCGCCCTTCACGGTGGCCTTCCTCACCCTGCCGGCCCTGATCATGACGGCGCTGTTCCAGCGCGGCGCCTTCGGGGCCGAGGATGCGGCGCGCGCGGCCTCGGTGCTCGCCGCCTACGGCTTGGCGCTGCCCGCCGTGGTGCTCCTGCGCAGCGCCCTGGCGAGCTTCTATGCCCGGCAGGACACGATGACCCCGCTCATCGCCTCCCTCACCGCCATCGCCATCAACGTCGCCCTCAAGGTGGTGCTGACCGGGCCCTACGGCGTCACCGGCCTCGCGATGGCCACCGCCATCGGCCAGTGGGTCAACCTCGGCATCCTCGTGGCCCTGGCCTGGCGACGGGGCTGGATGGCGCCGGGGCGCACCCTCGGGGTCACCGTCGTCGGGGTGGTGGTGGCCTGCATCGCCCTCGCGGCCACCGCCCGTTACGGCCTGCCCCTGGCCGACGCCCTGGTGCCGGCCCTGCCGCGCTTGCGCGAGATGGCGGTGCTGGGCCTGCTCGGGATCGCCGGAACGCTGGTCTACGCCGTGCTGTTGTTGGGGACGCTGCGCCTGTTCGGGCTTCGCCTGCGGCGCGCCTGATTCCGCCGCCCGACCGCAGCGGCGCGGGATCCGCCGCGCCGGCGCGGCGCCCGCTTCCGCCGTCCCGGAGGGGTCGACCGGATCCGACACGAGGAGCCCGCATGTCCGAATCCCCCCGCATCGCCGTCTTCGACGCCTACGGCACCCTGTTCGATGTCCACGCGGCGGTGGCGCGCCACGCGGACGCGATCGGGCCGGACGCGGCGGCCCTGTCCGAGACCTGGCGCGCCAAGCAGCTCGAATATTCCTGGGTGCTCGGCCTGATGGGGCGCCACGCCCCGTTCTGGGGCCTGACCGAGCAGGCCCTGGACTATGCCCTGGCCCGGTACCCGGCGGTGGACCGGGCGCTGCGGCCTCGGCTCCTCGACGCCTATCGCGACCTCGACGCCTATCCGGAGGTGCCGGGCACGCTCCGCGCCCTGCGCGCCGCGGGATGGCGGACCGCGATCCTCTCCAACGGCGACGCGGCGATGCTGGAGCGCGCGGTGGGCTCGGCGGGGCTGGCGGACCACCTCGACGCGGTGCTCTCGGTGGAGTCCGCGCGAACCTTCAAGACCGCGCCGGCCGCCTACCGCATCGCCACGGACCGCTTCGGCGTCGGACCCGAGGCGGTGCTGTTCTGCTCCTCGAACCGCTGGGACGTGGCCGGGGCGGCCGCGTTCGGCTTCCGGTCCGTCTGGGTCAACCGCAAGGGGCTGCCGGACGAGTATGCCGATCAGCCCCCCGAGCGGGTGATCGAGAGCCTCGACGCCCTGCTCTAAGGGCGCGGCTCGGGCTACCTGACCAGCGGAGCCTGAGGCCGCCCGGGATGCGGCCGTCAGGCCGCCCGGATGGTGGCGAGGAACTGCGAGACCTGACCGCCGAGATGCTCGGACTGGCGCGACAGCGCCGAGGCCGAGGCCAGCACCTGGGCGGCGGCCGCACCGGTCTCCTCGGCGGCGCCCGCGACGCCCGAGACGTTCTGCGTGACTTCGCCGGTGCCGATCGAGGCCTGGGCCACGTTGCGCACGATCTCCTGGGTCGCCGCCCCCTGCTCCTCCACCGCCGCCGCGATCGAGGCCGCGACGTCGCTGATCTCGCGGATGCGCCCCGTGATGGCGCCGATCGCCGCCACCGCTTGGCCCGTCGAGCCCTGGATGCGGGCGATCTGGCCGGTGATCTCGTCCGTGGCCCGGGCGGTCTGGTTGGCGAGTTCCTTGACCTCCGCGGCCACCACCGCGAAGCCCCGACCCGCCTCGCCGGCGCGCGCCGCCTCGATCGTCGCGTTGAGGGCCAGCAGGTTGGTCTGGCCCGCGATGGTCGAGATCATCGCCACCACGTCGCCGATGCGCTGGGCCGCCTCGCTGAGGTCGCGCACGAAGGTGGCGGTCTGGCCGGCCTCCGTCACCGCCTCGCGGGAGAGCTGGGCCGAGCCCTGGACCTGACGGCCGATCTCGTCGACCGAGGAGCCGAGCTCCTCGGCCGCGGCCGCCACCGTGGTGACGTTCGCCGAGGCTTGGTCGGCAGCGGCGGCCACGGAGACGGAGCGCTGCGCCGTCTCGCTGGCATTGGCCGACATGCTGCGGGCCGTGTCCTGCAGCTGCGCCGCGGCCGTGCCGACCTGCGCCACGACGCCGCCCACCGCGGCCTCGAACTGATCGGCCAGGCCCCGCAGGGTCTCCCGGCGCAGGGCCTCGGCCCCGGCCCGGGCCGCCTCGGTCTCGGCCTCCAGGGCGCGGGTGCGAAGGATGTTGTCCTTGAAGACCAGGACGGCGTCCGCCATCGCGCCGATCTCGTCCCGCCGCTCGGCGCCCGGCACGGCGACGGCCGTGTCGCCGGTGGCGAGCCGCCGCATCGCCTCGGTCATCCGGTGCAGGGGGCGGCTGACGCCGAGGGCGAGGGCGACGGCCGCGCCCGCCGCGATCAGCATCCCGAGGCCCACGAGGAGGGCGGTGGTCAGGACGGCGGTGTCGTAGGTGTCCTGGGCGAGGGCGCCGCTGGCGCGGGCGCTGCCCTCCTCGAGGTCGACGAGCTTTTGCAGGGCGCCGAGGACGGCGTTGATGCGCGTCGACATGTCGGTGTTGTAGGTGCGCTGGGCGCCCGCGAGGTCTCCGGCCTGCGCCTGGGTGACGATCCCCTCCTGCAGGGTCCGGTAGGCGGACCATTCCGTCTCGAACGTGCGGTAGAGGGCCTGCGACTCCGGGCTGGCTCGCAGCGCCGCGTAGGCGGCCTGCGCGGCGCGCATCTCGGCCTCCCGCTTGGCCAGGGCGGCCGAGACGTCGGTGCGGGCCGCCGCCGTATCGGCGGTGATCAGGCGACCGCCATTGACCCGCTGGCGCAGGACCAGGACCTGGATCTTGCCCAGGAGCTGCACGTTCGGGAGGCGCTCGTCGCGCATCTCCCGCGCCACCGCGTTGACGGCGCGCAGCTGCATCAGGGCCGACCCGCCGATCACCGCCATGAGACCGAAGACGAGACCGAAGCCGAGAAACAGCTTGGTGCGGATCGACAGGGCGGGAAAGGACATGCAGCGAGGAGCCCGATGGGAGGGGAGGCCCCACATCATTCGCGACAGGCGTTAAAAATTCCCACGGGTCTTCATGTCGAGGGGCGAAACTTGTCGCGAATGATCATCATCTATCGTCGCCCGTGATTGAATAATCAGGGTGAGAGCTTCCAGTTCGACTGGTGAATGACCAGCGTCATTCCGCGCCCGTCCGGGCTCTTCACCGACTGGCTCGTATAATCTGCCGTGCCCGACATCCCGGCGTATTTGCCGGTTCCGCCGACGAAGACATGCGTGCCCTTGGCGCCCTTGGCCTCGTAGGTGGAAAAGATCTGGTCGCCATCGGTGTCGCTGTCGATGCAGGAGCCGCGGTTGAGCGCCTCGCCGCCGACGACCTCGCGCATCCCGAGGCAGCGCGTGCCCATGTTGTTGAACATCGGGCCGCCGGACTCGTTGCGGGTGATTCCGGAGCTGTCGTAGGTCGTCACGGTGCGCTCCCCGAGCTTCATCGTGACGAAGGCGGCGGTGACGTAGGTGGTGGAGTAGCTGTCGGTGCCGCTGCGGGGCAGTTCGGCGGCCCGCGCAAGGGGCGCGGCCAGAACGGCCGCCGAGAGAAAGACCCAACGTCGTGACATGATGATCAGGCCTCCGTCTGAGAACAGGCGCAGAGACATTCGCATCGATTCGATGTCGATCGATCATGAGCGCGACGCGCGTGCCTGACAACTGTCGGGTCTGCCATTTCCACTAACGAAAAGGTTTATCTCCCTGTCGGTGACTGCAAATGACCGTGCGGCGGGTGTTCTGTCCTAACGGCAATCCTGGCGCGATCCGCCCGGGGGGTTCGGTTCCCCGCGCGGGTCAGGATCGCCCGAGGGCGGCCTCGATCAGCCTGACGCCGTCGGGGCTGTCCCACTCGGCCGGTCCCTTCATCACCCCGAGGGTGCAGCCGGCGCCGTCGACCAGCAGGGTGGTGGGCAGGCCGAGGGAGCCGGTGGCCTTCTGGATCGCCGGCAGGACCCGGCCGCCCGGATCGGCATAGTAGGCCAGCCGCGCGATGCCGTTCTGCTTGAGCCAGGCGGGCGGCGCCTCGAGGTTGCGGGTGTCGACGTTGATCGCCACGACGCGGAAATCCGGGCTACCGAGCCGGGCCTGGAGCCGGTCGAGGGCCGGCATCTCGGCCTTGCAGGGCGCGCACCAGGTCGCCCACAGGTTCACGAGGCGCAGGCCCGTCACGCCGTTCAGGGTGGCGTCGGTTCCCTCCGGCCCCTTGAAGGCCAGGGCCGGCGCGGGCACCGGCGTGGTCGCGACCTGGAGGGCGGCGACCTCGCCCCGGGCCAGGGGGGCGATGCGGGCCGCCGCCGCGGCCGAGCCCGCGCAGGGGCCGGCGGAGTTGCCGCCGGTCGAGCCCGTCCCGTATACGGCAAGCCCCGCACCGAGTGCGGCGACGAGGACGGCCCCGGCGATCAGCGCAGATCTGCGGCCGGGCATCATCGTTGCGTCCGGGGGCGGGCGGGCAGGGCGGCTGGAAGGACGATTGAGAACATGAGCAACCGGATGTGGGGCGGGCGCTTCGCGAGCGGCCCCGCCGAGATCATGGAGGAGATCAACGCCTCCATCGGGTTCGACAAGCGCCTCGCGCCCCAGGACATCCGCGGCTCGCTGGCGCATGTGGCGATGCTGGGTGCGGCCGGCATCCTGCCATCCGCCGATGTGGCCGCGATTCAAGACGGCCTCAAGGCCGTGCGCGACGAAATCGAGGCGGGCGGCTTCGTGTTCAAGCGCGAGCTCGAAGACATCCACATGTCCGTCGAGAGCCGGCTCACCGAGATCGTCGGCCCGGCGGCCGGGCGCCTGCACACCGCGCGCTCGCGCAACGACCAGGTCGCCACCGACATGAAGCTGTGGGTGCGCGACACCCTGGACAGCCTCGACGGGCAGGCCGCCGACCTGCAGCGGGCGCTGGCCGAGAAGGCGCTCGCCCATGCCGGCACGGTGATGCCGGGCTTCACCCACCTGCAATCGGCCCAGCCCGTGACCTTCGGGCACCATTGCCTCGCCTACGTGGAGATGCTGGCCCGCGACCGGGGCCGGTTCCGCGATGCCCGGGCGCGCCTGAACGAGTGCCCCCTCGGCGCCGCGGCGCTCGCCGGCACCTCCTTCCCCATCGACCGGCACGCCACGGCCGCGGCGCTCGGCTTCGACCGGCCGACGGCGAACTCCCTCGACTCGGTGGCCGATCGCGACTTCGCCCTGGAATCGCTCGCCGCCGCCTCGATCTGCGCGGTCCACCTCTCGCGCTTCGCCGAGGAGCTGGTGGTCTGGACCTCGGCGCAGTTCAACTTCGTCCGGCTGTCCGACGGCTACACCACCGGCTCGTCGATCATGCCGCAGAAGCGCAACCCGGACGCGGCGGAGCTGGTGCGCGCCAAGTCCGGCCGCGTCATCGGTGCCCTCACGGGCCTGCTCATCGTGATGAAGGGCCTGCCGCTCGCCTATTCGAAGGACATGCAGGAGGACAAGGAGGGCACCTTCGACGCCCTCCAGGCGCTCTCCCTGTGCCTGGCCGCCATGACCGGGATGGTGCGCGACCTCGAGCCCAACGCCCCGGTCCTGGCCCGTGCCGCCGGCTCCGGCTACGCCACCGCGACCGACCTCGCCGACTGGCTGGTGCGCGAGCTCGGCCTGCCGTTCCGCGAGGCCCACCACGTCACCGGGCGCCTCGTCGGCGCCGCCTCCGCCCGCAACGTCGGGCTGGAGGAGCTCTCCCTGGCCGAGATGCAGGCCGCCGAGCCGCGGATCACGCAAGCGGTCTACGCCGTGCTCGGCGTCGAGAACTCGGTTTCGAGCCGCACCAGCTACGGGGGGGCCGCGCCGGACAACGTACGGTCGCAGGCGAACCGCTGGCTCGCGGCACTCGCGCAGGCGTGAGGCGAAAAGAACCGGACTCGGGGCAGGTGCGTTCACGGCTCAGCTATGTGATGCTGTGTAGGACCCTGTCCCGAGCCCCTCGGAGATCTTCTCATGCCCGCTGAAAGCTGGATTGCGCCGGATGACGTCCCCGCCCTCGCGGTTGAGGCCACGGCGCTGATCGACGCCACCTTGCGCCGCCTGCCCGAGGCCGACCGGGTCGCCTTCTGGGCCTCGGTGCGCAAGTGCTACAACACGCCCTACAACGATCCGAAGCCCCGCGCGCTGCCGCGCGTGCGGATGCCCGAGTTCTCCGAGGCCTCCAAGTTCTCCGAGTCCTCCGAATCCTCCGAGGCGACGGGCCCGGCCCCCACGGAATCCGCCACCCTGTCGGCCCTGGCCGCGCCCGCCCTCGCGAGCGTGATGGCGGCGCTGCCGGGCGTGTTCTCCGCCGAGCCCCACGCCGCCTGAGGGCTGCGGGACGCGCACTCCTGAAACCGGCGCCACGCGGCGCCGCACATCCGGACGGTCGGCCGGGTCTTCCGGTCCGGCGACGTCCCGAAGGGTCTTCCATGGTTCCTGTTCTGCGACGCGGCCTCCGGCTCGGGGCCGCCATCCTCGTCCTGTCCGGTCCCGCCGCCCAGGTCGGCGTCCCCCAACCCCTGGCGGTCGGCCCCGCTCAGGCCCAGGAGGCCGCCCCCGAGGAGGCGGAGGCCCCGAGCCGCAAGAGGTCCCGCCGCGGACGCGAGCGGGCCCCGAAGGCCGCCATGACGGCCCCCGGCATGCAGCAGGCCACCCCGGTGGCGATCTTCGGCGACTGGAACGTCTTCGCCAACGGCCAGGGCAAGACCCGTGTCTGCTACGCCATCGCCCAGCCGCAGGCGCGCTCGCCCAAGACCCTGAAGCGCGACACGGCCTACCTCTTCGTCACCGTGCGCAAGGCCGAGAACGTGGCCAACGAGGTCGCGGTGATGCTCGGCTTCCCGGCCAAGCCCGCGAGCAGCCAGGCCAAGGCCAATGCCGGCCCGGCGCCCACCGACCCGACCCTGAATCTCGGGGCCACGCGCTACGGTCTCGTCACCAAGGACAACAACGCCTGGCTCCAGAACCCGGCGGAGGAGACCCGGGTGGTCACCGAGATGGCCCGCACCCCGAAGCTGCAGATCAAGACCACCTCGCTGCGCGGCAATCCCACCAGCGACGACTACGCCCTGGCGGGGTTCGGCGACGCGATGAAGCGCGCCCGCGAGGAGTGCAAGTAAAGGAACACGTAGGGGAAGCGGGGGGCGGGGCTACGTCACCGCCCGGGCCGCCTCGGCGCGGATCGCCGCCAGGGTGAGGTGGGCCGCCGGACCGTCGCCCGTGAGGTTGAGCCCGTCGGCGCCGGTGGCGAGCAGGAGGGCCAGGGCCTCCCGCAGGGACGCCCCGGCCGCGATCGCGGGGGCGTCCGGCAGGGGTCCGGGGCTCGCCAGGCGCTCGGCGGCGATCAGGGCGAGGCGGCGCAGCGCCCGGTCCTGCCCGACGAAACTCGCGACGAAGGGATCGGCCGGCGCGGCCAGGAGGCGCTCGGGCGGATCGGCCTGGACGATGCGGCCGTCCCGCATCAGCACGACGCGGTCGCCCATCCGCATCGCCTCGTCGATGTCGTGGGTGACGATGAGCACGGTCTTGCCCAGGCGCCGGAGAATGGCGCCGATCTCGGCCTGCAGGCGGTCGCGGGCGACGGGGTCCACCGCGCCGAAGGGCTCGTCCATGAGCAGGACCGGGGGATCGGCGGCCAGGGCCCGGGCGACGCCGACGCGCTGGCGCTGGCCGCCGGAGAGCGCGTGCGGGCGGCGCGCCCGGTACTGCGCCGGGTCGAGGCCGACGAGGTCGAGCATCGCGTCGACCCGGTCGGCGATCCGGGCCCGCGTCCAGCCCAGCAGGCCCGGCACGGTGCCGATGTTGTCGGCGACGCTGCGGTGGGGAAACAGGCCGACGCCCTGGAGCACGTAGCCGATGCGCCGGCGCAGGGCGACGGGATCGGTCCGCATCACGTCCGTGCCGGCCACGAGCACGCGGCCGGCATCCGGCTCGACCAGGCGGTTGACCATGCGCAGCGTGGTGGACTTGCCGCAGCCGGACGGGCCGATCAGGGCGCAGACGCTGCCCTCGGCGACGACGAGGTCGAGGGCGTCGACGGCCGGGCGTTCGGCCCCGGGGAACCGCTTGCCGACGCCTTCCAGGCGGATCATGGGGCCCGGGCCGGCGCGCGGTTTGGCCGCCTGCGCCTCAGCAGCCCTTGCAGATCGAGCCCATGGTGGTGCGCATCTTGGTGTCCCAGGCCTTGTCGCGGGCGGCCGAGGCGCGCTGGGCCTTGGCCATGTCGGCCTCGGTGGAGGCGCGGGTATAGGGCGCCTTGCCCGCATCCGCGCGGCCCGGCGGCTTGGTCACTCCGGTGGGAGCGACGTTGCGCGGGGGGGCGCCGGAGGACGGCTGCGCCAGGACCGGCGCGGCGCCGAGGAGGAGGGCCAGGGTGGAGGCGGCGGCGAGGCGGGACAGGAGGGCGCGGGACATGAGGACGACGGATCCCTGACAGGTGACGAGGCGTCGGGACGATCGGACGTGAACGACGTCGCGCCCCGATGATCCCGTTCATCTACGATGGGGACCGTTCAGGATTATGGCACCTCGGCCGGATGGCGCGAAGGTGGCGGGCGGCAGGGCGTGCGAAATGGCACCCGGTTCGGCGCGCGAGGCTCCGAACCGCCTTCAGGGACCGCTGAGGAAGCCGATCCGCTCCCGCGCCGGCTGTCCGAGCCAGAGCAGGACGGCCCCGATCACGAGCCCGATCAGGGCAGCGGGCGCCAGGGTCAGGGGCAGGACCAGGATCTTCCACAGCCACGGGGCGATGCTCTCCACCGTGCCCTGGAGGGCGTTCGCCCGGTCCTTGAACAGGGTGAAGGCGAGGTCGCTGACGCTGGTGACGCGCAGGGTGTTGTTCGCGACGGAGCGGGCCCCGTCGTAGACGAGGCAGACGAAGCCCGCCGCCAGGAAGACGAGGCCGAGGAAGCGGCTGAGGAAACGGACCATCGCACCCGATCGCACCCGCCGGCATCCGCGCCGGCCCTGAGGCTGAGTAGGAGGGCGCGCCGACGGGCGCAAGCCACCGATGCCGCGGCCGCGGGCGCCCCGGGACCCGGGCAGGCGGGCCGCGCGGTTTGCGCCGGATCGCGTTCGCGCCATATGCGGGCTGGGGCCGCGCGGCAGGCGGGGCCCGGCCGCAACCCGAGACCCGACCCAAACCCATGCGCGACGCCTCCCCCCTCCTCCCC
>NZ_CEEDOX010000016.1:0-149962 GCF_979256535.1 Methylobacterium sp. AC690 | reverse complement strand
CGTAGCGCATGCTCGAAGGCGACGGGTGGGTCCCTATTGGGCGCCGATCCTGGGTCCCTTTTGCACGCCGATTGACACCTCCCGGCCTACAGCCCGGACTTCAAGCCGATTGAGCAAGCCTTCGCAAAGCTGAAAGCGCTCCTGGGAACGGCCGCCGCGCGTACCGTGCCCGACCTCTGGGCCGCCATCCGAGAAGCCCTTAAGGCCTTCCGCCCGCAGGAATGCCGAAACTACGTCGCCGCTGCTAGATATGATGCCTTGACCCAGCATGTCCGGCAGCGGCTTTAGACCCCATGATTTGGAATGAATTTCGATCTCTTGACGCACGCGCAGTAAGAATACGCAATACCAGTTCACAGAGTGGACTCCGGGTCACAAGATTGGTACACAAAGTAATGCCGGCAGCCTGATAGGATCCTGAAAAATCAATGACTTAGTGGAGGGATTTGCGAGTCCTTTCCTGGGCACCACTTGATTTCCAAGCTTTGAAATCGAGACGTTTTCCGCAGTTTTCCCTGTCCTGTTTCGACCGGCACAGGATCGTTCAAGCCCGCCGCACCCGCGCGATTTGATCAGCGGTTCGCGTCCCGGTCGCACTCTCCCGATCACTCGACGTTCATCCAGACAGCTCCGCGCCGTGCTGCCGTCGCACCGGCCGCGTGATGCGGCCCGGCGCCGCTGAAGCCGTCCGCGGCCGCGGACGCCGGATGCTCGGAGCGGGTTCGTCGCACCCAATTCCTGACCACGCGCGCTGAAGGTGCCGCCGCAGTTTGGGACGGTGGGGCCCTCGACTCGTCCGCGGTGCGGGGCGCAGTCGCCTGTCCCCAGGCGGTTCGGTCGAGGCGGGTTTCTGAGGTTCAACGAGCCGCGCCCCTGCGGCGTTCACACGACCTGCTGCCGCCTGCTGCGTCGCTTCATGACCGCCGAGGGCACATCCGACCGTCGCCGGCGCTGCCAAGGATTCCGTTCGCGGCCCAGAACCAAGCCGACCCTGAAGCGGTCTCGACGCAGTCGATCCGGCCGACCGAGGTACCGTTATTCGTTGCCGCGTAGTCGCGTCGCGCGTCGGCTCGGCCGGGCCATGTACGAGCCCATCTGATGGTCATCGCTACAGCATGACTTCATCTGCCATGCCGATCCGAGAGCACCAGCGGGATCAGTCCGTCTAATCCATCATCGGACCGATCCGCGGTGGGCTCTGATGCCACTTTCTGAGCCCGAGTTTAGACCAAAAACTTAAGTTTCAACTCGGGGCCAGCAAAAGTGGTGCTTGTTAAAGGACTTGAACCCTCGACCTGCCGTTTACGAGGCGGTTGTCAGTGGCTGTGAAATAATTGAAGATCTGACTGGTAACGTGCCTGCGTTAAGTGAGCGATGATATAATCTGGCGTTTATCCATGAGCGTATCAAAACTAATATCTCTCGCGTTTGCTGAGGCTATATCTCAGAATAGAGAAAATCAGACGCGTTGGGTGGCCGCTTCACTCAGAATTGGTGGCGGACTACCGCAATCTCTGCTGTCCGTGCAAATTCAAAAGGTCGGAAAATTCGACACCCTACTTCGCTCGATGGAGGATGAATTTGCGGATAGGCAAGGCGGTGGCAATGAAGATGTCGAATTGTTTGGATTTGATGCGCAGTCAATGATGTCTGAAACTTGGGTAAGTAGCGCTTATGAGTTTTGTAGAACCCTGAGGCAGCGCGAAATTGCGCCAAGAAGCGCTGGATTTGAAAATATATTCAGGGGTCTGGAAAGTTTGAGGATGACAATTGAGAAGTTGGAAATTGCCAAAGATAGGGTCATTAAAGAGCCTCTGCTGTTTATGCCTAGTGATCCTACACTCGACGACCGGCCTTATGCCTACTCTAAATCAGATCGACTAAAATCCCACATTATGCCCTCAGGTGTATCAGCCCGAGGTTCGATGATGTGGTGCCCATTTGATGACCATGCAAACAACCATGTGTGGATGGAACGGAGGAGCCTTTCGGACGGCTTGTTGGCCGCAATGGAGGAGTAATGGTGCGGGAGCTTCAGGAATAAGTCCTTTTCGATCAAAGGCACCGTTTATCCCGCACCTAAACCGATCGCCGTTCAAATAGTTGAATTATTCGACAGCTTTCCTGGCCACCACTTGATTTCCGACTTCTGAAATTGAGATGTGTTCTGCAGTTTCCCCTGTCCTGTGTCGATTGGTACAGGATCGTTCGGAACCTGACGCACCCGCGAGATTTGATCAGCGGTTCGCGTCCCGGTCGCGATCTCCCGATCAATTGGCGTTCATCCAGGCAGCTCCGCGCCGTGCTGCCGTCGCACCGGCTGCGTGAAGCGGTTGGACGCTCAGGCTCGGGTGGCCCTGCCGGATCCGTCGGCATCCATATCCTCGAAGCAGTGCGAAAGGGCGGCACTTTCGCGAGCGGAGGATCACCGCCAAATGTGTCCAATCATTCCGCGCGAATACAAGGTCGATCGCGTGACCAACTTCAGTGCTCTGGCGGGCGGGCCTCGGCGAGTTTGACCGTAGGAAGGGGGGAGGTCAGAGCATCCGCGCCTGCGCGACCCCGGCGCTGCCCGCTTCGACTCCTGCTCCAGCCCCCCAACTCGAAGCCTCCAGGCGCCGGAGGATCGCCTCAGGACCGCGTCGGGACCCGGTCCTGCCCGCGTCGGAGCGGATCGTTGATGTCGCCGGCACCCTGGTCGATGCCATGCGCCAGCTCCGGGATGTCCAGAAGTTCCGTGTGGATCTGCCGGCGGATGATCCGACCTTCCATGATGACCATGGCGGCCCCGACGATGACGAGGATGAGCCCGAGCGTCGCCGTGCCCATGCTGACGAGCTTCAAGGCTTCGCTGTCCTGGAACACGAGCGAAAATCCACCGAAGATCATCGTCGAGATCAGCAGCATGGCCGAGATGAGCCCGCAGCCGATCGCCCGGTTCATCAACTCGCAGCGGCGCTTGTAGTTGAGGATCTCATCCCGCATGTTCGCCTTTCTGCTGTCGGAAAGGTCTGGGGATCTGAACTTTTCGATCAAGTCGCGATAGCGATCGATGGCAGCATCGTAGCGGGTCTGTAGGAACGCTACAAAGATCCAGGCCGCGAAAATAATCGAGGCGGCTGGTCCAACCGTCGTCAGCACCTTGGCAAGGTCAAGGTTCATCGAGATCCAACTTTCTTGGGGTAATTTTCTTGGGGTAATGTTCTTGGGGTCTGTCATTTGTCTCTGACACACCCTCCATCAAACCTGTCGCGCACGACCGTGTTCCCCGTCCGGGCCCGCTGACCGGCTGAGACGGAACGTCCGCTGCGGCGCGGACGACCGAGGTCGGAGCGCGGGCCTTCCCGAACGGTACCGGATGCGCCCCTGAGGCGCGCGGGCTCGCGATGGGGCGGGCCATCCTGTGATCGCGAACCGAAGAGGGCGGGCGTCAGATCGGCCGGGGGCATGGGCGTGGCGAAGCCCGGCGGTCCGGCGGTCGGGGCCGTCATCTGCCGGGCAAGGTCGCAGGCTCGGAGGCCTCAGGCGGATCCGACGTCGCGATCCGCGGTCAGCGCCGCCGGGCGGGCCCCCGGCGCCGTCCGCCCACCGCGCCCCCGCGATGGATCGGTTCCTGCATCGCGGACGTTCCCCGTTCTGCGTCACCGCATGAGGATGCCGCGATGTCGTTGTTGCTCGAAGTCGCCGACGATCCGGATGCGGACGATTGGGATGCGATGGCGAAGGCGGCGCGGGAGGCCATCGATCTGCGCCTGCGCCTCCGCAACGGCGAGGATGTCGCGCGTTTCTGGTCCGCCGTGGCGAAGCTCTACGCCCGGGGCCTGCCGGAGATCGCGGCCGTGGCTCCGGTGGCGGGCGTCGCCCTCACTCCGAGTCCAGACCGTACTCTGCCCGAAGTGCTGCCCGCCGGCCGCGCAGCGCCAGCGCCTTGATGGCATGGTTGCGGCTCGTCGTCAGGATGGCGGTCGCCGTCGCGGGCTGGGCGTCGCGCATCGTGTCGGCCAGCGCAGCCAGCTCCGACGCGGCCGCTTCCTCGGTGGCGATGCCCGCCTGGAGGGTGTCGAGCACGGCCTGCACCATGGGAATGACCTGCGGGTAGCGAACCTCATCTCTCATCCAGGGTCCCTTTCTGCCTGCATCCCGTCGCGCGCTCGAGGGGGGTCGGGCGCGGCCGGCGCGCCTGCGATCGCGCGTGTCCTGCCACAGGGTAGCGTCCTGGGCTCCCGGGGCAAGCGGGTGCGGTGGGTAAGGGTGCCGCGGCCCGGCGGGCTCGGTGCCGGCTCGGGCAGGAGGGGGCGCCGCGCCCGGCCTCAGCGCAGCCGGACCGCCTGGATGATCTCCGGCTTCGACGCATGCACCGCCACGAAATTCGGCGGCCCCTGGAAGGTCTCGTCGCGCGGGTTGTAGCTCTTGAAGGCGACGCCCCGGGGCATGACCGGCCCGAGTACGAAGCCGTGGCCGGTCAGGACGCGCCAGAAGTCGAGGAGCAGGAACTTCGCGTAGATGTTGATCATGCCGTACTCGAACTGGATCACCGAGATCCGCCCCTCGGCCAGCATGCGGGAGAAACCCTCCAGGACGAGGTGCTCGGCGCCCTCGACGTCGAGCTTGAGGAAGTCGATCCGGGCGATGGATCGGTCCGCGCAGTAATCGTCGCCGCGGATGACCCTGACGCTCTGCTGGGTCCAGCTGCCCTTGTTGATGGCGGTGCCTTCGATCAGCGAGCTCAGGCCGTCCTTGCGCGGGTTGACGTGGATCTCCACGGTGCCGGGCTGGTCGGACAGGCCGAAATCGTTCGCCACTACCCGGTCGGAGCGCACGTTGGCGACGAACCGGGCGTAGGTCTCGGGGACGAGTTCGAAGGCGTGAAGCTCCGCGTCCTTGAATCGGGACAGTCAGGCCTTGGCGTATTCGCCCTTGTTCGCGCCGACATCGAAGATGGTCTTCGTCTCGAGCCGGGCGAGCTTGTCCAGGAGCCTGTACTCGCCGTTGCTCTTCATGTCGTAGTTCAGATTGTTGTAGCTCTTTGTATAGGCATTCGCCATGTGGTACAGAGCCGTCGAGAGCGGGCCGAAATTCTGTGAGATCAGGCGATTCACGCCTCGGACGGCACGATCCAAGAGGCTCATTCGTGGGATCTCCGAACAGATCGCAGAAGGGCGGGCGCAGCGCGCCCGGCGACCTTATGGGCCCGGTCCGGCAACGTCACGGCCCTTTTCGCGGCGCAGCGCGCGTCCGCGGGCGTCGCGCGCGCCGGGCGGCGGCCGTGATCAATGCCCCTCAGTCTCGACCGCAGCCGCTCGCGACGTGCAGTTGAGCGGGTCGATTAAATCGCTCCGGGACTGCATTCGCAGGCGCAAGCCTAGTCCTGCCGCAGTTCTGCCGCAATTGTTGCTGTGCGAGGTGTGTCCTCGCAATTTTGAATAAACTTTGAAACGGTTCCGGCGCGACGGCGTTACGGACACATCCACCACTCACATCGGACATGCTCATGGCGGAACAAGCCCTGGCCACGGCGGTCGACATCACGACCGCAGAGGGCAAGCCCAAGCGCGACTACCTGACCCCCATCGTCCTGGGGTCGCTCGCCGTGATGGAGTTGGGATGGGTCGGGCTGTTGGGCTGGGGCGCGCTCTGGCTGGTCGGCGCTTAGCCGCGGGCGCTCACCGGCGCCTCGTCGGGCCAGAGCGGTGCGCGTGCGGCCAGTTCCAGGACCAGCGCAAAGCACGCAAGATGGATCGTGACGTAGGCGAACATGGCGTCTTGCGCTTCCTCTCCGCGCACGGCCGGCGCGGCTGTGCAGTATGCTGCAATGAGCGGGAGAAATGCGCAACGTGTATTGCGCGATCAAACCTCTGAACCTGCAGGCTGTGCTTTTATGACAACCCTAACAAACTTTTGATGGTGGATTGTCGGCACGGCGCAGCGTCAATCCAACACATCGGCGTGATCAAGACTCTGTCAGGACTCGGATCGGACACCGTCCATCCGCGGAGGTCGGGGGCGGCGAGAGCCTGGTCCTGACAAGACTTGTCGCTCCAGGTGCTGGCCCCCGCCCGAATGGGCCATCCGCCGGGCTCAGTGCCGCGTGGCGTCCGTCGGGTCGGGGACGGGTTCGATCCCGAGGGCCTCGCTCAGGGGGAACTCCAGCACGATCTCGCCGGTCTCGTCCTCCACGAACAGCACCGCGCGCAGGAGCTGCGGATCGCTGTCCGCGCCCTGGAGAAGCTGCTGGGCCAGGATCTGGGCCGCCGTCCAGGCGGCGTCCGGGCTCGCCAGGTCCCGGCCGTCCGGGTCCACCACCACATCGTCCCCGATATGCGTATGGAAGAAGTAGCGTGGCATCGAAACCGGCTCCCGTCGGGGGCAGCGAGCCGCGCGCGTGACCCGCGCGGAACACCCGGACTCAACATGGGGACGCGCGTCGGCGCAGGGCAGGGGGGCGCGGACCGATCGCGAGCGCTTCACGTCCGGGCTCGCGCGTCACGTCCGGGCTAGCGCTTCACGTCCGGGCTAGCGCTTCTTGCCCAGTTCAGCCGCGATGTCCTTCGTCATCCGGCCGACCTTACGGTGGGCGGCGGCGAGTTGGTCCTGGGTGACGCCCCAGCGCTTCATCCAGAACTCCACCGCCTTGCGCTCCGAGAGGTCGAGGCGATCCTTGTCGATGAAGCCGCGTTTGTCCTTGAGACCAGCCATGAGCATTCCCGTCCGCGCGGCCGCCGGGCCGCGCGGAACCGATATGGGGTGGGGGACCGGCCCGGGCGAGTCTGCGGCGCACGATGGCGCGCGCCGCGTCGCGCCTCAGCGGGTGGGCGCGCTCGTGCCCTTGCCGGCGGCGCCCGGCGAGGCGCCCGATCCGGCATCGTTGGCGCCGGTGCTGTTGGAGGTGCCGGACCGGCTCTTGTCGCCCGTCGAGGGGCCGCTGCCGGCCGCGCCCGGGGAGGAGCCGGCGCCGGCATCGTTCGGGCCGGTGGTGTTCATGGTCCCGGACTTGGTGGTGCCCGAGCCACCCTCGGCCGCCAGGGCGACCGATCCGAGGGCGAGGGTACCGGCGAGGGCGAGGGCGAGGATCTTCATGGCATTTCTCCCGATTGTTTGGCGTGACTCACGCTTTCGTCAACGCCACGCTGCCGTCCAAAGTTCGGGATGAGGCGGGGACGAGAGCCGGCCGACGGGAGCGCCGAGGTCCCATCGCTGTGGACAGGCCGGCATCCGTCTGGCGTGCTGCACAAAAATTGCACAGGCAGGGGCACACGTTTCCGGAAAGTCGATTCGCCGATGCCGCTCACCAAACGCCGCTTCCTCGTCGCCCTCGGGCTCGGAGCCGCCCTGCTGTCCGCCGCGGGCGCGCAAGCGCAGGACGCGCTGGCCGAGATCACCCGGACCAAGGTGGTGAAGATCGGCATTCCCACCGATTACCCGCCGTATGGCTTCGTCGGCCTCGACCTGCAGCCCATGGGCCTCGACGTCGACATGGCCAACCTGATCGGGACGAAGCTCGGCGCCAAGGTCGAGCTGGTGCCGGTGGTGAGCGCCAACCGGATCCCCTACCTGCAGACGAAGAAGATCGACCTCATCGTCTCGACCCTCGGCAAGAACGAGGAGCGCATGAAGATCATCGACTTCAGCGCCGCCTACGCGCCGTTCTACCAGGGCGTGTTCGCCCTGAAATCGACCAGCATCAAGAGCTTCGACGACCTCGCCGGCAAGTCCGTGGCGGTGACCCGCGGCGCCATGGAGGACGAGATGCTGGGCAAGGTCGCGCCGGCCTCGGCCCAGATCCAGCGCTTCGAGGATCAGGCCGCGACCACCGCGGCCTTCGCGGCGGGCCAGACCCAGGTGATCGCCACCAGCGTCTCGAACATCGGCGTGCTCAGCCGCAAGAACCCGAATCTGGGCGTCGAGTACAAGCTCCTCCTGCGCGACAGCCCCTGCTTCGTGGGAATCGCCAAGGGCGAGGACGCTCTCCTGGCGAAAATCAACGCGATCGTGCTGGCCGCCAAGGCGGACGGGACCCTCGAGGCCCTGTCGCAGAAATGGCTGAAGCGCGGGACCGGCGACCTGCCGCTCTGATCCGCCGCGCCGAGCGGTCCGCCCTGGCGCGGGCCGCTCGGCGAACGCTGCCTGCCGGGTCGCTCCGCCACCAAGGCTCCCTCTGCCGCCAAGACTCCCTCCGCCACCAAGGCGCCCCCCACCACCATGCCGCTGCAGCTCGATTTCACGAGTATCCTGGTCCAGTGGCCGCTGCTCCTGCGGGGCGCGGCCTGGACCGTGGGCCTCACCGCCGTGGCGACGCTCCTGGGCGCCGCCCTGGCGATCGCCTGAGCCTGGGCGCGCTCCGGTGGGCCGGCGCCCCTGCGCTGGCTCGTGGGGACCTATGTCGAGCTGATCCGCAACACGCCCTTCATCGTGCAGCTGTTCTTCATCTTCTTCGGCCTGCCGGAGATCGGCATCCGCCTGTCGCCGGCGACGGCCTCGATCCTGGCCATGACGATCAATCTCGGGGCCTACGCCACCGAGATCCTGCGGGCGGGCATCGAGGCGACGCCGCGCGGGCAGATCGAGGCGGCCGAGAGCCTCGCGCTCACCCGGGCCCAGATCTTCACCCGGGTGGTGCTGCCGCCGGCCCTGCGCAGGGTCTGGCCGGCCCTCGTCAGCCAGATCGTCATCGTCATGCTCGGCTCGGCCGTCTGCGGCCAGATCTCCACCGAGGAGCTGAGCTACGCCACCAACCTGATCCAGAGCCGCAACTTCCGCGCCTTCGAGACCTACATCGTCGGCACGCTCGCCTATCTCGGCCTCGCGATCCTGGTCCGGACCCTGCTCAACTGGGCCGGCCCGCGCTTCCTGTTCGGCCGCTAGGACATCGCCATGCCGGACTTCACCCTCTGGGACATCCTGCGCAACCTCGCCCTCGCGGCGCGCTGGACCGTGGCCCTCTCCCTCGCGGCGTTCCTCGGCGGCGCGGTGGCCGGGCTTGGCCTGCTGCTCGCCCGGCTCGCCGGCGGGCTCTGGCTCGGACGCGCCGTCGGCGCCTACGTCCAGCTGTTCCAGGGGACGCCGCTGCTGATGCAGCTGTTCCTGCTCTATTTCGGCCTCGCCGCGGTCGGGTTCGACACCTCCGCCTAGCTCGCCGCCTGCGTTGCCCTCACGCTCTACGCTTCGGCCTACCTCACGGAGATCTGGCGCGGCTGCGTGGCGGCGATCCCGCGCGGGCAGTGGGAGGCCTCGGCGAGCCTCGCCCTCAGCTTCGGCCAGCAGTTCCGCCACATCATCCTGCCCCAGGCCCTGCGGATCGCGGTGGCGCCCACGGTCGGCTTCCTGGTGCAGGTGGTGAAGGGCACGGCGCTCGCCTCCGTGATCGGCTTCGTCGAGCTGACCAAGGCGGGCGGGATGATCGCCAACGTCACCTACGAGCCGATGCTGACCTATGGCTGCGTCGCGCTGCTGTACTTCGTGCTGTGCTTTCCCATCAGCCTCTCCGCCCGCCTCCTCGAAAGGAAACTCGCGATGAGGACCCCCGCATGAGCGCCGCCCCGAACGCGACGCCGGCCGGTGCGGGCCAGCCCCACACCCAGGTCGGCGCGCCGATCCTGCGCATCACGGCCCTGCGCAAGTCCTACGGCACGCACGAGGTGCTGCGCGGCATCGACCTCGACGTGGCGCGGGGCGAGGTGGTGGCGATCATCGGCAAGAGCGGCTCGGGCAAGAGCACGCTCCTGCGCTGCATCAACGGCCTGGAGGTGTTCCAGCACGGCTCGCTGATCGTCGACGGCCGCCATCTCCTGCACGACAACCCGAAGGCCATGCGGGAGCTGCGCCAGGGCGTCGGCATGATCTTCCAGAACTTCAACCTGTTCCCGCACCTCTCGGTCGGGCGCAACGTGATGCTGGCCCCGCACCTCGTGAAGCGGCGGCCGGGGCCGGAGAATGCGGCCCGCGCCCGCCAGCTCCTCGCCCGGGTCGGCCTCGCCGAGAAGTTCGACGCGATGCCGGACAAGCTCTCCGGCGGTCAGCAGCAGCGGGTGGCGATCGCCCGGGCGCTGGCCATGGACCCGGCGATCCTGCTCTGCGACGAGATCACCAGCGCCCTCGACCCGGAGCTGGTCGGCGAGGTCCTGCGCGTCGTGGAATCCCTCGCCGAGGAGGGCATGACCCTGCTGATGGTCACCCACGAGATGAGCTTTGCCCGCAAGGTCGCCGACCGGGTGATCTTCATGCACCAGGGGCTCGTCCACGAGATCGGGCCGCCGGCCGAGATCTTCGGCGCACCGCGCAGCCCGGAGCTGCGCCAGTTCCTGTCCTCGCTGCAGGACTGAGGGCGCGGGGCCCGGCTCAGGCCGCCTGGGCCGGCTCGATATCCTCGCGCGAGGGCTCGTAGGCGCACCAGTGGCAGTAGCCCTTGTCGGCGACCTTCGGCGCGTTGCGCTGCGAGCAGCGGGGGCAGACCAGCACGGACAGCGTCTTGCCGCGCAGGCGGGCGAAGCCGCGGCCCCGGAAGGTGACGGCCACCGACTCTCCGGCATGGGAATCAGGGCTGGGGGACATCGAGGCTCCTCGGATCGCGCTGGACGAGGACCAACGGCCAACCTCGGCATCGGTTCAGGACCGTCCCCAGGCGGATGCCGACCCGACCCTCCAAAAAGAGGGGCCGGAGGCGACGCCGGGGAGCGCCGCCTCCGGCCCCCGGCCGTCGCGTGGTGCGGTGGAGCCCGCCTTATTCGGCAGCGATCTGCCGGGGCCGGACCGCCTCGACCCGGGCGGCGCAGAACTTGAACTCCGGGATCTTGCCCATGGGATCGAGGGCCGGGTTCGTCAGGAGGTTGGCGGCGGCCTCGGCGTAGCAGAACGGCATGAAGATCATGCCCACCGGCACGTCGCGGTCGGACCGGACCTTGAGCTCCACCGCGCCGCGGCGGGTCTCCAGGCGCATGGTGTCGCCGGGCTCCAGGCCGAGGCGGTAGAGCTCCCGCGGCGCCATGAAGGCCACCGCCTCCGGCTCCAGGGCGTCGAGGACGCCCGAGCGCCGGGTCATCGAACCGGTGTGCCAATGCTCCAGCACGCGGCCGGTGGAGAGCACCATCGGGAACTCGGTGTCGGGCACCTCGTCCGGCGGCACGATGTGGGCCGGAACGATCTTGGCCCGCCCGCTCGCCGTCGGGAAGCCGGCGTAGAAGATGATCTCGTTGCCGGGCTGGTCGGGACCGTCGACCGGGTAGGTCACGGCACCCTCGCGCTCCAGCCGCTCCCAGGTGATGTTCTTCAGGGAGGGCATCACCTGCGCCATCTCGGCGAAGATGTCGGCCGGGCCCGTATAGGTCCAGTCGAGGTCGAGGCGGCGGGCGAGCTCCTGCAGGATCCACCAATCCTGGCGGGCGTCGCCCGGCGGCGGCACGACGGGCTTGGCGATCTGCACGCGCCGGTCGGTGTTGGTGAAGCTGCCCGCCTTCTCGGCGAAGGCGGAGGCCGGCAGCACCACGTCGGCGTGGAAGGCGGTCTCGGTCAGGAACAGGTCCTGCACCACGAGGTGGTCGAGCATCGCCAGGGCGTGACGGGCGTGGTTGAGGTCGGGGTCCGACATCGCGGGGTTCTCGCCCTCGACGAACATGCCCTTGATCTCGCCCGCGTGGATGGCGCGCATGATCTCGACCACGGTCAGGCCGTTCTTCGGATCGAGGGACTGGCCCCAGAACGTCTCGAACAGGTCGCGGACGGTCTCGTTCTCCACCGACTGGTAGTCCGGATAGACCATCGGGATCAGGCCGGCATCGGAGGCACCCTGGACGTTGTTCTGGCCGCGCAGCGGGTGCAGGCCGGTTCCGGGGCGGCCGATCTGGCCCGTGGTGAGGGCGAGCGCGATCAGGCAGCGCGAGTTGTCGGTGCCGTGGACGTGCTGGCTGACGCCCATGCCCCAGAAGATGATCGAGGCCCGGGAGCGGGCGTAGAGGCGCGCGACTTCGCGCAGGGTCTCCGCGTCGATGCCGCAGACCGGGGCCATCTTCTCCGGCGTGAACTCGACGATGCGCTCCTTCAGGGCCTCGAAGTTCTCGGTGTACCCGGCGATGTACTGCTCGTCGTAGAGCTTCTCCGTCACGATGACGTTGAGCATCGCGTTGAGCATCGCCACGTCGGAGCCCGGCTTGAAGGCGAGGTGCTTGTAGGCGTGCCGGGACAGGACCTGCCGGCGCGGATCCATGATGATCAGCTTGGCGCCGCGCTCCTTGACCGCGTTCTTGATGAAGGTCGCGGCCACGGGGTGGTTCACCGTCGGGTTGGCGCCGATGATGACGATGACCTCGGCATCGAGGGCCGCCGAGAACGGAGCCGAGACGGCGCCGGAATTCAGGCCCTCCATCAGGGCCGCCACCGAGGAGGCGTGGCAGAGCCGGGTGCAGTGGTCGACGTTGTTCGAGCCGAAGCCGAGGCGCACCAGCTTCTGGAAGAGGTAGGCCTCCTCGTTCGAGCCCTTGGCCGAGCCGAAGCCCGCCAGCGCCTTGCGGCCGACCGTGTCGCGGATGTGCTTGAGGCCGCCGGCGGCGCGCTCCAGCGCCTCGTCCCAGGTCGCCTCGCGGAAGTGGGTCCAGGGGTTGGCCGGATCGACCTGGTCGTTGGCGTCCTTGGCCACGTTGTCGAGGCGGATCAGGGGCTTGGTCAGCCGGTGGGGGTGGTGGACGTAGTCGAAGCCGAAGCGGCCCTTCACGCAGAGGCGGTTCTGGTTGGCCGGTCCGTCACGCCCCTCGGCGTAGACGATCTTGTTGTCCTTGACCTTGTAGGAGACCTGGCAGCCGACGCCGCAATAGGGGCAGAGCGAATCCACCTCGCGGTCGGGATAGACGGTGCGGGTCTGGCTGTCGTCGAGGTAGGCCGCGGGCATCAGCGCGCCGGTCGGGCAGGCCTGGACGCACTCGCCGCAGGCGACGCAGGTCGACTGGCCCATCGGGTCGTCGAAGTCGAACACCGGCTTGGCGCTGGCCGAGCGGTAGGCCATGCCGATGACGTCGTTGACCTGGACCTCGCGGCAGGCGCGGACGCAGAGGTTGCACTGGATGCAGGCGTCGAGGTTCACCCGCATGGCCGGGTGGCTCCAGTCGCCCTCCCAGCGCTGGGCGGCCGGGAAGCGGCTCTCGGTGACCTCGACATGGTCGGCCTGCGCCCAGAAATGCGAGGTCGGATCGTGCGAGATCTCCCGGGCCGGCTGGTCGGCGACGAGGAGCTCCATGACCATGGCGCGGGCCTTGGTCGCCCGCTCGGAGGCGGACTTCACCTTCATGCCGACGCCCGGCACCCGCTTGCACGAGGCGGCGAGCACGCGCTCGCCCTCGATCTCGACCATGCAGGCGCGGCAATTGCCGTCCGGCCGGTAGCCCGGGGCGGGCTTGTGGCAGAGGTGGGGGATGTGCGTGCCGAGGCGCTGGGCGACGGCCCAGATCGTCTCGCCCGGGGCCGCCTCGACCTGCTGCCCGTCGAACTCGAAGATCACGCCCGGAATACCGGCCGGCATCTCCTTGAGGCCGAAGGTGCCGCTCGGGGCCGGACCCGCCTGGCCGCCCGACTGGGTGCCCTCGGAATAGGTGCTCCCGGCGCCCGGGTTGGCGCCGTCCGCCTTGCCGCCCGCATCCTGGGGGCCGGTCGGGGTGGTGGCGTGGGCTCCGCTGAGACCACTGTTCTGTGTGCCGCTGCTCATGGTTCCGCTCCAGTCATGGCGCAGGAAAATCGGGGTCGGGCCGCTGCCGCGAGGGGGGCAGCCGCGCCGTCGGGTCGGGGACGGATCGCTATTCGGCCGCGATCCGCTGCGGCGACGGGAACAGGTCCGGGAAGTACTTGATCACGGTGGTGAGCGGGTTCGACGCCGCCTGGCCCAGGCCGCAGATCGAGGCGTCGCGCATGCACTGCGAGAGTTCGCCGAGGAGATCGGTGTCCCACACGTCGTTCTCCATCATCACGCGCGCCTTCTGCGTGCCGGAGCGGCAGGGGGTGCACTGTCCGCAGGACTCGTCCTCGAAGAACCGCATCAGGTTCAGGGCCGCGCCGCGCACGTCGTCCTGGTCCGACAGCACGATGACGGCGGCCGAGCCGATGAAGCAGCCGTACTTCTCGAGGGTGCCGAAATCGAGGGGGATGTCGTCCATGCTGGCCGGCAGGATGCCGCCCGAGGCGCCGCCGGGCAGGTAGGCCGCGAAGCTGTGCCCGTCACTGATCCCGCCGCAATATTCCTCGATCAGCTCGCGGATGGTGAGGCCGGCGGGGGCGAGCTTGACGCCCGGCTCCTTCACGCGGCCCGAGACCGAGTAGGAGCGCAGGCCGACCCGGCCGTTGCGGCCGTGGCCCTTCCACCACTCCGCGCCCTTCTCGACCAAGTCCCTGACCCAGTAGAGGGTCTCGACGTTGTTGATGAGCGTCGGGCGGTTGAACAGGCCGACCTGGAACGGGAAGGGCGGCTTGTGCCGCGGCAGCCCGCGCTTGCCCTCCAGGGACTCGATCAGCGAGGATTCCTCGCCGCAGATATAGGCGCCCGCGCCCCGGCGCAGATGGATGCGCGGGCCGCCGGCCGGAAGCCGGGCGATCTCGCGGGCCAGGATCTCGCGGGAGATCGGGTACTCGTCGCGCAGGTAGATGTAGACGTCGGCCGCCTCCACCACGTGGGCGCCGATCAGCATGCCCTCGAGGAAGCGGTGCGGATCTTTGTTGAGGTAGAGCTGGTCCTTGAAGGTGCCCGGCTCGCCCTCGTCACCGTTCACCGCCATGAGGCGGGGACCGGGCTCGCCGCGCACCGAGCGCCACTTGCGCCCGGTGGGGAAGCCGGCGCCGCCGAGGCCGCGCAGGCCGCCGTCGTCGAGGACCTGCAGGATGGCGTCGATGCTGAGCTCGCCCGCGCGCAGCCGGTCGAGGACGGCGTAGCCGCCGTTCGCCCGGTAGGCGTCGTAGTCCGGATAGGCCGGCAGGTGGGCGTGGGTGTCGCCGGCCTGGACCGCCGCCGTAACGCTGGCGACGTCGGCCTTGTGCAGGAAGTTGTGGCCGACCTCGACCGCCGGGGCATGGTCACAGAGGCCGACGCAGGGCGCGCGCACCACGCGCACCCCGCTGCCGAGGGTCTCGCGCAGGGCTTCCAGCAGCGGCTCGGCGCCGAACATCGCGCAGGTGAGGCTGTCGCAGACCCGCACGGTGAGGGCCGGCAGGTCGGCATCGCCATCCTTCAGCACGTCGAAATGCGCGTAGAACGTCGCCGTCTCGAACACCTCGGCGAAGGCCAGGCCCATCTCGTCGGCCAGAGCCGCCAGGTGAGCGGCGCTGATCTGCCCGTAGGTGTCCTGGACGAGGTGCAGGTGCTCGATCAGCAGGTCGCGCTGCCGCGGCCGATCGCCCAGCAGGCGCTCGATCTCGACCTTGGCCACGGGCTCGACCTGCCGTCCCTTGGGAACGGGCCGGGCCCGGTTGCGTCCCTTGCCAGGGTGCTCGAAGCGGCGAACCTCGCCAATGTCATGCGCGCTCATGCGTTCATCCTACCCCTTTGGTATTCAAAATACCAGATTCTGCGCAGTGTTCTTATAGGCCTCCCCATAGCAGCAGATGAGAAAAATTCGGAAGTGAAATTGGTCGCGCGTCACTGGCCGCCGAACGCACGCAGCGGCCGTCCGGCTTCCGAGCGTTGAACGAAGGACGGCGGAGCGCCGGCCGGCAGTGCAGCAAGGCGGGGGCCGACCACGGCGTTGATCTCGAGCTCGAACGCGTCCAGGGCCTCGTTCACCCGCGCCACGGCGGCCGCATCGAGGGATTCCGCCTGCGGACGGTCGAGGCCGGCCCCGCGCAACGCGTTCCGCACCGTGTCCAGCAGCTCGGGCGTCAGCGGCGGGGCCGCCTCGTCGGCGTAGCCCCGGGCGACGATCTCGGCCCAATCGGCTGTGGAAGAGGTGTGGGATTCTGTCATCGCTGCGGCTCCAAGTCGCGAGTGTCGGAGCATCAACGCGCGGCGCGGCCATTCAGCCGCGCCGCGTCGTCATCGCGGCAACGACAGGCCGTCAGGCCCGGTCGGTGATGCGGATCGACAGGTCCGGCAGGCCGGCGATCTGTCCGAGGAGCACGTCGCCCGGCACCACCGGCCCGACATTCTCCGGCGTGCCCGAGTAGATCAGGTCGCCGGCCTTCAGCTCGAAGGCCTCGGACAGGTTGGCGATCTGCTCGGCCACCGACCAGATCATCTGCGACAGGTCGGCGTCCTGGCGGACCTTGCCGTTGACGCTGAGCCGGATCGCGCCGCGCTCCGGATGACCGATGGCCGAGACCGGATGCAGGGGGCCGATCGGCGCGGCGTGGTCGAAGCTCTTGCCGATCTCCCAGGGCTTCTTCTGGTCGCCCATGCCGCGTTGCAAGTCGCGCCGGGTCATGTCGAGGCCGATCGCGTAGGCGTGGACATGGTCGAGGGCGACCTCCTTCGGAATGTTGCGGCCTCCCGACCTGAGGGCGGCGACCAGTTCGAGCTCGTGGTGGTAGTTCCGGGTCAGGGACGGGTAGGGATGGTCGGCGACCCGACCGACGGGCACGACCTGGATCGCGTCCGTGGGCTTCTGGAAGAAGAACGGCGGCTCGCGCGTCGGGTCCGACCCCATCTCGCGGGCATGTGCGGCGTAGTTGCGCCCGATGCAGTAGATCCGCCGCACCGGGAACACCTCGGCGCTGCCGACGATGGGGATCGTCACCTGGGGCAGGGCGAACAGCGGCCGGGGCGTGGCGCCGCCCGAGGCCGGCTCGGCTTCCTCGGCCGGCGCCCGGCCGGACAGGAGAGCGCTTCCGGCAGCGGCCGCTGCCGCGACCCTCAGGGCGTTGCGTCTGTTCGTGGTCATGAGCCGATGCCTCGTGGTGAACCGTGATCGCGCTGTCGCGCGTCCCTTTCAACGCGCCGCGGCCCCGCGCGTCCCTCGACGGGGATCGATCCGCGCGGACGGCACCCGGCGCAATCCTGCAGGGTGGTTGACACACTAAGGGGATGCATGCTTCATAATTCATATAGATGAATAGAGGACTGCATGTCACTTCTGGCTGACGCCGATCCGCGGTTGGCGCGCTACCAACAGCTGCGCGACGTCATCGTGGCCCGCATCGTCGACGGGTCCTGGCGGGCCGGCGACGCGATCCCGACGGAGGCGGAACTGTCGCGGGAGGCCGGCATCGCCGTCGGGACCGTGCGCAAGGCCATCGACCTCCTCGTGGCCGAGGGCATCCTCGACCGAGTCCAGGGCCGCGGCACCTTCGTGCGCCGCCCCTCCCTCGACCGCTCCCTGTTCCGCTTCTTCCGCCTCACGGATGGCGATGGGGGCCAGGCGGTACCCCAGGCCCGCATCCTCTCGCGCAGCCGGGCGCCGTGCCCGACCGAGGCGGCGGAAGCCCTCGGCCTGCCCCCCGGCGCGCCGGCCCTCCGCCTGGAGCGCCTGCGCCTCGACGGGGCGACGCCGCTGCTGGCCGAGGAGATCTGGCTGGCGCCGGACCGGTTCGCGCCCCTGGAAGACCTCGCCCCGGACGCTTTCGGCGACCTGCTCTACCCGCTCTACGAGCGCCTGTGCGGCGAGGTCGTGGCCATGGCCGACGAGACCCTGACCGCCTCCGGCGCCTCGCCCGCACTCGCCGCCCGCCTCGGCCTCCCGGCCGGCGCCCCCGTCATGGTGATCGAGCGCATCGCCCGGGGCTACGACCGGCACCCGATCGAGTGGCGCCGCTCCCACGGCGCCGCCGAGCGCTTCCGCTACCGCGTCGAGATCCGCTGACGCCCGACCATCGTCCCGGCAACCCGCCTCGAAGAGCGGAGCGCATGAGGAAACGCCGCCATGTTGGACTGGTACCGCTCCGGCACGCCGACGGAGCGCAAGACGTTCTGGGCCTGCTTCGGCGGCTGGGCCCTCGATGCCCTCGACGTCCAGCTCTTCTCGCTGGTCGTGCCGACGCTCCTCGGCCTGTGGCAGATCAGCAAGGCCGAGGCCGGGTTGATCACCAGCGTCACCCTGGTGGCCTCGGCGCTGGGCGGCTGGATCGGCGGGGCGATCTCGGACCGCATCGGCCGGGTCCGCGCCCTCCAGGCGATGATCCTGTGGTTCGCCCTCGCCACCGGCCTCTCGGCCCTCGCGCAGGACTACACCCAGCTGCTCGTGCTCAAGGCGCTGCAGGGCCTCGGCTTCGGCGGCGAATGGGCCGCTGGCGTCGCCCTGATGAGCGAGGCGATCCGGCCGCAGCATCGCGGCAAGGCGCTCGCCAGCGTGCAGAGCGCCTGGGCCGTGGGCTGGGGCGCCTCGGTCGGCGTGTTCACCCTGGCCGCGGCGCTGCTCCCGCCGGACATCGCCTGGCGCGCGGTCTTCGCCGTCGGCCTCGCCCCGGCGCTCCTGGTGGTCTGGGTGCGCCGGAACGTGCCCGAGCCCGGGGTCGTGCCGGCGGCGCCGTCGCACGGCGCCGGTCCGCGCCCCTCCGTCCTGACGACCGCCCTGTCGATCTTCGCGCCGGAGCACCTGCGCGTCACCCTGGTCGGGCTCCTCCTCGGCACCGGGGCCCATGGCGGCTACTACGCGGTGACGAGCTGGCTGCCGACCTACCTGCGCACCGAGCGCGGCCTGTCCGTGCTCGGCACCGGCGGCTACCTCGCGGTCATCATCGTGGCGTTCTTCTGCGGCTGCCTCGCGGCCGCCGCGTTGCTCGACCGGATCGGCCGGAGCCTGACGGTGGGGCTCTTCGCCGCCGCCTGCGTGGTGGTGGTGCTCGCCTACGTGTTCCTGCCCTTCGGCGACACCGCGACCCTGCTCCTCGGCTTTCCCCTCGGCTTCTGCGCCGCCGGAATTCCGGCCTCGCTCGGGGCGCTGTTCTCCGAGCTCTATCCCGGCGGCCTGCGGGGGACCGGTGTGGGCTTCTGCTACAATGCCGGCCGGATCGTCTCGGCGGGCTTCCCCGTCCTCGTGGGCCATCTCAGCGAGCGCATGAGCCTCGGCGCCGCCATCGGGATCGATGCGGCCGTCGGCTACGGCCTCGTGGTCCTGGCGGTGCTGATGCTGCCCGAGACCCGCGCCAAGGACCTCGGCGAGACCGCCGCCCCGCGCGCCGTCGCGCTCCCCGGGGCCGCCGGCCGGCGCCTGCCGCAGAAGGCCACGCCATGACCCTGACGCGACGCCTCTTTCAGACGGGAGCCTTGTCCATGGTGGGCGGATCGGTGCTGGCGCGGCGGGGTGCGGCGCAGGATGGGCCCGAGACCCTGCAGGCGGTCGACACCCACGCCCATGTCTTCCGGCGCGACTGGCCCCTGGCCGATACCCGCCGCTACGCGCCCGGCTACGACGCCACCCCCGAGGACTACCTCGCGGTGCTCGACGCGCACGGCATCGCCCAGGCGGTCCTGGTCCAGCCGAGCTTCTACGGCGACGACAATCGCGGCCTGCTCGACGCCGTGGCCCGCGCGCCGCAGCGCCTGCGCGGCATCGCGGTGGTCCGGCCCGACGGACCGCCCGAGACCCTGAAGGCCTTCGCCGCCCAGGGCATCGTCGGCATCCGCCTCAACCTGATCGGTGTCGCCGACCCGGATTTCGCGGCGCCGTCCTGGCAGCGGCTCCTGCGCAGCGTGGCCGATCTCGGCTGGCAGGTCGAGGTCCAGGCCGAGGCCCGGCGCTGGCCGAGCCTGCTGCCGCCCCTCCTCGACAGCGGCGTGCGGGTGGTGGCCGACCATTTCGGCAAGCCCGATCCCGCCCTCGGCATCGACGATCCGGGCTTCCGGCACCTCCTCTCGGCGGGGCGGACGGGCCGGGTCTGGGCCAAGCTGTCGGGGAGCTACCGCAACGGGCCGGGCGAGACCGGCGAGCGGATCGCCCGGGCGGCGCTGCCCCTGCTGAAGGACGGTCTCGGCCTGGAGCGCCTGGTCTGGGGCAGCGACTGGCCGCACACCCAGTTCGAAGGGGTCGCCTCCTACGACCGGGTCCGGGCCCAGCTCGACGGCTGGCTGCCCGACCCGGCCGAGCGCCGCATCGTCCTGCAGGAGACGCCGCGCGCCCTGTTCGGACTGCCGGCCGGGCGGGTCCCGACGTGAGGGACGCGCGCCGGTCAGGGCGCCGGCGGGGCGACGACCGCGTCGGCCTGCCCGCTCGCCGCCAGGGCCCTGGCCACGAAGCCCGAGGCCTTCTGGGCCTCGATGAAATCGCGCAGGGCCGCGGCGACGCCGGGACGCGCCTTCGGGCTCGCCACGGCCTGCTCGATCACCATGAAGCGGCCGGGCAGGATGCGCAGGCCGGCATGGTCGCGCACGTAGGTCTCCAGCGGCTGGCGCACCGAGGCCAGGACCTCGGGCCTGTCGCGCAGGAACAGGGTCAGCGCCGCGGCCGAGGTCGGCGCATAGACGCGCTCGGCCGCCGTGAGGTGGCGCCCGAGATAGAGGTCGTAGGCCGTGTTGCGGCCGACCGCGATGCGGATGCCCGGCCGGTCGACCTCGGCATTGTCGGTGAGAGGCGACTCGTCCCGGACGAGGTAGGCGCCCTCGATGATGACGTAGGGCGGGCTGAACGCGATGCTCTGCCCCCGCTCCGGGTCGATTGCCAGGAAGGCGACGTCCCAGCTTCGCGCGCCGCCGAGGGCCGCCACGACGGCGCCCGCCGTGTCGAAGGTCTCGAACGCCACCGGCAGGCCGAGCCGGCGACCGAGTTCACGGGCGAGCTCCGCCGAGACGCCAGCCGGCTGGCCGTCGCTGCCCCGCTGCGCCAGCACCGGGTTCCCGTAGTTGATCGCCGCCCGCAGCGTCCCGGTGGGGGCGATCGCGGCAGGCAGGGCGGAGGTCGGGTCGAGGGCCATGGCGGTGTCCTTCAGGGGCGACAGGAAGAACGCGAGGGCGGCGAGGCCCGAGGCGGCGAAGCTCAGGGCGGCGTGGCCCAGGGCGGCGAGGATCGTCCGCCGCCGCCCGCGCCGGTCCCGCAAAGCCGTCTTCACGCATCCGTCCATCCGGCCCTCGCAGCGGGGCGCCGGGCCGGCGCATCCGCCCCGGCCACCCGATCCCCGATTGTCCCGGAGCCACCACGATGAACGCCATCCCCGCACGGCCCGACGCCCCGCCCGACGAAGCGGTGGTCATGCGCAAGGTCGGGCTCCGGCTCGTGCCGTTCCTGATCCTCTGCTACTTCATCGCCTATATCGACCGGGTCAATGCCGGCTTCGCCGCCTTGACCATGAACAAGGATGTCGGCCTGAGCCAAGCCATGTTCGGCATCGGCGGCGGGCTGTTCTTCCTCGCCTACGTGCTGTTCGAGGTGCCGAGCAACATCGCCATGGAGCGCTTCGGCGCCCGGGTCTGGATCGCCCGCATCATGGTGACCTGGGGTCTCGTCGGGGCGGCGATGGCCTTCGTGACCGGTCCCTGGACGTTCTATCTCGGTCGCTTCCTCCTCGGCGCGGCGGAGGCCGGGTTCTTCCCGGGCGTCATCCTCTACCTGACCTACTGGTTCCCCAAGGCCTACCGCGCCCGGATCGTCGCCACCTTCATGGTGGCGATCCCGCTCTCGAGCTTCCTCGGTTCGCCGCTCTCCGCCGCCCTGCTGCAGATGGACGGCATCGCCGGCCTGCGGGGCTGGCAGTGGCTGTTCCTCATGGAGGCGATCCCGGCCGTGCTCCTCGGCCTCGCCGCCCTGGCGCTGCTGCCGAGCCGTCCGGCCGACGCCGCCTGGCTGACGCCCCGGGAGCGGGCCTGGCTCACCGACCGCCTCGCCGCCGACCGCGGCGGCGCGAGCCCGGTGGCCGACCACCTGCCCCTGTGGAAGGTGCTGTCGAACAAGTACGTCTGGGCCCTGGCGCTGATCTATTCCGGCAGCTCGGCCACCAGCAACGCCCTGTCCCTGTGGATGCCGCAGATCCTCAAGTCGTTCGGCCTGTCGAACCTCGAGACGGGCTTCCTCAACATGATCCCGTTCGGCATCGCCTCGGTGTTCATGATCCTGTGGGGCCTGCGCGCCGACCGGTCGGGGGAGCGGGTCTGGAGCACGGCGCTGCCGCTCGCCGTCACCGCCGCCTGCCTGCTCGCCACCTCGCTGACGAATTCGCTGACGGTGACGCTGGTGCTGCTCAGCCTCGTCCTGATGGGCAACTACGCCATCAAGGGCCCGTTCTGGGCACTGGCCACCGAGTGGCTCTCGGCGGGCACCGCCGGGGCCGGGATCGCGGCGATCAACACCCTGTCCCACCTCGGCACCGGCAGCGCGACCTGGCTCCTTGGCGTCATCAAGGACGCGACCGGGAGCTTCCCCCTGGCGCTGCTGCCCCTGGTGTTCCTCACGGCCTCCGGCAGCGTCATGGTGGTGGCCCTCGGGCGCGCCGCCCGCAGGCGGGTCGGCCTGCGGGAAGCGGCAGGGGTGTCCTAGTCCGGGGGGTGTCCTCGAGCTTCTCGGGGGTCGGTGGGAAGCGGTGATCCCGAAGAGACAAACCCCAAGACCGAAATTGAGGGTCTGTCCGGCTCAGGATGAGCCTGACAGACCCTAGGGCCGGGCCGACGGGACTACTTCTTGCCCTGGCTGTGGCCGTGGGCATGGCCGTCCGTGTCGGAATGCAGCGGCTTGCCGTCGGGACCCTTCTCCTGCGCCTCCCGCACCCGGGGATCGTCGCTGTGGTTCGGTCCGCCGGAGACGGAGCCGAGGTTCGGCTTCACCTGCTCGGGGTTCGACGCGTTGCCGTGTCCGTCGACGGCGAGGGCCGGGGCCGCCGCGAGCAGGCCGGCGGTGAGGAGGGCGAACATCGTGGTCTTCATCGGTCTGTCTCCAAGGTCGAAGCGGCGTGGGCCGCTTCGAAGCAGGAGATAGCCACGCCGTTTGTCTCGCCCGTGCCGCCCCTGTGACGAAGCATGTCAGTGTCCCGCCCCGCGGCGCGGCCCTGTCGCGGGGCTGCGGGCTCCCGGTTTCCGGGCGAGTCCGCGGCTGATGCGCGTGACCGGGTTGCGCAGCCTGTCAGTAGCCGCGCGTCCGGTCGATCCCCGCCGGCGCACGGCCCGTGCGGCGGAACTCCGCCACCGCCTCGGCGACGAGCGCGGCGGCCGAGGCCATGTGCGTCGGAGCCGCGACGTGGGGCAGGATCGTGATCGCCGGATGGGTCCAGAGGCGGTGATCCGGCGGCAGGGGCTCCTCCGGGAACACGTCGAGGATCGCGTGGCCGAGGGCGCCCGTCGCCAGGGCCGCGAGCAGATCGTCCTCGACGACGTGCGCGCCGCGCCCGAAATTGACCAGGGCTGCGCCCGGTGGCAGCTGGCGGAACGCGTCGGTCTTCAGGATGCCGCGGGTGTCGGGGGTCAGGGGCAGGAGGTTGACCAGGATGTCGGCCGTCGCGAGGCTCTGCGCGAAACCGTCCGGGCCGCTCGCGACCGGAATCGTCCCGTGCGCGGTGCCGGACCGGCTCCAGCCCCGGACGGGAAAGCCGAGGGCGCGCAGGAGGTCGGCCGCGGCTCGTCCCATCTCGCCGAGGCCGAGGATCGTCACGCGGCGCTCACCGGCCGGGCGGACCGGGTGCTGGCGCCACGTCCCCGCGCGCTGCTGCGCGGCATAGAGCGGGAAGTCGCGGTGCAGGTGCAGGACCGCCGCCGCCACCGCCTCCGCCATGGCGCGCGCCAGGGTCGGGTCGATGAGGCGCCGCACGGGCACCTCGGGCAGCGTGTCGTCGAGGACGAGGCGGTCGACGCCGGCCCAGAGGCTCTGGATCCAGCGCAGGTTCGGCAGGCCCGCGAGGGACCCCAGCGGCGGGTTCGCCACGATGGCGACCTCCGCCGCGCCCACCGGGGTACCGTCGGAGACGGACGCGATTCGCTCTCCCGGCATGGCTGCGCCCAGGGCCTCGCGCCAGGCTGCCTCTTCCGCGGCCGGAAGGCTGGTGACGAGAAGAAGGGGGGAGGGCATGAATTCGGATCTCCTCGGGGCCGGCGCGCATCGTCCGGCGACGGGATCACCCGCGATCGGCCCGGCGTCAACGCAGCGGCTTGACCATCGCGGTCCGAAGCCTGCCTGATCCCGGGCCGTCTCGATCAGCACCGGAATGCCATGCCCCCGATCGCCTTCGCCAGATCCGCCTGCCTCGTCGCTCTCGCCGGCGCCGTCCTTGTCCAGGCCGACCCCGTCGCGGCACAGGCCCCGGCTCCGGCCTCCTTCCGGGTCGAGGACGCGACGATCGCCGGGGTCCGCGAGGCCCTCGCCTCCGAGCGGATCACCTGCCGCGGCCTGGTCCAGGGCTATCTCGACCGCATCGCCGCCTACGATCAGGCCGGCCCGAAGCTCGCGGCGATCCGGGCGCTGAACCCGCAGGCCCTGGCGCAGGCCGAGGCCTACGACGCGGACCGGGCAGCGGGCGCGGCCAAGCCCCTCGGCTGCGTGCCCCTGCTGCTGAAGGACAATTACGACACCGCCGAATTGCCGACCACCGGCGGCTCGGCCGCCCTCGCGGGAGCGCAGCCGGCGCAGGATGCTACCGCGGTGGCGCGCCTGCGCGCCGCCGGCGCCATCGTGCTGGCCAAGGCGAACATGCAGGAGCTCGCCCTCGGCGGGGTCTCGGTGAGTTCGCTGGGCGGCCAGGTCCGCAACCCCTACGACCTGACCCGTACCCCCGGCGGCTCCAGCGGCGGCGTCGGCGCGGGCATGGCCGCCGGCTTCGCCCTCGGGGGGCTCGGCAGCGACACCGTGAATTCGATCCGCTCGCCCGCCTCGGCCAATAACCTCGTGGGCCTGCGCGTCACCCAGGGGCTGATCAGTCTCGCGGGCATCATGCCGGTCTCGAAGACGCAGGACGCCATCGGGCCGATCACCCGCACGGTGGCGGATGCGGCGGCCCTGCTGCAGGCCATGGCCGGTACCGACCCGGCCGATCCCCTCACCGCCGCAGCCGCCGGCAAGGTCGCGCAGAGCTACGCCGCTGCGCTGAAGCCCGACGCCCTCAAGGGCGCGCGCCTCGGCGTCGTCCCGGTCCTTTTCGGGACCAAGCCGGAGCATGCAGAGGTCAACCGCGTCATGCAGACCGCCCTCGACGCCCTGGAGGCGGCGGGCGCCACCCTGGTGCGGATCGACGACCCGGCTTTCGAGGCCGACGCCCTCAACCGCGAGGACGACGTCCAGACCTACGAGTACAAGGCGCTGATGAACGGCTATCTGGCCTCGATCCCCAATGCGCCGCACAAGGACCTCGCCGGCATCCTGGCCTCGGGCCAGTTCCACCGCGCCGCCCTGGAGTCGTTCCTCAAGGCCGCCGAGGCGCGCCAGGACGGCATGGCCGAGCCCGAGTACAAGGCCCGTCTCGGGCGGATCGCCGCCTTCAAGGCCCATGTCGCCGAGGTCTTCGCGGCCCAGAAGCTCGACGCCCTGGTCTACCCGCTGCAGAAGCGGCTGGTGGTGCCCATCGGCGAACTCAACCAGGCGGATCGCAACGGGATCGTCGCGGGGCTGACGGGCTACCCGGCGATCGACGTCCCAGCGGGGTTCTCCGAGGCCAGCGCGACCGCGCCCGCGGGCGTGCCGGTCGGCATGGACCTGCTCGGTCAGCCCTGGAGCGAGGCGAAGCTCCTCGGTCTCGCCTACGCCTTCGAGCAGGCGACCAACCTGCGTCGTCTGCCGGCGAGCACGCCGCCGCTCGAGGCGCGCTGATCAGGCCACGAGGGGCGGGGCCGGCACGAGGTCCCGTACCCGCCACATCGCGCGGGCGAGGTGGGAGCGATAGGGTGCGAAGGGCTGGGTGAACGCCTGCGTGTCGGTGCAGCCCGTCAGGCGTTGGAGGCTGCCGACAGCGGCGACGTCGCCCGCCGGCCAGATGTCCGGGTCGTGATAGTGGAAGATGCCGATCATGTCGGCCGTCCACTGTCCCACGCCCTTGATGCTGCGCAGGATCGCCGCGCGTTCCGGGTGGGGCAGGGTGGCAAGGGTGGGACCGAACAGGCCCGCCTCGTCCGCGGCGCGGATGGCCTGCACGGCCCGCACCTTGGCGCCGGAGAGCCCACAGCCGCGCAGGGTCTCGGCACGCGCTTCGACGAAGAGGTCGCGGGGTACCCCGTTCCGCAGGCGTGCCGCTTCTTCGACGCGGGCCCAGATCGCCGCTGCGGCACGGGTCGAGAGTTGCTGGTTCACGACTTCCAGGGCGAGGCGGTCCGCGACATGGGCGTGGGTCGGCGGATCGATCGGCACCGGCCCGAGATGCACGAGGGCGTCGTGGAGCGACGCCGACAACCCCCGGGCGGTGGCCAGGAGGTGCAGGTGCGGTTCAGGGTCGGACATCGTGCGGTTCGGCGGGGACGGGGCGAACGGACAGGGAAAGGACTCGGCCCCGCGAAGGGGCCGAGGCGGTTGGCTTAGCGGTCGCGGCGCTCGCGCGTGATCGTGGTGCGCTCCTCGCGACGCTCGATGCGGTCGTCGCGACGATCCGGATCGACACCCAGGACCCCGCCGACCGTACCGGTGGCCGCGCCGACGGCGCCGCCCACCACGCCGCCGATCGGTCCGGCTGCACGGTTGCCGTCCTCGACGCCACGCTCGGCGCCCCGGATGGTGCCCTGGGCCTGCGCCGTGCCCGCGAGGGCGACGGGGGTGAGCAGCAGGGCGGTGGCGATGACGAATGACTTCATGAAAGGAACCTCGCGTCGATGGTTTCGGATGGCCGGTCACGCCGTCGCGACCGGTTCGGCATGTCCCATCAACGGCCGAGACGCCGAAAGGTCGCAGAATTCGTTGGACGAGGCGCGGGAGCGCGAGGTTTCAGCGGGCGCGCCGATGTCGGTTCGCAAGTCTTCCTGGCTGCCTCGCCCCATCGGCATCAGGGTGTCTGGCGTGGCCGGGAACGAGGCTGCCGGGCAGGAACGCGCCGTTCTTCCCTGAGCCTCTCACGGACGCTCTCGTGGTCATGCGGAAAGGCGTAGCGCTTCGTCCCGGCGGGTCTCGGGCCTGCCCGAGAACTGTCGAGCCTGAGGGGACAAGGTGGAGGTGCGGGTGGCTGAGCCGTCCGCGACGGACGGAGGCTTGCAGAACCATCCCCACGCCTGAGCTCGCCCCGCGCGGGGAGAGGGCCGTGCCCTGCCGTCGAACCGGCCGCTCGGCCGATCCAGAGATCGGGATGGGCGTGCCCCGCGTGACATCTGCGGCCGTCGGGCGGCGCACCACCGAACTCAGTACGTAGCGAACATCGCGGCGATCTCGACCGGATCGCGGCTGCGGGTCAGCGCCAGCGCGAGCAGGATCCGCGCCTTCTGCGGCGTCAGGTTGTCGGCGCTGAGGATGCCCCGCTCGCGCAGGCGCGTCGTGACCGGCACCACGCCGCTGCCGGCGCGGGTGGACTGGACCACCACCACCCCGGCGGCCACCGCCTCGGCCAGGGCGTCGGCCTCGCCTGGGGGCGTCATGCCGGGGGCGAGGCCCGCCGAGACGATGCCCAGCGCGCCGGCCGCCACGAAGGCGCGCACGGCGGTGCCGTCCGCGTCGGCATAGGCGTAGGCGACGTCGACCCGGGGCAGGGCGGCCAGCCCGTCCAAGGTGAACGGCGTGTCCGGGGCATGCCGGCGCTCGGGGCGGCGGTAGTAGCGCACATGCGGTCCGTCGACGTGGCCGAGGACGCCGAAATCCGGCGTGCGGAAGGTCTGCAGCCGGCCGACCGAGGTCTTCGTCACCTCGCGGGCCGCCTGGATCTCGTCGTTGAGCACCACCAGCACCCCGCGCCCGCGCGAGGCCGGGTCGGCGGCGACCCGCAGGGCCGCGACGAGGTTGAGCCCGGCGTCGCTCGACAGGGCGCTGATCGGGCGCTGGGCCCCGACGAGGACGACCGGGCAGGCCACCGTCAAGATCAGGCCGAGGGCGTAGGCGGTCTCCTCCAGGGTCGCGGTGCCGTGCCCGATGACGATGCCGGCGAGGTCGGGATGGGCCTCGGCGAGCTCCGCGCAGAGGGCGGCGAGGGCGCGCCACTCGGCGAAGCCGATGGCGGGGCTCGGCACCGCGCGGAACGGCACCGCGATCACCTCGGCGACGCTGCCCGCCTCGGGCACCCGCTCGAGGATCGCGTCGGCCGCGAGGCGTTGCCCGGTGGCGGTGTAGTCGAGGACGTCGAGGGAATCCCAGCCGAGGGACGAGATCGTCCCGCCCGTGCCGATGAAGGCCACCTTGGATCGTGTCGCCATCGTGTCGTCGTCTCCGTCCACCTGCGCGCATCGGCGGGCGCCCGTGAGGCGCCCCGGCGGGCCCCCATGCAGGAGACTTGCCGGAGCGGGCCTCGCCCGTCAGCGGCGGGAGGTCGGACGGGGCTTCAGGTCGTCAAGGGCATCGGCATTGGCCCGACCCCAGGCGTAGAGAAGCTCCACCGGCTCGACGAAGCGGCCGCCGAGGGGGGTGAGGCGATACTCCACCGCGGGCGGCACCGTGCCGGCCACGTGCCGGGTCAGGAGCCCGCTCGCCTCCATGTCCCGCAGGGTCTGGGTGAGCATCTTCTTCGAGATGCCCGGCAGGCTGCGCTGGAGGATACCGGTGCGGGCACGGCCGGCATGGCGGGCGTGCAGGGTGTGCAGCACCATGCTGGTCCACTTGGTCGCGAACAGTTCGAGCACCCGGCGCGGCGCGCAGTCCTCGCGCCAGGCCTCGTCCGCGCTCAGCCTCTCCATGGTCGTCGCCCCCTGGGTGGGTACCGTTGGGTGCCTAGGACCCCAATCGGTGCCGTCTGGTCAGGGGCGGACTGTCTCCATAGGTCGGTCGTCAGATCAAGCCAGAGACTTCCATGACCAGGACGGAGACTTCCATGACCAGGACGGCCCTCATCGCCGGCGTCAGCGGCATCGTCGGTAACAACCTCGCTCGCCACCTCGTCGCGGAGGGCTGGTCCGTGGCCGGTCTCGCCCGGCGCCCGCCGGCCGACATCGCCGGCGTGACCCCGGTGGCCGCCGACCTCCTCGACCCCGAGAGCCTGCGCGGCGCGCTGGCGGACGTCCGCCCCACCGACGTCTTCATCACGACCTGGCTGCGCCAGGAGACGGAGGCCGAGAACATCCGCGTCAACGGCGCGATGGTGCGCAACCTCCTCGACGCCCTGCGGCCGAACGGGGGCGTGGACCATGTCGGCCTGGTCACCGGCCTCAAGCACTATCTCGGACCGTTCGAGGCCTACGGGAAGGGCACGCTGCCGGCCACGCCGTTCCGCGAGGACCAGGGCCGCCTCGACGTCGAGAACTTCTACTATGCGCAGGAGGACGAGGTCTTCGCCGCCGCGGCGCGGGACGGCTTCGGCTGGAGCGTGCACCGGCCTCACACCATCATCGGCTACGCGCTCGGCAACGCCATGAACATGGGCGTGACCCTGGCAGTCTACGCCACGCTCTGCCGCGAGACCGGTCGCCCGTTCCGCTTCCCGGGCTCGACCGCCCAGTGGAACGGGCTCACCGACATGACGGATGCGCGCATCCTCGCGCGCCAGCTCGCCTGGGCCGCGACCACGCCGGCGGCCCGCAACGAGGCCTTCAACATCGTCAACGGCGACGTCTTCCGCTGGAGCTGGATGTGGGGCCGGATCGCCGACTGGTTCGGCGTGGAGCCGGCGCCCTTCGACGGCGCGATCCTGCCCCTGGAGCAGCAGATGGACGGGGCCGCCCCGCTCTGGGCCGAGCTCGCGGCCCGGCACGGCCTCAAGGAGACCGATCTCGGACGCCTCGCCTCGGCCTGGCACACGGATGCGGATCTCGGCCGGCCGATCGAGGTCGTCACCGACATGAGCAAGAGCCGGCGCCTCGGCTTCCTCGACTACCAGGCCACCGACGACGCGTTCTTCGACCTGTTCGCACGCCTGCGGGCCGAGCGGGTCATTCCGTGACATCCGCCCCCGGCGAAGGAGCCCGCATGACAGACCGGACCGCCCCGGACCTCGCCCGCTCGGACATGCTGCAGCGGCCGCCCCACGGAGCAGCCACCCGCGCGACGACGAAGCCCCTGATCGTCACCCCGACCTTCGTCTCGCGCAGCGACGACTCCCCCCTGGAGCGGCGCCCGCGCGACCCGGGATCGAATGTCGGCCGGGACGGGCGGTCGGTGATGCGCCCCGACCGCCATCCCGAGGCCGTGGCGCTGGAGCCAGATCCCAACCTCGCCTTCGAGCACTGGGATGCGTACTGGCGGAAGGTGCACGGGCCGAAATTCGCCTACGCGGAGCCCGGAACCCAGAACGACCGCGTGCTGCGCTACGACCAGGTCCACCGGGTCGCATCCGGGCCATCCTCCGACTTCCGGCCGCCCTACCGGGCGATGGTGGAGGCCGAGGGCAGGCTGGTGTCCGATCCGGCCGCGCGGGTGCCGGCCTACCGGCGCCCGAGCTTCGACGGCTTCGCCTACATCGCCTACGCGGAGACCGACGACATCGCGGCGGTGCTCGGTCAGGAGCAGTACGCGGCCCGCATCGTCGCGGACGAGCGGACCGCCTTTCGCATGGTCACCCGCGCGGTGGCGCGGGAATACATCCTCGACCCGAGCGCGCGCCACCGCGACCCGGTCAGCCTCGTGAAGATCCACCGACGCCGGCCGCACCTCTGCCGCACCGCGTTCCAGGAGGCCTGGCTCGGGGCCCAGGCCGACCTGGTCTGCGCCCAGGAAGCGACCGCGCAGTACGTTCGCCGCTATGCCCAGCTGCATCCGTTCGGGTCGACCCAAGCCGATCCCGAGGGCTCCAAGATCGACGGAATTTCGGTCCTGTCCTTCGACTCCCTCAACGACGTCGAAGATTACCTGGTGACGCCCGACCATGCGGTGATCGAGGCGGCGGAGAATGCGCTCGCCGATCCGGCGACATCCGAGTTCTGGACGGCGATCAACTACAGCGTCATCAACCGCCTGATGCCGGAACTGGCGACGGATCGCTGAGGAAGAGCCGCCGCGGCGGCTCATTCATCTTGCCGGATCTTCGATTTCTCGCGTCGACAATTCTTCGACTTGGCGGACCCGGCGTTTGTCTCCATCATCGCCGGATCCCCCGATGCGTGAGGCCGCGATCCGATGAAGCCGTTCGACTGGACCACCGGCTATCCCACCGTGCGGATGCCGATCTTCGGCCGCAACATGGTCTCGACCTCGCACGCCCTCGCGGCCCAGGCCGGCATCCGCATGCTCTGGCAGGGCGGCAACGCGGTGGACGCCGCCATCGCCACGGCGGCGGCCAAGACCATCACCGAGCCCTGCAGCAACGGCCTGGGCTCGGACGCCTTTTGCATCCTGTGGGACGGTCGGCAACTGCACGGCCTCAACGCCTCCGGCGGGGCACCGGCGGCCTGGACCCCCGACTACTTCACCCGGAAATACGGTGCGGCCGAGCGGCCGCCCATGCGAGGCTGGGATTCCGTCACGGTGCCGGGCGCCGTCGCGGCCTGGATGGCCCTGAGCGAGCGCTTCGGGAAGCTGCCCTTCGCCGACCTTCTGCAGCCCGCCATCGACATCGCCGAGCGCGGCTACCTCGCGCCGGTGGTGGTGCAGCAGAAATGGGCCGCGGCTGCGCGGGTCGCGGACCTCGTGCGGCAGCCGGGCTTCGCCGAGACCTTCCTGCCCCACGGTCGCGCCCCGCACGTGGGCGAGCGCGTCACCCTGCCGGGCATCGCCCGGGCCCTGCGGGCGATCGCGGAGACGAAGGGGCGCGCCTTCTACGAGGGCGAGATCGCCGAGGCCATGGCCCGGCACGCCGCCGCCCATGGGGGCGCCATGACGATGGCCGATCTCGCGGCCTTCCGGCCCGAATGGGTGACGCCGACGGCCAAGGATTACCGGGGCTATACGCTCCACGAAATCCCGCCGAACGGGCAGGGCATCGCCGCCCAGATCGCCCTGGGGATCCTCGAATCCTTCGATCTGGCGGGTCTGGCCCCGGATGGCCCGGAGGCGCAGCACCTCCAGATCGAGGCGATGAAGCTCGCCTTCGCCGACACCTACCGCTACGTCTCCGACGCGCGCAGCATGGAGGTGACCCCGGAGGCGATGCTCGATCCGGCCTACCTGACGGCGCGGGCGAGGCTGATCGACCGGCACCGTGCCCAGGAATTCGGCGCCGGCAACCCGGTCCGCGGCGGCACCATCTACCTCACCGCCGCCGACGAATCCGGCATGATGGTGAGCTTCATCCAGTCGAACTTCATGGGCTTCGGCTCCGGCGTGGTCGTGCCCGAATGGGGCCTGTCCCTGCAGAACCGCGGCTACGGCTTCGTTCTGGACGAGGCCAGCCCCAACGTGGTGGCGCCCGGCAAGCGGCCCTTCCACACCATCATCCCGGGTTTCCTCACCCAGGGCGGAGCGCCGGTGATGAGCTTCGGCGTCATGGGCGGCAACATGCAGCCTCAGGGCCACCTGCAGACCCTGGTGCGGATGATCGACCACGGCCAGAACCCGCAGGCCGCCTGCGACGCGCCGCGCTGGCGCTTCAATGCCGGGCTCGAGATCAACGCCGAGGCGGCGATGCCGGCCGCGACCCTGCAGGGCCTGGTGGAGCGCGGCCACCGGGTCGACGTGATCGAGGACAGCTACCAGGATTTCGGGGCCGGCCAATTCATCTGGCGGATGGGCGACCCCGGCACCGAGGGGTATGTCGGCGCCAGCGATCCCCGGCGTGACGGACAGGTGGCGGTCTGGTGAGGTCGGGTCGTTGCCAAGCGGTTCGCTGGCACAGATAATGTATACACTTTCGAACGTCTTCCCGGTTCGCGCCGATCCGCCCTCCCGTGCGGCGGATCTGCGATCCGGACCGATCCCAGTTCTGAAGGAAGCTTGATGCTGCGTCTGTTCGCTGCCGGCCTCGTCGCGGGCATTGCCGCGCTCTCTCCTGTCCAGGCGCAGACCCTGCGCTTCGGCCTGATGGAGGACCCGGACGCCCTCGACCCGACGCTGGCGCGCACCTTCACCAGCCGCATGGTCTTCGCCGCGATGTGCGACAAGCTCGTGGATATCGGGCCCGACCTGAAGCCGGTGCCGCAACTCGCCACCGGCTGGAGCCTGTCGGAGGACCAGAAGACGCTCACCATGACCCTGCGGCCGGGCGTGCGTTTCCATGACGGCGAGAAGCTCGACGCGGCGGCGGCGAAGTACAGCATCGAGCGCCACCTGAAGCTGCCCGGCTCACAGAGGCGCGGCGAGATCGCGCCGATCGACCGGGTCGAGGTCGTCGACGACCTGACCTTCAAGATTGTCCTCAAGACGCCGTTCGCGCCCCTGATGGCGCAGTTCACGGATCGGGCCGGGATGATGGTCTCGCCCAAGGCCGCCGAGCGCCTGGGCGACAAGTTCTCCACCGCCCCCGTCTGCGCCGGGCCGTTCAAGTTCGTCGAGCGGGTGCCGCAGGACCGGATCGTGGTCGAGCGCTTCGACGATTACTGGAACAAGGACCAGATCCACCTCAAGCGCATCGAGTTCCGGCCGATTCCCGACGGCACCGTGCGGTTGACCAACCTGCGGGCCGGCCAGCTCGAGCTCCTGGAGCGCCTGACCCCCACCGACCTGCCGCAGGTGACCCGCGACCCGAAGCTCAAGATCGGCTCGACCATCGAGCTCGGCTTCCAGTCGATCGTCTTCAACCCGAACAGGGCCGGCTCGGCCGTGGCCGACCCGCGCGTGCGCGCCGCCTTCGACCTCGCCATCGACCGCAACGCCCTGAACCAGGTGGTGTTCAGCGGCGAGTTCCTGCCCGGCAACCAATGGGTCTCGCCCAAGCACCCGGCCTACGTGAAGGACTATCCCCTGCCGAAGCGCGACGTCGCCAAGGCCAAGGCCCTGCTGGCGGAGGCCGGCATCCCGAAGCCGTCCGTCACCCTGACGGTCTACGCCAACAACGAGGCGCCGCAGGTGGGGCAGGTCATCCAGGCGATGACCCGCGAGGCCGGCTTCGACGTGAAGCTCCAGGCCACCGACTTCACCACCGCGCTGGACGCCGCCGACAAGGGCAACTTCGACGCCTACCTCTACTCCTGGAGCGGCCGGCCCGACCCGGACGGCAACACCTTCAGCTTCCTGGCCTGCAAGACGCCCCTGAACTACGCCCGCTACTGCAACCCGGAAGCGGATGCGGCGCTCGCCGCCGAGCGCGCCACGGTCGATCCGGCCCAACGGGCCGAGGCCTGGAAGCATCTGGCCGACCGGGTCATGGCCGACCGGCCGCTGATCTACCTGTTCCACCGCAAGCTGTTCTGGGCCTACAGCAACAAGCTCACCGGCTTCACGCCCTATCCCGACGGCCTCGTGCGCTTCACCGGCCTGACGCTGAACTGAGGCGGGAGCCCGGCCGATGCTGCGCTTCCTCGTCCAGCGCCTGGCGCTCGCGATTCCCACCCTGGTGATCGCCTCGATGATCATCTTCACCCTGCAGCAACTGCTGCCGGGCGACACGGCCACCGCCCTGTCGGGCGAGGAGCGCGACCCCGAGGTCATCGCCTTCATCCGGCAGAAGTACCACCTCGATCAGCCGCTTCCCGTGCGCTACGCCCTCTGGGCCGGCGGCGTGCTCCAGGGCGATCTCGGCGAGTCGATCCGCCTGCAGAAGCCGGTCATCGACCTCGTGATCGAGAAGCTGCCGGTCACCCTGGAGCTCGCCTGCCTCGCCATGCTGGTGGCCCTGGTGATCGGCGTGCCGATGGGCATCCTCTCGGCGGTCAAGCGCGGTACCGCCGCCGATACCCTGGCCAACGGCATCGCCCTGTGGGGCCTGTCGGTGCCGAACTTCTGGCTCGGCATCCTCATGATCCTGCTGTTCTCGGTCCAGCTCGGCTGGCTCCCGGCCTCCGGCTACGTCTCGCCGTTCGAGAGCCTGTCCGAGAACCTGCGCTCCATGGCGATGCCGGCCTTCGTCCTCGGCAACGCCATCGCGGCGGTGATGATGCGCCACACCCGGGCGGCGATGCTGGGCGTGCTCGGCTCGGACTACGTCCGCACCGCCCGGGCCAAGGGCGTCTCGCCCTTGCGCCTGATCCTGCGCCACGCCCTGCCCAATGCCGCGATCCCGATCATCACCCTGGGCGCCCTCGAATTCGGGCAGCTCCTGTCCGGCGCCGTGCTCACCGAGCAGGTCTTCTCGGTGCCGGGCTTCGGCAAGCTGATGGTCGATGCCGTGTTCAACCGCGACTACGCCACCGTGCAGGGCGTCGTGATCTGCACCGCCACTACCTACGTCCTCCTCAACCTCGCGGCCGACCTCCTCGCGGCCTTCGTCAACCCGAAGCTGAGGCGCGCGTGAGCATGGCGGCACTTCCCCTGCACCGGCATTCCTCCGATTCTTGCGCCTCCGATTTACGCGCCTCCGATCCAAGCGCGGGTGTCCCCCGTTCCGGGCAGGGTGATCGCGCGCACGCGGCATTTTCCGAAAACAGGCCTTGCGGCACCGCGTCATCCCGGAGCCCCGCAGCGGAGCCCGGAATCGGGACACGCAGGTGGTGCGAGGTTTCAGGCCGTCGGCGTCCCTGGAGGCCGGGCTCGCCTGCGGCGCCCCGGAACGACGCGGTGCCGGGATCTCGGATCGCCTTCGCTTCCGGCAGCGCGAGCCCGACGTACCGACCCCGCCGGGACGACATGCGTCGGAGGCGTCGATGACCAAGGCCGTCACCGCTCCGACCGTCATCGCTCCGACCGGCGTCGCCCTGCCGTCTGCCGCGCCCCCGCTCCGCAGCGAGCCCGGTCCGATCCGCGCATTCTGGGCGCGCCTGACCGCACGGCGGACCGCCATGGTCGGCCTCGTGATCGTGGTGGCGCTGATCCTGATGGCGGTCTTCGCGGACTGGATCGCGCCCTACGATCCCATCGCCACCGACTGGGGCGCCATCCGCGCCGCGCCCAGCTGGGCGCACCCGTTCGGCACCGATGAGGTCGGGCACGACGTGCTCTCGCGCATCGTCTTCGGGGCGCGGGCCTCCCTGGGGGCGGGCCTGACCTCGGTAGCCCTCGCGGTGGCCCTCGGCCTGCCGTTCGGGCTGCTGGCCGGTTATGCCGGGGGCGTGATCGACATGGTGATCATGCGCCTGACCGACGCGCTGCTGGCGATCCCGTTCCTGATCCTCGCCATCGCGCTCGCCGCCTTCCTCGGCCCAAGCCTGACCAACGCCATGGTGGCGATCGGCCTGTCGGCGACCTCGACCTTCGTGCGCCTGACGCGGGCGCAGGTGCAGGCGGTGGCGGCGGAGGAGTTCGTCGAGGCCGCCCGTGCCGTGGGCAATCCGCCCTGGCGCATCGCCATCCGCCACATCGTGCCGAACATCGTGCCGGCGATCCTGGTCCAGGCGACCCTGACCATCGCGGCCGCGATCATCGCCGAGGCCAGCCTGTCCTTCCTCGGCCTCGGACAGCAGCCGCCCGAGCCGTCCTGGGGCTCCATGCTCAACGTCGCCAAGAACTTCCTCGAGCAGGCGCCCTGGATGGCGATCTGGCCCGGCGCCTCGATCTTCCTCGCGGTGCTGGCCTTCAATCTGCTCGGCGACGGCCTGCGCGACGCCCTCGATCCCCGGCAGAGGACCTGACGATGGTGCGAGACGCTCCGGCGCAGGAAGATTCGGCGCAGGCGAAGCCGACCCTGCTCGACGTCCGTGACCTCGCCGTCGCCTTCGACAGCGAGGGCGGCGCGGTCCACGCGGTCAACGGCGTGTCCTATACCCTCGCCGAGGGCGAGACCCTCGGCATCGTCGGCGAATCCGGGTCCGGCAAGAGCGTGCACGTGCTGGCGATGCTGGGCCTGATCCCGCGTCCGCCCGGCCGCATCACCGGCGGACAGGTGCTGTTCGAGGGCCGCGACCTCCTCGCCCTGCCGGAGCGCGCGCTGCGGACGGTGCGCGGCGGGCAGATCGGCTTCGTGTTCCAGGACCCGATGAGCTCGCTCAACCCCGGCATGACGGTGGCCGCGCAGATCATCGAGCCCCTGCGCATCCATCTCGGGCTCGACGCCCGCGCCGCCCGCGCCCGGGCCCGGGACCTCCTCGACCTCGTGCGCATTCCCCAGGCCGGGGCGCGCCTCGACCAATATCCGCACGAGTTCTCCGGCGGCCAGCGCCAGCGGGTGATGATCGCCATCGGCCTGTCCTGCCGCCCGAAGCTGCTCATCGCCGACGAGGCGACGACGGCCCTCGACGTCACCGTGCAAGCGGAGATCATCGCCCTGGTGCAGGAGCTGAAGCGGGAGATCGGCATGGCGATCGTCTGGATCACCCACGATCTCGGCGTGGTGGCCGGCATCGCCGACACCGTGCAGGTGATGTATGCCGGCCGCATCCTCGAGCGCGGTCCGGTGGACGACATTTTCCGCGATCCCCGGAGTGCGTATACGCTCGGGCTCCTGCGCTCGCTGCCGGATCTGAGCCGCGGCCGGGCCGGGCGCCGGCGCCTGCACCAGATCGAGGGGGCGCCCCCCGACATGCGCTACCCGCCGCCGGGCGACCCCTTCGCCGCGCGCAACGTCTACGCGACCGCGCGCTGCCTCGCCGAGGCGCCGCCCCTGGTCCAGGCCCCCGGCGCCGCGCCGGGCCACCTCGTGGCCGCCTGGTACGATCTGCCGGCGCGCCTCGCCGCCGAGGAGGCCGCCCGATGAGGCCCGAGCCCGCCGACCGCTACCCGCTGCTCTCGGTGCGAAATCTCAGCAAGCACTACCCCTTGCGCAGCTGGTGGGGCGGAAAGGGCTCGGTGTTCCGGGCGGTGGAGGATATCAGCTTCGACATCCGGCCCGGCGAGACCCTCGGCCTCGTGGGCGAGTCCGGCTCGGGCAAGTCCACCATCGGCCGCGCCGTCACCATGCTGAACCCGCCCAGCGCCGGCACCGTCGCCTTCGAGGGCACCGACCTCGCCAAGCTCTCCGCCGGAGAGATGCGCCGGATGCGCGCCCGCATCCAGATGGTGTTCCAGGACCCCTACGCCGCCCTCAACCCGCGCATGAGCATCGGTGACTACGTGGCCGAGCCGTTCCGGCTGCACCGGCCCGGCATGGCGCGGGCCGAGCGCCGCGACGAGGTCGAGGGCCTGCTGGCCCGGGTCGGGCTCGATCCGCGCTTCGCCCAGCGCTACCCGCACCAGTTCTCCGGCGGTCAGCGCCAGCGCATCTGCATCGCCCGCGCCATCGCGCTGAAACCGAGCTTCATCGTCGCCGACGAGCCGATCGCCGCCCTCGACGTCTCGATCCAGGCCCAGGTCGTGAACCTGCTGCAGGAACTGCAGGACGAGCTCGGCATCTCGTACCTGTTCATCTCCCACGACCTGCGCATGGTGCGCTACCTGTGCCAGCGCGTCGCCGTGCTCTGGCACGGCCGGGTGGTGGAGCTCGCCGAGGCGGACGCCCTCTACGAGGACCCGCGCCATCCCTACACCCGGCGCCTCCTCAGCGCGGTGCCGGTGCCGAACCCCGTGGAGGAGCGCGCCCGCCTGCGCGCCGCCTCCCTCCTGCCCACGGCCGACCCGGATGCCACGGGCCGCCTGGTCGAGGTCGCCCCCGGCCACTGGGTCGCCGACACCCGCTACGCCTGATCCTCCAGGATTCGATTCAAGGACCCGACGCCGTGAGAGATTTCTCGAAACCGGGCCGCTCGCCCGTCTATGCCGCCCAGGCCGCGGTCGCGACCTCCCACCCGCTCGCCTCGCTGGCGGCCATCGAGATCCTGAAGGCGGGGGGCAACGCCGTCGACGCCGCCATCGCGGCGGTGGCGGTGCAGGGCGTGGTCGAGCCGGCCATGACCGGGATCGGCGGCGACTGCTTCGCCCTCTACGCCCCGAAGGGCGCTGCCGTGCCGATCACGCTGGACGGCTCCGGCCGCAGCCCCGCGGCCGCGCACGATGCCTGGTACGTGGAGAACGACGTGGCCATCGCGGCAACCTCGCCGCATGCGGTCACGGTACCGGGCGCCATCGCGGCCTGGGCGCGGCTGCTCGCCGACCACGGCACCCGCAGCCTCGGTGAACTGCTGCAGCCCGCGATCCGCTACGCCGAGGACGGCTACGCGGTCCAGCCGCGGGTCGCCTACGACTGGGCGCGCAACCGCGACAAGCTGCGGGCCGATCCGGGCTCGGACGCCGCCTACCTGATCGACGGGGAGGCGCCGAAGGTCGGCACGATCATGCGCCACCCGAAGCTCGCCGCCACCTTGCGGCGCATCGCCGAGCACGGTGCCGCCGGCTTCTACGAAGGCCCCGTGGCCGAGGACATGGTCGCGCGCCTGCGCGACCTCGGCGGCCTGCACACCCTCGAGGACTTCGCCAGCGCCGCGCCCGAATACGTGACGCCGATCTCGACCCGCTACCGCGGCTACGACGTCTACGAGTGTCCGCCGAGCGGCCAGGGCCTCGCCGCCCTGATGATGCTCAACGTGCTGTCGCAGTACGACGTCGGCGCGCTCAGCGAGCTCGACCGGGTCCACCTCTTCGCCGAGGCCTGCAAGCAGGCCTACCACCACCGCGACGCGCTCTTCGCCGATCCGGTGGTCAACGCCGTGCCGGTCGAGCACCTGCTCTCCCAGGCCTGGCAGGCGCGGGCGCACGGCGCCATCGACATGGCCCGTGCCCAGGCGCCGGTGCTGTGGCCGGAGATCCGTCACACCGATACGGTCTACCTCTGCGTGGTCGACCGCGACGGCAACGCGATCTCGCTGATCAACTCGATCTTCCAGGGCTTCGGCAGCGGCATCACCGCGCCGGAGAGCGGCGTGCTGCTGCACAATCGCGGCTTCTCGTTCCGGGTCGAGCCGGGTCATCCCAACACCATCGCGCCGCGCAAGCGGCCGATGCACACCATCATCCCCGGCATGCTGATGCGCGACGGCGCGGTGGTGGCGCCCTTCGGCGTGATGGGAGGGCACTATCAGGCCATGGGCCACGTCGAACTGCTCACCGGCATCATCGACCGGGGCCTCGACGTGCAGGAGGCGCTGGATGCCCCGCGCAGCTTTGCCTATGGCGGCGGCGTCGAGTTCGAGGCCGGCTTCGCCTTGGGGCTCGCCGAGGGGCTGGCCGCCCGCGGTCACATCACGGTGCCGGCCCCGGTCCCGATCGGCGGCGGCCAGATCATCTGGATCGACCCGGCGACGGGCATGCGTGCCGCCGGATCCGATCCGCGCAAGGACGGCTGCGCCCTCGGCTACTGAGGCGCGGGAAACCGGCTCACGGGTAGCGCACCGGCGCCGGCTGCTCCGGCAGGGGGATGAACTCGGATTCCCCCGGCACGGTGTCGAAGCGGGCTTGGCGCCAATCCTCCTTGGCCTGCTCGATCCGCTCGGGCCGCGAGGAGACGAAGTTCCACCAGAGATGGCGCGGGCCGTCCATCGGCTCGCCGCCCAGGACCATGAAGCGGGCGGTCTCGGTCGCCCGCACGCTGATCCGGTCGCCCGGCCGGAAGACGAGGAGCTGGCCCGGGCCGAACCCGTCCCCCGCGATCGCGATGGCGCCCGAGATCGTGTAAATCGCGCGCTCGTCGTAGGTCGGGTCGAGGGGCAGCACCGCGCCGGCCTCGAGTCGCACGTCGGCATAGACCATCGGGCTCGACGTCCGCACCGGCGATTTCGCCCCGAAGGCCTCGCCGGCGATCAGCCGGACGGTCTTGCCCTCGCCGGTGAGGATCGGCAGCGCATCCGCCTCGTAATGCTCGAAGGCCGGTGCGGTCTCCTCGTCCTTGCCGCTCAGCGCGACCCAACTCTGGAGACCGAACAGGGTCGAGCCGGTCCGACGCAGGTCCGATCCGGTGCGCTCGGAATGGGTGATGCCGCGCCCGGCCGTCATCCAGTTCAGCTCGCCCGGCCGGATCGGCAGCGCGGTGCCGAGGCTGTCCCGGTGCATGATCTCGCCCTCGAACAGGTAGGTCACCGTCGACAGGCCGATATGCGGGTGGGGGCGCACGTCCATGCCCTGGCCGAGCAGGAACTCGGACGGGCCCATCTGGTCGAAGAAGATGAACGGGCCGACCATGCGGCACTCGGTCGACGGCAGGGCACGCCGCACCGCGAAGGAGCCGAGGTCCCGCGAGCGCGGCACGATCAGGGTCTTGATCGCGTCGCAGGTGAAGCGGTCGCCCGGGATCGGGTCGTCCGCACTGTGCCAGCTCATTCGATGTCCTCCTGCGTCAGGGCCGCCAAGCCGGACCGGTGCCGCGCCGACCGTCGCGCCGGGCGTGCGGAGCCTAGCACGCGAGGCGGCTCCGGGTGCGGGCCGGTCACCTGTGGGGACGGGGGGACGGGATGGCTTGTCGAATCCGGCCTTGCTTTGGACCTTCGCGCCGTGCCTCAGCGCTGGCGGGTCGCCGCCACGCCGATCTGGTCGGCCATGCGCACGAGGTCGGCCAGGGACCGGGCCTGCATCTTTTCCATCACCCGCCGCTTGTGGACCTTGGCGGTGATCTCGGTGATCCCGAGTTCGGCGGCGATCTGCTTGTTCATCAGGCCGCCGATGGCGCAGCGCAGGACGTCCAGTTCGCGCGGGGTCAAGGCCTGCAGGCGCTCGGCCACGGCCTCCCGGGCGCGATGGGCCTCCAGGGCCGCCGCATCGGCTGCGAGGGCCCGGTGCACGGCGTCGAGCAGGACCTCGGCCACCACCGGCTTCGTGAGGAACTCGCTCGCGCCGCCGCGCATCGCCCGCACCGTCATCGGGATGGTGCCGAAGCCGGTCAGGAAGATGATCGGCACGGTGCTGCCGGCCGAACGCAGGGCTTCCTGGACCGAGAGGCCGTTCTCCCCGGCAAGTCGAACGTCGAGGAGGATGCATTCCGGTGCGGTCCGGACCCGTGTCGCGGCGAGTGCAGCGGCATCTCCGTGACCGACCGCAAGCAATCCGCTCGACCGGCACAGGCGCATCAGCGCGCAGCGCAGGGCCGGATCATCGTCGACGATATGGACGGTCGCTTCGGACATCTTCCAGAGGAGTGCGAATACGCAGGGCTGGCTTACAAGATACGGACCAACCCGGTGCATCATCTGCGGCTTGGCTACTGCTGATCTTGGCCTGCCTATCACGGGTCGCGCGTGATGCCGAGGACGCTGCCCAGGCAGTGTTCGAACTGCTCGGCGTCGAAGGGCTTGGCGAGGTAGGCGAAGGCGCCCGAGGCCAGCGCCCGCGCGCGGCTGGCCTCGCTGGGATAGGCCGTCATCACGATGACGGGCAGCGTCGGCCGGCGCAGGCGCAGGAGGCGCAGGAGGTCGAGACCGCTCAGGCCCGGCATCTGCACGTCCGTGACGACGACGGCGATCCCCGCATCGTCCGCCGCCTTCAGGAGCGGCTCGGCCCCCGCGAAGGGAGCCGGGGCGTAGCCGAGGGAGCGGGCGAGCCGCGACAGGGCCGAGCGGATCGCCGGGTCGTCGTCCACGATGGCGACGACGGGCGCTCGCGGCGCCGCGTTCCGGGTGGAATCGCCCGCGGCGGATTCAGCCATGGGCGGGTCCGGCGACCGGGAGGGTGAAGTGGAAGGCGGCCCCGCCTCCGGGCGCGGCATCGGCCCAGATGTCGCCGCCATGCGCATCGATGAGGTTACGGCAGATCGCGAGCCCCATGCCCATCCCGCCCGCCTTGGTCGAGTGGAACGGCTCGAAGATCCGGGCGCGCCGCTCGGGCGCGATGCCGGGGCCGGTATCGCTGACGTCGACCGCCACCGCGTCGCCCGTGGCCCGGATCGTCACGGTGACGTCGCGCGGTCCGTCCCCCTCCGCCATCGCCTGGGCGGCGTTCAGGAGCAGGTTCACGAAGACCTGCTGCAGGCCGATCGCATCGGCGTCGATCCAGGGGATGTCCCCCTCCGCCGCGATGTGGACGGCGGCCCGGTGCAGGCGCAGCTCGCCCTCGACGAGCAGGTTCGCGTCGCGCGCCGCCTGGAGGAGATCGACGGCGGCGGAGGCGCGCGGGGCGTTGCCGAGATAGGACCGGGTCCGGGCGATCACGTCGCGGGCGCGGGTCGCCTCGGTCACGACGTCGTCGAGGGCCGCCGAGGCTTCGTCGATCTCCGGCACCGGGCGCCGCAGCCAGCGGGCGGCGGCCTGTGCGTTGGCCAGGATGGCCGCCAGGGGCGAATTGACCTCATGGGCGATGGAGGCACTCAGCGCTCCCACGGTGGTGATGCGGGAGGCGCGCGCGAGCGCGGTGTCGGCCAGGGCGAAGCGCTGCTGCGCCTGCTTGAAGGCCGTGACGTCGAGGGCCGTCACGACGATCTCGGAGAAGCCGGCCAGGTCCCGGGGCAGCATGGCGGTGAACAGCATGTCGACCTCGCTGCCGTCGGCGCGCACCACGTGGGCTTCCGAGCGGAAGAAGCGGTCGCCCCGGCCGAAGGCCACCAGCCACTGCACGAAGGTCTGGTCGGTGTCCGGCAGGAGACGGTCCAGGGGACCCAGAAAGGCCTCCTTGCCGGAGGCGCCCGTCTCCTCGACCGTGAAGCCGTTCACGTCGGTGACGATGACCTGCCGGCGCAGGGCACGCAGCGCCTCCGGCCGGCTGGCGAAGTGGGATTCGATGTCCACGGTGCCGGCCCGGCGCAGGACCATCACCGCCTCGCCCGCCGCCGTCCAGTCCTCGCGCCACATCGAGATGCCGGAGCGCTCGAAGATGGCCGCCAGGCGCGTCTCGCTGATGCGGTGCCGCTGTGCCTGTCGGGCCGCCAGGGCGAGGGCCGCGCCCCCTGCCACGAGGGCGAGCCCGATCAACACCGCGGCCGATGCGCCGCCCAAGGCCGCGGCGGCCCAGCCCGCGAGGCCGGCGAGGCCCAGGGGCGGCAGGATCAGCAGGGCCGCCGTGCCGACGGCCGCCGCCCAGGCCCGGCGCGGCCCCGTCGGTGCGGCCAGCATCCAGGCCGGCAGGTCGTCGCTGCCGATGGGCCCGTCATCGGCCGACGCGGAGGCCCGGCTCGGCCAGCGGGAGAAGACCTGCCGCGACAGCGTCTGTCGCGACAGCATGGGGCCTGAGAACCGTTGCCGCGAGAAACCGTGCCGCATGCACCTCATCCACCGGGGTCCGCCAGGATAGCGGACCCGCGCCCGGGGGTCTCCGATACACCTGTATAATGGCGCGCCCGGCGCATGGATTGCACGTTGCGGGCATGGATCTGCATCGGCACAGCGCGCACAAGTTTCCCCATGCCGGCCTGCTTGCGACCTCCCGGGGCCGGCAGTGGCAGGGCGTCGCGGCGGAGTTGCGCTCGCACCCGGCCGGCGACCTGCCGGCGATCGTGCCGACCCAGATGGAGATCACCCTGGCGACCCGCCGCATCCCGGGCGCGCATGTCAGTCGCAAGGGCGCCGGCCTCCGCCAGCGCACGGCGGTCGAGGCGGGGACGATCTGGCTCTGCCCCGTCGGCGTCGGGGAGGACGACATCAACATCTCGGCCCCGTTGAGCGAGATCCTGCACATCTACCTGCCGGCCGAGCGCTTCGCGGCCCTGGCGAATCTCTACGGCGATGCCCGCATCCGCGCCGACACCGTGCGTTACCTCGCCGATGTGCCGGACCCGCTCATCCGCCAGATCGGGCTGTCGATCCTGAGCGAGCTCATCCAGGAATCCTCGGCCGGCCGGATGATGGTGGAGGCGGCGGCCCTCGCCCTCACGGCCCGGGTGGCACAGGCCTACGGGCATGACCGTCCGGACGGTGCCGATGCGGCCGGTGGCGATCACGACTGTCCCGAGCGCATCCAGCGGGCGATCGCCTTCATCCGCGACAACCTCGATCGCGACCTCAGCGTGACCGAACTCGCCGCCGCCGCCTGCCTCAGCCCGTTCCACTTCGCGCGCCTGTTCAAGCGCGTCACCGGCAAGACGCCCTACGGCTTCGTCAGCGCCGAGCGCCTGGCCCGCGCCCGCCGGCTCCTGGCCGAGCGCAAGCTGCCGCTGGTGGACGTCGCCCTCTCGTCCGGCTTCTCGAGCCAGGCCGCCTTCAGCACCGCGTTCAAGCGGGTCACGGGCTGCACGCCGGGGGAATACCGCCAGCTCTCGCCCTGAGGCGACCCGGCAAACAGCAGGATCGCGGAACGGCCGAGCAAGTCTGCGAAAGACCCTTGCCGCACCCCGCCGGCATGGTGTCCTCACCCGAAGGTCTGGTGTGGAGACGAGGATGCATCGGCCAGCCGACACCCCTGCGGTCCGGATCGCGATCCCGCCGCTGCTACGCAGCCGGCGGCCCGCCCCGGAGCCGGGCCTGCGCCCGCGCACGGTCGAACCCAAGCGTGAGCCCCGCTCCGACCCGGTCCGAACGACCCGTTCGCCGGATCCGCAAACGGACGGCATCGTGGTCTCGGACCTCCGCGCGGGTGGACGCCCGGCGGCACCGCAGCCGCAGCGCTACGGCGCCGGCTTGCTGATCCGGGTGCAGCTGGCGGATGACGGAGGCTGGCCGGCGGGCGGTTGCTTCCGCCCCGCCCCCGAGCGCGTCTGCACCAGTTCCGTGACGCTCCTCGATCACCGCAACAGGCCCCCGGCCGCCGAGCGGGGCGGCGCGGTCCAGATCTGGCTGTCGCGCCGGCTCCTCGCCGAGGTGACCGAGAGCATGGGCCTCGGGGACATCGATCCGCTCGCGGCCCTGAAGCCGGTCGACGGCAAGGTCTTGGTCGACCCCACGATCCACGACCTCGCTGCCAGCGCCGCCGCCACCCTCGATCGGCCGGACCGCGGCGCGGCCGTCTTTCGCCTGCAGATCGGCCGGGCCATCGGGGCGCATCTGATCGGCCTCCATGCCGATCCGGGCCTCCATGCTCATCCGGGCTTCCATGCCGCCCCGGGCCTCGCCGCCGAGCCTGCCCGGGGCGGGCTCGCCCCCTGGCAGCTGCGCCGCGCCCAGGACCGCCTGCGCGCCGAGCTGGGCGACACGCCGAGCCTGCAGACCATCGCGGCGGAGTGCGGCCTCTCCGTCAGCCACTTCGCCCGAGCATTCCGCCAATCCCTCGGCGTGTCGCCCCATGCCTGGCTCGTCCGACAGCGCATTGCCCGGGCCAAGATCCTCATGCGCGGGCGCGGCCCGTCGCTGGCCGAGATCGCGCTCGCCTGCGGGTTCGCCGACCAGAGCCACTTCACCCGCGTCTTCGTCCGCGAGGAGGGCATGAGCCCCGGCCGCTGGCGTCGGATGGTCGAGCCGCAGCAGCCGGGCGCGGATCGCCAAGATGTCTCGGCATGACCGTGTTTCGACGCGACCCTGCATCGGCGTCACGGCGCCTCGTCGTGACGGCGACTTGTCCTGGAAAGCGCCCTGGCGCGAGCGGGGCCGCGGCCCCATGATCGCGGAACCACCGGCCGGTCCCGGCACGCCGTGCCCGGCCCGGACGGCGACAGCAGGCAACGAGGCGCGGACATGAACAGTCCCCTGCACCAGGACGAGACGCGCCGGTTCGCGCGGGCGCAGCTGCGCGGAGAGATGCTCGATTGGCTCCTTGCCGGAACCCGGGGGGAGCGCTTCCTCGACGATATCTTCGTGGCGTTCTGCCGGCGCCTGCGCGAGGCCGGGATCCCGGTGGCGCGGGGCACGATCCACCTGCGGACGCATCATCCCCTCTGGCTCGGAACCCGCATCCTCTGGCGCACCGGCGCGGCAGCCGCCGAGTTGCAGAATTTCGAGTACGGCATCGTCGACACCGACCAGTTCAAGCTCAGCCCGGCCGCCGAGATCTTCAACGGTGCGGAGCGGGTCCGGAAGCGCCTGGAAGAGCCGGCGCAGCCGGCGACCGATTACGGGATCTACCGCGACCTGCGCGCGGAGGGCCTGACCGACTACGTCGCCTGGCCCCTGCACTACACCCTTGGCAAGAGCCACATCATCTCGTTCTCGGCCGATCGGCCCGGCGGGTTCGAGCCCGACGACCTCGACTTGCTGGCCTCGCTCCTGCCGGCTCTGTCGGTGGTGACGGAGGTCCGGCACAAGAACCGCCTGACCCGCCTGCTCCTCGACACCTATGTCGGTCCGCATGCCAGCGAGATGATCCTCAACGGGGCGACCCGGCGCGGCAGCGGCGTCACCGTGGAGGCCGCCATCATGGTCATCGACCTGCGCGGCTTCACCGAGATCTCCGAGCTCTGGCCGCGCGACGATGTGATCTCCCTGCTGAACGACTACTTCGACGCGATCTCCCTGCCGATCGAGCGGCACGGGGGCGAAATCCTGAAGTTCATGGGCGACGGCCTGCTGGCGATCTTCCACCTCGATACGCCGGCCGCCTGCACCGCTGCGCAATCCGCCGCCCTGGAGGCGCGGGCCGCCATGCGGGCGCTGAACATCGCGCGGGCCGAGCGCGGACAGCCGCGCCTCGGCTACGGCATCGGCGTCAATGTCGGCGCGGTGATGTACGGCAATATCGGCTCGCGCTCGCGCCTCGACTTCACGATCATCGGGCCGGCCGTGAACGTGGCGGCCCGGCTGGAGAGCCTGACCAAGGTCCTCGACGTCAGCGTGCTGTTCTCGGGCGCCTTCGCGGCCCGCTCCAGCGACGGACACCAGCTCGTGCCCCTCGGGACCTTTCCCCTGCGCGGCGTCGGTGATCCCCTGGAGGTGCTGGCCTTTCCGGACGACGCCGAGGCCGATGCGTGACGCCGCGGCCCGTTCGCGGAAGCCGAGCGCTCTCCGGGAAGACACGGGCTCGGGAACGAGAAAGGCCAGCCTCGCGGCTGGCCTTCGGAATCATCGAAGCGGGATCGAGGCCGCTGCTTATTCCGCGGCGGTCATCTCGGGCGAGAAGTGGCCGCACCAGTCGGCCGAGCCGACCACCGGCCACAGGCCGTGATCCGACGGGCCCGGCTGGTTCACGGGCGGGTTGAAGCGGCACAGGCCCTCGTCAGCGGCCGCAGCGGCGCCGTTGACCTTGTGCTCGTCGAAGAACTTGCAGCTCTCGCACTTCGCGTTCGCCATGTCGGTGATCTCCATCCTGGGCGGCTCAGCGCCGTTCCTACTTACGAATTAGAACAGATCCAATGTAGGCGTCAATCGTTTTGTCGCGCGACGGTTCCCTGCGGGCCCCGGAGGATCGGGGATCGGAGCCTGAGGACACCGTGGCCGCGGGCGCCGTGGGCAGCACCGCCGCGTATTTCGGCCGGACGCGCTTTCGCCTATCAGGCCTTCATGTCCACCATGCCCGTCGCGCCCGACGACATCGCCCACGTCATCCAGGTCGCCCTCGCGCCCGCGTTCCTGCTGACGGCGCTCGCGACACTCCTCAACGTCTTCTCGACGCGCCTCGGCCGCGTCGCCGACAAGGTCGATGCCGCGGCAGCTGGTCTGCGGACCGCCGACGCCCACGAAGCCGTGCGCCTCTCCCGGCAATTGTCGTACCTGCGGCGGCGCTCCTTCGTGTTGGACGCGGCCGTGGTCCTGGCCTCCGCCGGCGCGGTGATGACCGGGATCGCGGTGCTGACCCTGTTCGTCGGGGCCTTGCGCGATGCCGCGACCGCCTCGATCCTGTTCGTCTGCTTCGGCGTGGCGCTGGTCTGCACGGTGGTCGCGGTCTGTGCCTTCCTCGTCGAGATCCTGATGGCCGGGCGCGGCATCCGGGACGAGGTCGACCGCCAGCAGGAGCATGCGGAGGAGCGCGGCGCCTCCTGAGCCGCGGGCGGACCGGCCTCGCTGCGGACGAGGGGCAGGCGTGCGCGCCAGCGGTCTCGATCATTGGGCCGCACCCTGATACGCGCCAGTCCGCCGGCAGGGATGGGACGAGGTCCGATGAGCGTCGAGACAGTAAAGGCGGAGGTGGTCGTCGTCGGGGGCGGCATGGTCGGGCTCGCCTCCGCGATCGCCCTGCGGGACCGGGGCCTCGACGTCCTGCTCTGCGACCCCGGGGAGGCGCGGGCCCGGACCTCCTACGGCAATGCCGGCGTGATCAGCCGGGGCTCGATCTTCCCGATGTCGAGCCCGGCCCTCTGGGCCAAGCTGCCGTCCTACCTGCGCAACGCTGACCGGGGCCTGCGCCTGCGCCACACCCACGTCGCCCGTGTGCTGCCCTGGACGGCGCATTTCCTGGCCTCCGCCCGGACCTCCGCCTGGGAGCGCGCCGCCGGTTCCCTGCTGCCGCTGACCAGCGCGGCGCTGCCCGCGCATCTCGCCCTGGCCGAGCGGGCGGGCGCCGGCCACCTGCTGCGCCGCTGCGGCTGGATCAAGCTCTACCGCACCCACGCCGCCTTCGCCGGCGCGGCCCTGGAGCGCGCGATCCTGGGCCGGCACGGCGTGTCCTTCGAAATCCTCGACCCGGACGACATCCGCGCCGCAGAGCCGGCCCTGATCCGGTCCTACGCCCAGGGCATGCTCCTGCCGGAAACCGGCGCGGTGAGCGATCCGGGCGGGCTGCTGGAGGCCTATCAACAGCTCTATCTCGGGCTCGGCGGGCGAACGCTCCGGATGGTTACGACGGGCCTCGAGCCTGAGGCGGAGGGCTGGTGCGTCCGCCACGACGGCGGCACGGTGCGGGCGCGCCAGGTCGTCCTGGCGGCCGGCGCCGCCTCTGGCGAGATCGCCCGCGGCCTCGGCTACCGCTTCGCCTTCGCGGCGGAGCGCGGCTATCACGCCCACTACGCCCTGCACCCCGAGAGCCCGCCCCTGACCCGCCCGGTCCTCGACACCGGCGCCGGCTCGATCATCGCGCCGATGGGGGAGGGGCGCGTGCGCGTGCTCTCCGGGGTCGAGCTCAATGCCCGCGAGGCGCCCCCCGACTACGTTCAGATCGAGGCCGCCGCACAGGAGGCGGGCGGAACGCTGCGCCTGGGCGCGAGCCTCGACAACCGTCCCTGGATGGGGGCGCGCCCCTCGACCCCGGACGGCCTGCCGGTAATCGGCCCGGCGCCCCGGCATCGCGGCCTGATCTTCGCGTTCGGCCACGGCCATATCGGCCTGTCGACGGGTCCGATCACGGGGCGCCTGGTGGCCGATCTCGCCACCGGGGCCCCGCCCGCCGTTCCGGTGGCGCCCTTCGCGTCGCAGCGTCTCCTGGGATGGCCGCGGTGGAACCCGGTGCAGGGGCGCCAGCGCGCGGATTGACGCCTCCCGCCGGAGGCGCCATGCCGGGGGGTAGCAATACTCCCTCGTCCGAGGACATCCGTCTCCATGCGCCTGAGCGTTCGCCTCGACGGGGGCCTGTGCCGCCGTTGGCACCTCCGGCTGATCGAACGTCTCCTGCACCGCCCCGGGCTGTCGGTGTCCCTCGACCTGTCGCCCGGACCCGGCGCCCTTCCGCCCAACGCCGCGCTGTTGTTCGAACTCGAGGCGATGCTGCGCCGGCTGCCGCGCACCGGGCCGGCCCTGCGGGTGGAGCGCGCGGATCTCCTGGCCCGTGCCTCAGCGGCTGTCGGGGCGCCCGACCTCATCCTCGACCTCTGCGGTGACGCGGTTGCCCCGCCCGGCGTCCCGGTCTGGCGGCTGGCCTTCGACGGGGCCAGCGGCGAGGCCGCCCTGCTCGCCTCGCTGCTGGCCGGGCGCCCACCCGTGGTCAGCCTGACCGAGGGCGGGCGCGTCGTCGCCTCCGGGCGCGTCGGAACCGAGGCGCGGGGCATCATGCTCACCGCCTTCGAGGATGCCCTGGTTCGGACCACGAGCCTGATCCTGGCCGCCCTGGGCGGAGCGGGGCCGCGGCTCGCCTCCGACGGAACCCCCGTCCCGGGGCCGGCGCCGACGGGCTTCGCGGCGGCCGCCCTCGCGGCGCGTGCCGTCCGCACCTGCACCCGGATGACGGGCCGCCTGCTCTACGCCCTCTGCACCTGGGCGCCCCATTGGCGGGTCGGCTGGCGCCGGCTCGAGGGGCCCGACCTCATCGACCTCCAGGCCCATCCGGAGACCGGCTGGAACACCCTGCGCGATGACGGACGCCGCTTCTACGCCGATCCGTTCCCGATCACCGATGCCGCCGGCACGGTGCTGTTCGTGGAGGATTACAGCCACGTCCTGCAGAAGGGCGTGATCTCGGCCGTGCGCTTCGGCGCCGACGGCCCTCTCGGGGCGCCGGTGCCGGTGCTGGAGGCCGCCCACCACCTCTCCTATCCCTTCGTGTTCGCGGAGGGCGGCGCCTACTGGATGGTGCCCGAGAGCGGCGCCACCGGAACCCTCGACCTCTATCGCGCCACCGCCTTTCCCGGCGGCTGGGTGAAGGAGGCGACCCTGATCTCCGGCCTGAATGCCAGCGACCCGACCCTCGTCCGGCACGACGGACGCTGGTGGCTGTTCGCGACGGTGCGGGACGACGGCGAGCAGGACGGCCCCTTCGCGGCCTGGGGGTCGTATTCCGACAGCCTGCACCTCTGGTCCGCGCCGGATTTCCGCGGGCCGTGGACCCCGCATCCCGCAAATCCGGTACTGATCGACATCGCCGCCGCCCGGTCCGGCGGCCGCATCGTCGCCCGGGACGGCGCCCTGTTCCGTCCGGTGCAGGATTGCCGCGACGGCTATGGCGGGGCGCTGGGCCTCGCCCGGATCCGACGCCTGGACGAGGCGGGTTATGCACAGAGCGTGGAGATGATCCTGCGCTCGGGCCCGCGCTTCCCGGGCACCGGCCTGCACACCCTCAACCGGACGACGCATTTTGAATTCATCGACGGTGCCGGACGCGTTCGCCGACGCTTCCGCAGCGGGACGGCCGTCGCTTCCGAAACCTGACGTTTCGCAGTCACTTACGTCATCACGGACATTTTAATCCCCGCCCAGGAACAATCACTGCCGCCCACGCTTGTGCCACCGCTGGTGGGGCGGGGTGTCCGGTCCCCCGCGCGCCCGATCTCACATCGTCCTGCTTCGAACGTCCGGAAGGGCCCCCTCATGGCCGAGCCGCTCTCCCCTCACACGGCTGCGATGCGAAATCCCTCGGCCCGCGCCCTGCGCGGCCTCGATGCCCTCAATTTCTTCCTCGCCGACGTCCGCGACGGCCTCGGTCCCTACCTGGCGATCTACCTGATCGCCGTGCGCGGCCCGGACCAGGGCTGGAACGAAGCGACCACCGGTCTGGTCATGACCATCGCGGGCATCGCCGGCCTGATCGCCCAGACGCCGGCCGGGGCGCTGATCGACCGGACCAACCACAAGCGCGCCATCGTCATCGCCGCAGCCGTGGCGGTGACCGTGAGCTGCCTCGTCCTGCCCTTCATCGCGAACTTCTACGTCGTGGCTGCGACCCAGTCGGTGGCAGGTATCGCCGGGGCGATCTTCCCGCCGGCCCTCGCCGCCATCACCCTCGGCGTCGTTGGCCCGAAGATGTTCGCCAAGCGCATCGGCCGCAACGAGGGCTACAACCATGCCGGCAACGCCGTCTCGGCGGCTATTGCGGGCGGCACGGCCTACTTCTTCGGACCGATCGTGGTGTTCTGGCTGATGGCCCTGCTGGCGGTGTGCAGCATCGGCGCCATGCTGATGGTGCCGGCCGATTCCATCGACGACGACCTGGCCCGCGGCCTCGACCAGACCGAGACGCAGGCCCGCACCGAGGGGCAGGAGGAGCCCTCCGGCCTCACCGCGCTCCTGAAGAACAAGTACCTGCTGGTGTTCGCGGTGCTGGCCGCGCTGTTCCATCTCTCGAACGCCGCGATGCTCACCTCGGTGGGCCAGCTGCTGACGAAGCTGTCCGGCAAGGACAACGCCACCTCGCTGATCGCGATCTGCATCGTGGCGGCACAGCTGGTGATGGTGCCGGTGGCGGTGTTCGTGGGCGCCAAGGCCGATGCGATTGGGCGCAAGCCGATCTTCCTCGCCGCCTTCGGCGTCCTGGCGATCCGCGGCGTGCTCTATACCCTGTCCGACAACCCGTTCTACCTCGTGGGCGTCCAGCTCCTCGACGGCGTCGGTGCGGGAATCTACGGCGCCCTCTTCCCGGTGATCGTGGCCGACCTGACCCGGGGTACCGGTCGCTTCAACGTCTCGCAGGGGGCGGTCGCCACGGCGCAGAGCCTGGGCGCGGCGCTCAGTGCGACACTCGCCGGCGTCATCATCGTCTCGGCGGGCTACTCTACCGCCTTCCTGTCCCTGGCAGCCATCGCGGGTCTGGGCTTCGCCCTCTACCTCTTCGCGATGCCGGAGACGCGGGGCTACGAGCCCGGCCGGTCCGGCGCCGATGGCGGCGGCCTGACGCCCGTCCCCGCGACGGCGGCCTGACCCACATGAGCGCCACCGACGACATCCTCGCCTTCGCGCATATTGGCGACCTGCACCTGACCGACGCGGACGCCGACAACGCCCGCGACGTCCATGCGATCGTGGACCAGATCAACGCCGTGGACGGGCTCGATTTCGTCTACGTGCCCGGCGACAACGCCGATAACGGAACGCCCGAGCAGTACGCCCTGGTGCGGGCCGAACTCGACCGCCTGCGCCGGCCGGTCCACGTCATCACCGGCGACCACGATATGGAGGGCGGGAGCCTCGACGCGTTCTATCAGGGGCTCGGCGCGCCGCGCCTGCCCTATGCGGTGACGGTGTCGGGCAGCCGCTGCCTGTTCCTCGACATGTGCGGGCCGGGCTCCGGCGGGCCGGATTTCCGCCTCGGCGCCGAGCAGGTCGCCTGGCTCCGCCAGGAGGTCGATGCGGCCGAGGCGGCGGGACAGGACTGCGCCCTGTTCATGCACAGCTACCCCGCCGACCTGACGGGGGAGGGCGAGGCCGCAACGGTCGCCGCGCTCGTGCACGGCTCGCGCATCCGCCTCGTCGAGATGGGGCACACCCACTACAACGAGCTCGCCAATGACGGCCGGACCATCTACGCGGCGACCCGCTCGACGGGGCAGATCGAGGAGGGGCCGGTCGGCTACGCCATCGCGGCGATCGACCGGGGCGTGGTGAGCTGGCGCTTCAAGGAGCTGGCGCAGCGCTGGCCCTTCGTGGTGATCACCGCGCCGGCCGACCGCCGCCTCGCCCATGCCGAGGATCACATCGTCTCGGGGACCACCGAGATCCGTGCCCTGGTGCTCGGCGCAGGGCGGACCGCGGTCTGCGAGTTCAGCATCGATGGAGGTCCCTGGCGCCCGATGCGGCGCGCCGAGGGCGACTGCCGCTTCCGGGCCACCGTCGATTGGCGCGCGGGCGCCGGGCGCCTCACCGTCCGGGCACAGGATGCCGAGGGCGGCGTCGGCGAGGACCAGATCGAGCCGGCCGGCGATGCGAGCGCCCTGGTCACCTCCAAGGGCCTCGGCAGCGACGCCGATTCCGTCGGCGCCTGGCCGGACCGGGGCATCCTCGGCACCCAGCTCGGCCCGAACCGCAACGGGCGCCACTGGTAAGGCGCAACCGCCCCGCCTGACCCTACTCTCTTTCAAGGACGCCGAGCCCGATGGGTGCGCTGACGCTGACCCCGAACCTTGTCACATGGGCGATCGCCGCCGTGGCCACCCTGGGGGTGATCACCCGTCCGTTCTCATGGCCGGAGGCGATCTGGGCCGTGCTGGGCGCCGCGGCCCTCGTGGTGTTCGGCCTGATGCCGGCCGGGACCGCCTGGGAGGGCGTCCTGAAGGGCACGGACGTCTACCTCTTCCTCATCGGCATGATGCTGATGTCCGAGGTGGCGCGGAAGGAAGGGTTATTCGACTGGCTCGCCAGCATCGCCGTGCGGGCGGCCAAGGGCTCGGCCACCCGCCTGTTCACCCTGATCTACGGGGTGGGCACGGTGGTGACGGTCTTCCTCTCCAACGATGCCTGCGCGGTGGTGTTAACCCCGGCCGTCTACGCCGCAACCAAGGCCGCCAAGGTCGAGAACCCGCTGCCCTACCTCCTGATCTGCGCCTTCATCGCCAATGCGGCGAGCTTCGTGCTGCCGATCTCGAACCCGGCCAATCTCGTGGTCTTCGCCGAGCACATGCCGCCGCTGACCCAGTGGCTGGCGATGTTCGCGCTGCCCTCGGTGCTCGCCATCGTCGCCACCTACGCGACCCTGCGCCTGACGCAGAATTCCGTCCTGCGCGATCAGCAGGTCGCCACCGACGTCCCGGCGTCACGCCTGTCGCGGACCGGTCTCGTCGCCGGCCTCGGCATCGTCGCCACCGGCGGCGTGCTCATCGGTGCCTCGGCCCTGGGGCTCGACCTCGGCCTGCCCACCTTCGTGGCCGGCGGCCTGACCACGGCGGCCGTCCTGCTGATGAAGCGCGGCGGCCTCGTCGAGGTCGCCAAGGACGTCTCCTGGAGCGTGCTGCCCCTCGTGGCCGGCCTGTTCGTGCTGGTCGAGGCCCTGGAGAAGACCGGTGTTCTGCGGATGATCGCCGATGCGCTGAAGCAGTCGGCCGCCGCGTCGCCCGTCGAGACCGCCTGGGGCGCCGGCACCCTGATCGCGGTGCTCTGCAATCTCGTCAACAACCTGCCGGCCGGTCTCATCGCGGGCGCCGCGGTGCAGACCGCTCACGTGCCCGACAAGGTCGCGGGCGCCGTCCTGATCGGCGTCGATATCGGCCCGAACCTGTCGGTGACGGGGTCGCTCGCCACCATCCTCTGGCTGACCGCGATCCGCCGCGAGGGCCAGGACGTCGGCTTCTGGCGCTTCCTCAAGCTCGGGCTGCTCGTCATGCCGCCCGCGCTGCTGCTGGCGCTGGCCGGCCTCCTCCTCGTCTGATCCGTCGCGTCTTCAGCCCGAAGTCCTTGGCCCGAAGTCCCGCGTCCGAACTTCCTCGCCCGAACTCCCTAGCCCGAAGTTTCCAGCCCCAGGTCCCCCGTGAACGCCGCACTGCTCTATCCCTTCATCCTCGTCGCGGGCGTCCTGCAGGCGCTGGGCAATTCGATGAACGCGCAGCTGCGCGGCCGGCTCGTGAACCCCTGGTTGGCTGCCTCGGTCTCGTTCCTGCCCATCGTGTTCGTGTTCGCGACCCTGTTCCTCGTCATGCCGACGCCGCTCCCGACCCTCGAGACGCTCGGCAAGATGCCCTGGTATGCACCGCTCGGCGGGGTGGCGGGTGCGGTGGCGGTGTTCGGCGGGCTCGCCTTCATCGACAAGGTCGGAGCGGGGCCCTTCAACGGGCTGACGCTGACCGCCAACATCCTGGCCTCGCTGGCGATGGATTCCTTCGGCCTGTTCGGGCTCCAGGGCGGCGGCTTCAAGCTGATGCCCTGGCTCGGGGGCCTGCTGATGGCCGTCGGCGTGTTCTTCATCGCCCGGACCACCGCCGACACGGGCGGGGACAAGGATGGCGGGCACGGCCTCAACCCGAAGCTGCTCTATCCCTTCATCGTGGTGGCGGGCATCCTGCAGGCCGTCGGCGTCGTCTGGAATTCCCAGCTGCGCGGCGCCCTGGTGAACCCCTGGCTCGCCGCCACCGTCTCCTTCCTGCCCGTCGTGTTCGTGTTCGTGCTGGTCTTCCTCGTGCGCCCGACGCCCCTGCCGACCCGCCAGGACGTGTCCGGGGTACGCTGGTGGATGCCGCTCGCCGGCATCACCGGGGCGGTGGCGGTGTTCGGCGGCCTGCTCTTCGTCGACAAGGTGGGGGCGGGCGCCTTCAACGGGCTTCTCATCACCGCCAACCTTCTGACCTCGGTGGCCCTCGACCATTTCGGCTGGGTCGGCATGAAGCAGGTCAAGGCCGGGCCCGCCCGGCTCGGCGGCGCCGCCCTGATGGTCGCCGGCATCGTGCTGATCTCGGTGTTTTGAGCCGCACCTACGTATTCGAAAACGCGAAGCTTGAGGACAAGCGGTTGCAGCCGCCGGGAAACGTTGGCCTTTTCGGCGCCCGGCGTGCTAAACCTCCGACGATCCCGCCCGGAGCCGATCCGCGTCAAGGGTGTGTGGACAGCCTCTCGTGCCGCCCGATTGCCGTCTCCCGGCCTAGTCCGGCGCGCGTCACGACCTGATCGGTCACCGAACTCCGGCGCCCGGACCGCCCACGCGGCCGCGCCGACGGGCATCTGCGACGCCGCGCCGAGCGCGTGCGGGAGGGTTCAAGGACAGGAATGCAATGAGCGACGAGACCGACGCCCGGACCCGATCCGAGGAGCGCGCCGAGCGGGCCGAGCGGATGGCCAAGGAAGGCGCCCAGGCCATGGCCGAGCATCTCGCCTCGGTGAAGGCCGTGGACGAGCGGACGGTGAAGCTGCGGGCCCTGCGCCTCGCCAAGGAGGCTGCCGACGCCGAGGCGAAGGCCGCTGCCCCGCCGCCCGCGCCCAAGCGCAAGCGGTCCTGAGTCGGTCCGGCGGAGGAGAAGCCATGGCATTCGATCGCTCCCGTCGACCGAGCGACCCGCGACAGGCCGCCGAGGCGGCCTTCAAGGCCGCCACCACCAAGCCCGTCGAGACCGCCAAGCCCGTCGGAACGGCCAAGCCAGTTTCCGCCACGTCGGCCGCCCCGGCCTCGGCCGTGCCCGGTGCCCGCGAGATGGTCAGCCTGCGCCTCGACCGCGCCGTGCTCGAGCATTTCCAGAAGGACGGTCCCGGCTGGCAGGACCGCATCAACGCGGCACTCAAGGCTGCCGCCGGGCTCTAGAGTTTGTCGGGGATCAGCGGGAGCCGGTTACCCCGAAAAGCCAAACGTCCAGACGGGAATCAAGGGTCTGCCTGGCTCGAGACGAGCCCGACAGACCCTCGGCCGAGCCGCTTCGCGCAGCGCGGCGGCGTGTCCCGTTCGCCGGGCATCGTCTCTGCCGCACCGGTCGCCGGTTCGGCCCATGGGCCCTAGCCGAATCCGCCCCGCTTCAGCCGCATCACGGTTCGGTCCAGAGCGCCGAGGAACGCGGAGCGGTCCCGGGCCGAGAACGGCTTCGGCCCGCCGGTGACCGCTCCGGCCTCGCGCAGGTCCTGCATCAGGTTGCGCGTGGCCAGCGCCAGGCCGATGCCGCTCTCGCTGAACGGCTTGCCGGTGGGCGCGAGCACCTCGGCGCCCGCCTTCACGCAGCGGCTGGCCAGGGGCACGTCGGCCGTGACCACGATGGCGCCGGGCCGGGCCCGCTCGGCGATCCAGTCGTCGGCGGCGTCGAACCCGTCGCTCACCACCACCCGCTCGATCCACGTCTCCCGGGGCAGCGCCAGGAAGCTGTTGGCCACCACGTAGACGTGCAGGCCATAGCGGCCGGCGACCCGGTAGGTCTCGTCCTTCACCGGGCAGGCATCCGCGTCGATGTAGACGACGATGGACCGGGACGGTGCGATCTCGGTCATTGCGCGGCGACCGCATGCGGCGGCACGCGCGTTTCCCCCGTCTCCGCCCCGACCCGCTCCAGGGTCGAGACGCTCAGGGGCTGGCCGCGCCCGCGGAGGGCGTGCGCGCCGAGGGCCCGGGCGCGAATGCCCGCGGGCAGGCGCGCGATCCGGGTGAGCAGGTCGTCGGAGACGAGGATCTCGGTGCCGAGGGGCCGGCACAGGGATTCGATGCGCGCGGTGACGTTCACCGCATCGCCGAAATACGCGATCTTGTGCCGGTCGACGCCGACTTCCGCCGTGACGATCGAGCCGCCGTGCAGGGCGGCGCGCAGACGCGGCACGGTGCCGAACCGTGCCATCCAGGCCTCGGATTCCGCATCCAGTCGATCCATCACGTCGAACACGCAGGCGACGCAGCGCGCATCCTTGAGGCCGCGGGCCAACGGCCACGTGATCATCGCCATGTCGCCGATGTAATCGTCGATGGATCCGGCGTTGCGCCGGACCGGTTCGGCGAGCGCCGCGAAGACCGCGCCGAGATAAGCCTGGGCCTTCAGGTCGCCGTGGGTCTCGGCGAAGGCGGTGGAGCCGACGACGTCGAGGAACAGGAAGATCCGCTCCTCGCGCACCGGCTGGTGGTAGCGCCCGACGAGGAAGTTCACGAAGACCTCGCCGCCGATGAGATCGCGCATGCGGATGACGAAGACGAGCATTGCCGAGACCGCGAGGCAGTACGCCAGCACCCGCGGGGTGATCCGCACGGCGTGGCTGAGGTCGTCGTCGGTGAGACCGAGGGCCCAGACCAGCAATCCGCCCAGCGCGATGCCGGCCGCGATCATCAGCACGTAGGCGAGCTCGGCCGCGGGCACGTAGAACTTCGCCGGCATCCGGCGCATCCGCGCCTGCAGGCCCCCCAGGATCATGCCCCGGTCGAAGGCGAGCGTCGTGCCGCCCACGGCCAGACCGTAGGTCAGGCCCGCGAGGGGCGTCGCGCCCCCGGCGAACAGCACGTTGTAGAGGAGGCCCGCGCCGCCGCAGGCGATGAGGATGAGGAGCCAGAACCAGCGGTGCTGCGGCAGCATCAGCGGCGTCCCCCGTGCGGTGTCCCGGCGGGGGCCGGCGGCGGCGATCCGGCAGGGGTGGGGGAGGATGCAGCGCTGCGCAACGGATTGGCCCCTTCGGGGATGGGTCCGCAGGCGGCGCAGCCCCTTGGCGCGCCGAGCTTCGAACCCCGTCCTGATCACCGTCCCATGATGGCGCGAGTAAGGCCAAGGTGACGCAGACCGGCGGATCGGGGACCGGTGTGGCCGCCATGCGTTGGCAAGGACGGTCATCATGATGGGAGCACGCGGCAGATGCGGAGCAGGACTTTCGGTGCGGCGGGGCCGGCGGTGCCCGTCATCGGACAGGGCACCTGGCACCTCGACCAGGCGGATCACGCCACCGCCGTCGCCACATTGCGGGCGGGCCTCGACGCCGGCCTGACGCATATCGACACCGCCGAGATGTACGGCGAGGCCGAGCCCCTGGTGGGCGAGGCCATCGCGGGCCGGCGCGCGGAGGTGTTCCTGGTCTCGAAGGTCGTGCCGGACAATGCCAGCCGGGCGGGGGTGGTCGCCGCCTGCGAGCGCTCGCTGAAGCGCCTCGGCACCGACCACCTCGACGCCTACCTGCTGCACTGGCCGGGCCGCATCCCGCTGGAGGACACCATCGCGGGCTTCGCCGCCCTCAAGCAGGCGGGCAAGATCCTGTCCTGGGGCGTGAGCAACTTCGACGTCGCCGATCTCGACGCGGCCCTGTCGATCGCGGGACCGGGCCAGATCGCCTGCAACCAGGTGCTCTACCACCTGCAGGAGCGCGCCATCGAGCACGCGGTGCTGCCCTGGTGCCGTCGCAACGGGGTCGCCCTGGTCGGCTACTCGCCCTTCGGCAGCGGCGACTTTCCCGAGGCCGGAAGCAGCGGAGGCCGGGTGCTCGCCCGTCTGGCGGAGGCGCACGGCACCACGGCGCGGGCCATCGCCGTCGCGTTCCTGACACGGGAGGAGGGCACTTTCACGATCCCGAAGACGGCGCGGCCCGAGCGGGCCCGGGAGAATGCGGCGGCGGGCGCGATCACCCTGACGCCGGAGGATTGCGCCGCCCTCGACGCAGCCTTCCTGCGTGGTCCGCGCCCGCGCAGCCTGCCGATGCTGTAGCGGCCCGGGCGAAGTTGTGGCCAATGGCCGGGGATGATCCGGCACCGACGGTCGGCGCCGGGTACAGGTGAGGAGTGCGAGCGATGGCGCGATGGCTGGGTCCGGCATTCCTCGGGCTGTTCTGCCTCGCCGGGACCCCGGCGCTGTCCGAGGACGCCGAGCGCGACGCGCGCAATCCCGACCAGCCCAACGGCGAGACCCTGACGATCGACGAGAAGGGCATCACCCTGCGCTTCCCCGATGTCGCCAAGCTGCGCATCGGCGGCAAGCTGCAGCTCGATTACGGGGCCGCGTCCATCCGGCAGGCGGGTTTTCCCGAGCCCTTCCCGGAGAATTTCGCGGTGCGCCGGGCCTGGATCGAGAGCTATCTCACCCTCGGCAAGAGCCTGGAACTCGCCTTCCAGTATGATTTCGCCGACCCGATGCGGCCGATCAACGATGCCGCCGCGGCCTATACCGGCCTGGAGAACACCCTCCTGACGGTGGGCAACATGAAGGAGCCCTTCAGCCTCGACCAGCTGACCAGCGACAACAACACCCTGTTCACCGAGCGCTCGCTCGCCGACGCCTTCGCGCCCGCCCGCAATTTCGGCTTCGCGCTCGGCCGCCACGGGGAGGACTGGACGGTGGTCGCCAGCGTCTTCGGCGGCAACGCCAACACGGGGATCGGCAGCGAGGGCGTCGCCGCCACGGGGCGCGCCACCTACGCGCCGATCCACGGGGACGATCGGGTGCTGCATCTCGGCCTCGCCGGGAGCTTTCGCGATCTGCCCCGCGACGGGCAGGGGCTGTCGCTGTCGAGCCGGTCCGAGGCGTTCCTGTACCAGCGCGACTTCGTCGACACCGGCGACATCCGCGACGCGTCGGGCGTCCGCCGCATCGGCCTCGAGGCGGCCTATCGGGACGGCCCCTTCCTGGTCCAGGCCGAGTACATCCGCACGGAGGTCGAGCGCTACGGGGGCGCCCGCACGGTCGGCTTCCAGGGCGGCTACATCCAGGCCAGCGTCGTCCTCAACGGCAAGGGCCGCGCCTACAAGCTCGCCCCCGATTACGGCGCCACCTACGCGGTCTTCTCCGGCGTGCAGGTGGCGGAGGCCGACCGTGTCTCGCGGGGCGGGATCGGCGTGTTCGAACTCGGCACCCGCTTCAGCGCCATCGACCTCGACGATGCCGGTATCCGCGGCGGCATCGAGCGCGACGTCACGGTCGGGCTGAACTGGTACCCAGACCGCAACATTCGCGTGGTCGCGGACTATGTCCGCTCGCACACCAGCCCCTCGGCGGTGCAGGGCGGCCGCACCATCGACGCGGACAGCTTCATCGGGCGGTTTCAGCTCTACTGGTAGGCGGCCCGGGGCGGCCTAAGCCCGTTGGGCAGGCTTGCGGCCTGCCCCCGGGGCGGTGCTACGATGGGCTCGCAGGCCGGGCCGCGCCCGGCGGTCCGGGTCGGCGCGACGATCGATGGAACGCACGGAAGTCCTGATCGTCGGCGCCGGTCCCACGGGCTTGGTCCTCGCCCTCTGGCTGACACGGCTCGGCATCCGCGTCCGGATCGTCGACCGGGCGGAGGCGCCCGGCACCACCTCCCGGGCGCTCGGAATTCAGGCGCGCACCCTCGAACTCTACCGCCTCCTCGACCTCGCCGATGCGGTCGTCGGCGCCGGGCACCGGGTGCCCGCCGTCAATCTCTGGACCGCCGGCACCCGGCGCGCCCGCCTGGCCTTCTCCGCCGACCCACGGGACCCGACGCCCTATCCCTTCCTGCTGATCTACCCGCAGGACGCGCACGAGCGTCTCCTGATCGAGCACCTCGCCGCGGCCGGGATCCGGGTCGAGCGAGGCACCGAACTCGTCGGGTTCACGCAGGACAGGGCGCGCGTCGTCGCCACCCTGCGCACGACCGAGGGGGCGCAGGTGCAGGTGGCGGCCGCCTACCTGGCCGGGTGCGACGGCGCCCGCTCGACGGTGCGCGACACCCTGGGCATCGGGTTCCCGGGCGGCACCTACGAGCGCTTCTTCTACGTCGCTGACATCGCGGCGGACGGCCCGGCCGTCGACGGCGAGATCCATCTCAACCTCGACAGGGCCGCCGACTTCCTGGCCGTGTTCCCCCTCGCGGAGCGCGGGCGGGTGCGCCTCGTCGGGACGGTGCTCGATGATCATGCCGGCCGCCGCGAGAGCCTGACCTTCGACGATATCGCCGCCACGGCGCTGGAGCGGCTGCGGATCGCGCCGCGGACCGTGAATTGGTTCTCGACCTACCGGGTGCATCACCGGGTCGCCGCCCGCTTCCGGGACGGGCGCGCCTTCCTACTCGGCGATGCCGGGCATATCCACAGTCCGGCCGGCGGGCAGGGCATGAACACCGGCATCGGCGACGCGATGAACCTCGGGTGGAAACTCGCCGCCTGCCTGCGGGGGCGGGCGGACGATGCCCTGCTCGACACCTACGAGACCGAGCGGATCGGCTTCGCCCGCCGCCTCGTCGCGACGACGGACCGGGTGTTCACCCTGGCGACGTCGGAGAACCCCCTGGCGCAGCTCTGGCGGACCAGGCTCGCGCCCTTGTTGGCGCCGCTCGTCGCCGGATCCCCGGCCCTCCGGCGCTCCCTGTTCCGAACGATCTCGCAGATCGCTCTGGCCTATCGGCACAGTGCGCTCAGCGCGGGCCGGGCGGGCCGGATCCATGGCGGGGATCGGCTGCCCTGGGTGGCGGGCGCGGACGTGGTGGGGTCGGAATGGCGGGTGCACGTCCATGGGGCGGCGGCACCGGACCTGGCGCGCTGGTGCGCGCAGCAGGGTCTGGGCCTGCACGTCTTTGCCTGGAGCCCCGAAGCCGAGCACGTGGGCCTCGCCCGGGACGCCCTCTACCTCGTGAGGCCCGATGGCTACGTGGCCCTCGCCGATGCGGAAGCCTCCGTCCCGACGCTGGCCGCCTTCCAGGCGCAGCACGGGCTGAACTGGGGAGCGGACGGCTGACACGGGTCCGGCTGGACGGCAGCCGGACCCGCATCAGCAGGTCCGCGCTCAGCCTGTACGAAGCCCGGACCCGTCACCCCGCGAGGATCATCCGGACCCGGGCCAGGGGCTGGCGCTACTCGCCGACCCCGAACAGCTTCTCGAGGAAGTTGCGGTCGTCCTGGCTCGGGCCGCGGCTCGCATCCGCGTGGCGGGCGGCCGGGCGCGGCGGGGCGGCCGCCTGCGGCTCGCCCAGGAGGGCACCGATCAGGCCGCCCGGGGTGCTGTTGGTGACCGCCGGTTCGGCGGGACCGCGGTTGCGCCAGCGGTTGGCGCCGGGGAGCATCACCGGGCTCTGGCCCTTCAGCGCCACCGTCATGTAGGCCTTCCAGATCTCGCCCGGCAGGTTGCCGCCCGAGACCTTCTTCGTCGGCTCGCCGTCGTCGTTGCCGAGCCAGACGCCGGTCACCAGGGTGGCCGAATAGCCGATGAACCAGGCGTCGCGGAACTCCTGGCTGGTGCCGGTCTTGCCGGCGAGGTCCCAGCCCGGAACCTCCGCCTTCTTGGCGGTTCCGGTGACGAAGGTCTCGTGCATCATCGCGTTCATCATCGAGACCGCGTTGGCGTCGATGACGCGGCCGAGCCCGCCGTCCTTGCGCTTGTAGAGCACCTTGCCGTCCGCGCTCTTCACGCTGGCGATGATGTAGGGGATCACCCCCGTGCCGCCGTTGGCGAAAGCGGCGTAGGCGCCCACCATCTCCAGGGGGGTCACCTCGGAGGTGCCCAGCGCGATCGAGCCGTTGGCCTGCAGCGGGGAGGAGATGCCGAGGCGCTGGGCCGTCTGCACCACGGTCTTGGGCCCGACTTCCTGGCCGAGGCGGACCGCCACGGTGTTCAGGGAGAGCGCGAGGGCGTCCCGCAGGGTCACGGGTCCCCGGTAATCGCGGGAATAGTTCTCCGGGCTCCAGCCCTTGATGCTGATCGGTGCGTCGTCCCGCACCGTGTCGGGGGTCAGGCCGTGCTCGACCGCCGCGAGGTAGACGAAGGGCTTGAACGACGAGCCGGGCTGGCGCTTGGCCGTGGTGGCGCGGTTGAACTGGCTCTGCGCATAGTCGCGCCCGCCCACCAGGGCGCGGATCGCTCCGTCCGGCTTCATCGAGACGAGGGCGCCCTGAGCGACGTTGTAGCGGCCGCCCTTCTGGTTCAGCTCGCCCACCAGCGCCTTCTCGCCGGCGCCCTGGAGGCCGGTATCGACGGTGGTGGCGATGACGATGTCGCTCTCGAACTTCTGCACGAAGTCGTCGAGGACGTCCATCACGAGGTCGGCGACGTAGTTGGCCGAGCCGCCGCCGCGCACGCCGGCGGGCCGGGCCGGGCTCGCCAGGGCCAGCTTGGCCTCGGCGGGCTTGGCGAAGCCCAGCTCCTCCATCGCGGCGACGACCTGGGCGGCGCGGGCCTGAGCCGCCGGCAGGTTGCGGTTCGGCGCCAGGCGCGAGGGCGCCTGGACGAGGCCGCCGAGCATCGCGGCCTCCGCCAGGGTCACGGATTTCGCCGGCTTGCCGAAGTAGCGCTGGGCCGCGGCCTCCACCCCGTAGGCGCCGGCGCCGAAATAGACGCGGTTCAGGTAGAGCTCGAGGATCTCGTCCTTGCTGTACTTGTGCTCCAGCCAGAGGGCGAGGATCGCCTCCTGGATCTTGCGCGAGGCCGAGCGCTCCGGCGTCAGGAACAGGTTCTTGGCGAGCTGCTGCGTCAGGGTCGATCCGCCCTGGGAGACGCCGCGGCGGGTGACGTTCTGGGCGACCGCGCGGGCGATGCCGACGGGATCGACGCCGAAATGGCTGTAGAAGCGCCGGTCCTCGATCGCCACGAAGGCGCGCGGCAGGTAGGGCGGCAATTCCTTGATGCTGACGACCCGGCCGCCGGTCTCGCCGCGATTGGCCAGGAGCGAGCCGTCGCTCGCCAGGATCGCGATGTTGGGCGGACGCTTGGGCACCGCCAGCTGGTCGATCGGCGGCAGCTGCGAGGCGTGATAGGCCACGAGCCCCGCGATGCCGATCACGCCCCAGAGGCCGAGGACGAGGACGCCGTAGACGAGCCGGCCGAGGATCGAGCGGCGGGCCCGGCGCGGCGCCTTGCGCAGCGCCCGCGATGGGGCGGGGGCACGGCTCTTCGCGCCGCGGCCGCCCTGTGAACCTGACCCGCCTCGTGCCACGCCGCCTCCCGCGCGATCGGCGCGCGAGAGCCGCAGGTCGAGATCGGCCGGGTCTCCGACGCGGCCCTCGGGCACGTCGAAGTTCGGCTCCCCTCGGCCTGTGCCGCCACGTCCCTTCGCCATGCGTCCCGTCTGCCCCAAGGTTCGTTCGCGATTCGAGCGACCCTGCTTGCGCACGGTAATTGCGGCGGGTTTAAGGGGTGTTAACCGGCTGATTTTTCAAAGCTTTGAAAAACCAGGGGAAATTCGACGAGCCTCGCGATTCGTGCACCGGGTGTTCAGGGGGTGGCCGCGGTGGCGGGACCCGTGGAAGCAACCCCGCCGGCCGCCGCCCGGTCCCGGCGATCCGGTGGGACCGCCCGGCTCCGCTCACCCCTTCTTGCGGAGGGGCCGGACCGACACGGCGCCTCGATCGGTAAATCCGGTGGCGGCACCGAAGGCCTGCAGGTCCGTCCGATGGAGTCCGGTCACCAACTCGATCTCGCCGCACCCGGCCGAGCGCGCCGCCTGCGAGGCCGCCTTCAGGAGGAGTCGACCGAGGCCGCGCCGTCGCGCGTCGGGGTCGACCAGCAGCGTGGTGATCTGCGCCGTCGGCAGATTGGCTGCGAGGGACGCATACCAGTGCAGGACGACGAGGCCGCTCGGCGGCCCCCACTCGACCGCGACGAGGGCCGCGCTCGCGCCGTGCCGCACGGCCTCGATCCGTTCGGCCAGGGTCTCGGCGGCGACGGGGTGGCCGGACCCGCGCAGGAGTTCGGCGAGGCCCGCCGCGTCGCCGACAGTCGCCGCCCGGATCTCCAGCCCGTAACGGCTCGCCACGCCTCACTCCGGTCGGCTCCCCCGGCCGGAGCCGGCGGAGCGAGGATCCTGCGGGTCCTTTTAGTCCCGGCGCATCAGGCCGAACAGGGCGAAGCCTGCCAGGGCGGCGAGACCGAGGGCGAGACCACGATTGTCCTGGAAGCGGCTCGCCGCCGCCTGTCCGGCGGCCCGCAGGTCGTTGCCCAGGGGCGAACCGCTGAGGATGCGCTCGGCCCGGGCATGGTTCTCCGGCCGGGTCGCGATCGACACCGCGAAGGCGTCGTCGTCCAGGCGGTCGATCTCGATGCTGTTTCGGGCAAAGCCGGCGCGCGACAGGCGATCCCGCGCCACGCGAGCGGCTCTGAGAGACGGAACGGTCACGGTCGCCAACACGCTGTCAGACATCAAGTATTCTCCCTGTTCGGCAGACCAAACCCCGCCCGCGGGAATACGGTTCCGTGATCGTGGGTTCCGGGCGTGACGGGCGGCCCGGCCTTAAGCTTCCGGCAACCACCGTGGACCTAAGCCCGGGCCTCGCTCGGCGGGCTCAAGCCCGCGCGAGCCGTGACGAGGAGCCTGCCGGACTTGCGCGATCCGTTCGTTCCTGCCGCCCTTGCCGATCGCCTGCGGGAGAAGCGCCGCCGGCCGCGGTCCCGGGAAGCCCTGGCCTACGAGCCGGCCAAGCCGGTCTTCGCCGAACTCCTCGACGCGCGCGGGCACGGCACCGGCCAGTTCGTGCGGCTGTCGCAAGGCATGGTGGAGGCGATCACGCGGGGCGCGCGCGCGGAATCTTGAACGAAATCCCGATCGACCTGGGGTCAGCGATCGCAGCCGATGCAGATGTCGCGCACCACGCGCTCGCGTCCATGCCCCGTGCGCTGGTTCGGCAATGATCTGTTGAAGGCGTGCTCCGCCGGGCGGGCCGGCGGCGGAACCGGCTTCGGCGGCTCGGGCGCGGCCGGTCTCGGCGCGGGGGCGGTCAGGGCCATGTACTGGGCCGCGGCGGGCGCCGAAGCGAGGCTAGGCACCAGCCCGGCGAGGGCGAGAACCAGGGACGCACAGCGCGGGCGAGCACGAACGCGCGGGGCGGTCTCGGGACGTCGCATGGCCATCGAAGCCTCCGATCGTGTGCGCTCGGTGCGAATCGACGCGGAGCGCCATGCGGCGATCCGGCGTCCGGCCTGACGGGAACGAGGGCGGGAAGGGATCGTTCCCCGTCCCTTTGGCCGGCCCCCGGGCCGGGTGGGACCGGATCCATGCTGCACCTCCTCGTGGCCGATGGGAACGACCGGTCCGGACGGGCCGATCACGTTTCGGGCACCGGCGTGACCTCGGCCGAGGCCTATGCGGAGGTCCTGCGCCAGATCTCACCGGGCGTCGGCTGCACCCTGATCAACCCGGCCGACGCCGACGCGGCCCTATCCCCCGGGACCACGCTCGCCGGCTTCGACGCCCTCTTCCTCACCGGATCGACCCTCCACGTCTGCGACGAGGCCGACGCCGTGCGGCGCCAGATCGCCCTCGTGCGCGACGCCCTCGCCGCCGGGCTCCCGATCTTCGGTTCGTGCTGGGGCGTCCAGGTCGCCGCGGTCGTGGCGGGCGGCCATGCGGCCCGCAATCCCAAGGGGCCGGAATACGGGTTCTCGCGCGATCTCGTGCGCACCGAGGCCGGACGGGCGCACCCACTCCTGGCCGGGCGGGGCGAGCGCTTCGATGCTCCCGCCCTGCATCTCGACGCCGTCATCACGCCGCCGGCCCACGCCACCGTGCTGGCGGGCAACGAGGTCCTGTCGGTCCAGGCGATCGAGATCCGACACGGGGCCGGCGTGTTCTGGGGTACGCAGTACCACCCCGAACTCGACCTCGACGCCCTGGCCGCGATGCTGCGCCTCAGCGCGGACGCTGTGGTGGCGGCCGGCGCGCTGCCCGACCGCGCGGCGGTGGAGGCCTATGCGGCCGACCTCTGCCGCATCCATGCGAATCCCGAAGGACAACGGGACCTGATCGCCCGTCACCGGCTCGGCCCGGAGCTGCTGGAGCCGGCGCGTCGGCGGGCGGAGATCGGGAACTTCCTCGATCGCCTCGTGCGCCCGCGGGTCGAAGCCGCGGCCTGAGCGTTCAGACCGCGCGCAGGGCGGGAGCGTCCGGCCGCGGGCGGGCGCCGACGATGTGAAAGGCGCGCGGTCGCACGAACAGGAATGCCAGGCGCGTGTGACGGATCATCCGCTCGAAGGCCAGCGGAACCAGGATCGCCACCACCGTGACGACGAGGCTGGCCCAGCCGATATCGCTGATCGCCCCCGACTTCACGATCAGCGTGCGGGTGAGGGCCATCGGCAGGAAGAACGCGAGGTAGATCACGATCGAGCGCTGGCCGCAGGCCCTGAGCGCCGCCGTCACCGGCCCGCCGGCCCGGGACATCAGGGCCCCGGCGGCGACGATCGCGAGGGCGCCGGCACCGCTGAGGATGAGGGCGAGCCCCGGGAGGTTCGCCAGCGCCGGCACGGCCCGGAAGCCCGTGGGCACGAAGACCAGGGCGGCGTTGACTACGGCCCAGAGCGCCAGTCCGAGCATCGCGGCGCGGGCGTGGCGCTGCACGAGATCCGCGAAGGTGAAGATGCGCGCGGCAAAGAGGTAGCCCACCAGGAACCAGACATAGCGGTCGCAGAACTCGTCGATCAGCTCGAACCCGGTGTGGAGCGGCAGGACCTGAAGCAGCGCCGCACCGCCGAGGAGCCAGGCCGTCGGCACCGACCGCAGGGCCTTGGTCAGCACCGAGAACACCGCCAGCAGGTAGATGAACCACAGGGTCGAGTAGGGTTCGACGACCGCCAGGGCGAGATGGGCGACGAACGCGCCCGGCCCGGCTCCGTCGGTGATCGCGCCGTACTTGAAGGCCGACTGGATCAGCACCCAGAGGACGTAGAAATAAACGAAGTGCACGAGGCGCCGGTCGAGAAACAGGCGCCAGTCGCGGTCGATGACCCGGCCGAGGAACAGGCCCGACAGCAGGAAGAAGTCCGGGATGCGGAACGGGCGCGCGAAGGCCACGACGGTGTGGAGAAAGCCCTCGCCCTCCATCGCGATCCCGGTGCCGAGGGTCGAGTGCATCATGACCACGAGGATGATGCAGAGGCCTTTGGCGACATCCACCCAGGCGAGCCGGGCGGAATCCTCCGGGGATCCCGCCATCCGCGACCCCGTTCCCTGCGCCGTTCCTTGCCCCACCCCGACCGCCGCCATGATCCGTCCCCGCCCACAGGACCGCGATCCTTGGGCGCCAGGTCTTAAGGATGGCGATACGCTGGGAGCCGCCGGCCGATCATGCCGAACGGAAGGTAAAGGCCGGGCCGCGGCTTCTCGCACTCCGGGCGGTGCCGCGTTTCCCTGCGCGGGCGCCTGCCGCAGGGCCGGCTGCGCCCCGCAGGCCTCAGTGCGGATCGCGCTTGGCGCCCCGGCGGTCGCGGGTCATGCGGGTGGCGGCGTGAAAATCGTCCGGCTTGGTGCGGACCCAGGCCAGGAACTCCGCCATCTCGGGCGCCGCCCGCAAGGCCTCCACGTCGGCGAGGCGGCGGGCGATCTCGGCTTCGCTGAAGCGGGCGTGGATCGCCGAGTGGCAGATCTGGTGCAGGCGCACCGTGCCTGCGCGCGCCCCGCCCTTCAGCTTCGGGGTCAGGTGGTGCAGGCTGGATTTGGCATGGGGCGGGATCGGCCGCTCGCAGAGCGGGCAGATCACCGGAGGCTTGGCCTGCGGACCATGCGTCGCCGGGTCGTCGTCGCGCCAGAGCCGGGCTCGTCGTCCCAAGGGTGTCTCCCGTCGGATGCGTGCGTCAGTGGTCTGCTGCCGGAACAAGCGTCCGGCAGGCGGGGTCGTTCGGTTGGAACAGGGCCGCGGCCTCGCGGTCCCGGGTCCCGAGAATGGAGACGTGGTCGCCGGGGATGACCATCAGGCGCGCCCGTGGACCGGCCTGCGCCGCCAGCCGCTCGGCATGGGCGAGAGGCACCACCGGGTCGTCCCGGCCGTGGACGATGACGAGGGGACCGCCCTCGGCGGCGATGCGCGCGTCGGACCGGAAGGTATCCCGAAGGAGCAGGCCGGTCGGCAGGAAGGGGAAGCGCCCGGCGACGATGGCGGAGAGGGAGTCGAAGGGCGCCTCGAGATAGAGGCCGAGATGCGGCCGGGTCTCGGCCAGGGCCACCGCCACCGCAGCCCCCAGCGAGTGGCCGTGCAGCAGCACCGGAGTTCCGGGGACCCGCGCCTGGATCCACGCATAGGCCGCCTGTCCGTCGGCGATCAGCCCCGCCTCGCTCGGACTCCCGGTCGAGCCGGGATAGCCGCGATAGGCGATGGCGAGGACGCCCCAGCCCGCCATGCGCCAGGGCCCGCCGGCAAAGCGCGCCGCAGCGGGCTCCGGCCGCGAGCCGTTGCCGTGGAAGCTGAGCACCACGGGACAGCCCGGCTCCGGCGCCCGCCAGAACCCGAGCAGGCGCTCGCCGTCGGCCGTGGGCAGGCTGATGGCTTCCGTGCCCGTCGGCGCCGGCCGGGCGGGGGCGGGCGCCTGGCTGCGGAAGGCGCCGGGATAGATCAGGTGCCGCTGGAAGACGGTCAGCAGCGTCATGGCCAGGACGGCGAGGCCGAGGAAGGCGGTGGCCACGAGGGAAGCGAGAAGACGCATGCGCTCGATGAAGGGTGAGGCCGCGACCGAGCGACGACCCCGAACCGTCGCGGCGGGGCGCCGAACCGCGCCGGACCCTGGGGATGGAGGGGACACTGGGGCGTCCCCGAGAGGTAGGGCTGGACTTTGGCGTGTCACCAGCGATGTTGCGTCGCGTGAATGCTCCTGCGCCCGTTCTTCCCCGAAGCTTCCTCTTGCCCACGAGACGCTTCTTGCCCACGAGCTTCCTCTTGCCCAAGAGCTTCCTCTTGCCCACGAGCCGCCCCCTGAGGACCCGTCACCGGTCCGCCGCGCCCGCACCGGTCCGGCGCGCCGCGGCATGAGGGACGCGTCCGGTCGCGCGGAGGTCATGGGCGCTCCTCGCCTCAGCGCGAACGCGCTCCTCGTCGGGCTGATCTTCTGCGGGGTCGGCTTCGGCATCGGTGCCGGCGCGCTCGCGGGCTCGGGTGCGGCCTTCGTCTTCCTGATGTCCGGCTGGGTGCTGGGCCTCTGCCTGCACGAGTATGGCCATGCCCGGGCCGCGCTGCTCTGGGGCCTGCCCCGGACCGGCGCGCTCACCCTCGATCCCCTGCGGGCCCCCAACCCCGTGGCGACCATGCTGCTGCCGGCGCTGTTCACCATCATGGGTGGCGTCGGATTTCCGGGCGGCGTGGGAATGCCAGGCAGCCTCGGTCGTCCGCCGGAATCCGGGCTGAGCCGGGGACGGCAATCGGCGGTGGCCGCCGCCGGCCCGGCGATGAGCGTCCTCTTCCTCGTCGTGCTCGCGCTGCTCTACGCCCTGGCCAGCCCGGGCGCGGAGACGCTGCGTGCGGTGCTCGCCGTGTCGGTGCTGTTCCAGGGCACCGCCCTGGTGCTCGGGCTGATGCCGATCCCGGGGCTCGACGGCTACGACATCGTCCGACCCTGGCTCTCCGGCCCGCCGGCCTCGCCGCCAACCGCGCCCTGGACCTTCGCGGACCAGATGGCCCGGCATTCGGGGCTGGTGCTGCTGGGCCTCTTCCTGATCTCGGCGGCCTTCACCCGGCCGCTGTTCCGCGCGAGCCTGCTGGTGACGACGGTGTGCGGCATCGATCTCGCAGACGTGATCGCGGGGTTTCGGTTGGTGCGCCTGTGGTGATCCCACCGGTCAGAGGGGCACGACGCACGGGAGATTTAACGGCGTGGCGGCGGACGTGTCGCGGCGGTGTGTCCGTCAACGCGCTGAGCCGGACGGTTGCGGCGCATGCGGAGGTGCCGCGTGGTTCGTCTCGCGTGCGAGGCGGCGCCCCGGCTCGTCACGATCGTCGAGGCGGGCGCGGGTCATGCGGGACGATGCGTCGGGGCAGGGGGCGCCATCGGCCTCCCGCGTGCGGCTGCTGGACCAGGCCGGCCGCGTCCTTCGCACCGAGTCCCTTGCGGGCTGTCGTGAGGCGGAGGCCCCGGAGCGGGCGCGGGCCTTCCTGGATGGCCGCTCGGTCGAACTCTGGGACGGGGCGCGCCTGATCCAGCGGCGCGAGGCCCCTCGCAACCGGTCGGCCTGAGCGGAGGCGGCCGGTCCCGGCCCGACCGCGGCGTTCGCGCCGCGTAGGAAGTGGGCTTTCGTGCTAGGTGCGCTCGGCCTCCGGATCCGACGCGATCCGGCGCGGCCCGGTGGAGAGACCCTGCGATGGCCCTCAAGACGACGTTCCTGGTGCAGACCTTCGTGCTCAAGCGCAAGCGGCTCTCGCCGGGCGACCGCGAGGTGGCGGTGACGGAGAGCGGGGCCTTGAAGAAGGCCGAGGCGATGGCCGCCCGTTTCCCCGGCACGGCGGCGATCAAGGTCGTAGCCGACGACGAGACGGGCGAACTGGAGAGCGCGTCCATCCTCGGCAGCTTCGGAGAGGTGCCGGACGATTTCGCCGAGAGCCTGCAGGGCTCCTGAGGCCGGACTGCCCACGGCGTCCACGAACCTGGGACCGGAAATGCGAAAGGGCCCCGCCTCGCGGCGGAGCCCTTCGATCCTGCTGCGACGCGTCAACCGTTACGGGCAGGCGTGACGCTGACCGTCATTGCCGAGATAGGTCCCGGTGCGGCGGTCATAGGACCGGAAGCGCTGGACACAGTAGGCGACGTCCTCGCCGCTGGTCGCGACCTCCGGGACGGCCTCGTAGCCCGTCGCGGCATAGCCGCCACCGTAGGGCGCGGAGCCGCCGTAATAGGCCGGCGCATAGCCGCCGGCATAGTAATCGTCGCCGTAGTAGCCGCCATAGGCGCTGCCGAGGCCGTAGCCGATCCCGGCGCCGGCGAGACCCAGGCCGAGGCCGAGCCCGACGCCACCGTAGCCGCGGCGGTAGCCGTAGCCGCGCCCGGCATAGGCGCCGCCCCGGTTGTATCCACCGCGGTTGAAGCCGCCGCGATCACCCCGGAAGCCGTTGCCGGCCGCGAGGCCCGCTCCGGCGCCGACGGCACCCGCGCCGACGCCGATGGTCCCGCCGCGGTTGAACCCGCCGCGGTTGAAGCCACCCTGCGCGAGGCCGCCGCGGAAGCCGCCGCCGCCGAAGTTGCCCCCGACATTGCCGCCGCGGAACCCGCCGCCCTGCGCGAGACCACCGCGGAAGCCGCCACCACCGAAGTTGCCGCCGCGGAATCCGCCGCCGCCGCCAAGTCCACCGCCGTGGAATCCGCCGCCACCGCCACGGAAGCCACCGCCGCCACCGCCCGGACGTGCGTCCGCGGATGCGGGAATCATCGAGAGGGCCCCGACCAGGGCGGCCGATGCCAGGAGTATGCGCTTCATGGGAGAGCCTGTCGTTCGCATGTCGATCCCGAGGACCGAACTTCTGGTAACCGAACGCGGGGCCTGACGATAAAGTTCGGTTCGCACCCTATTCCGCCGCACTTCATCGGGCCGGCGATTGACAAAACCGCCGCAGACCTCGAATCTAGAAGCATTCCGAGGGGGGCTCCGAGTGCGGGGGCTGAGATTGGGCGCGTCGCCCTGACCCTTGAACCTGATCCGGTTCGTACCGGCGGAGGGACGGGAATTCGTAGCAGCGGCGCGCAAGATCCAGGCGTCGTCCCATCCAACACCGCTCGACGCGAGTCCGGATCGTCTCCCACGCCAGGAGCGAAACCGATGAATGCACCCGTTCTCCCGAAGGATCTTCCGCAGGGTCAGCCCCAGGCGGTGACCACCGGCCCGATCATGGGCTCGCGCAAGGTCTACGCTCCCGTGGCCGGGCACGACGACATCCGGGTGCCGTTCCGCGAGATCACGCTCAGCGATCCGAAGGAGGCCCCGGTGCGGGTCTACGATCCGTCGGGCCCCTACACCGAGACGGATGCCAAGATCGACCTGCATGCCGGCCTGCCGCTGGTGCGCGAGCCCTGGATCGCCCGGCGCGGCTACGCCACCGTGACCCCGCGCGTGGTCAAGCCCGAGGACAACGGGTTCGTGCCCGAGGACAAGCTCGTGGCCCCCTGTCCGGCCACCCGCGAGATCCGCAAGGCCGGCCCAGGCCAGATGGTGACGCAGTACGAGTTCGCCCGCGCCGGGATCATCACCGAGGAGATGATCTACGTCGCCAACCGCGAGAACCTCGCCCGCCAGACGATGCTGGAGGGCGCGCAGGCGGCGCTGGCCGACGGCAACAGCTTCGGCGCCGCCCTGCCGGCCTTCATCACGCCGGAATTCGTCCGGGACGAGGTGGCCCGCGGCCGCGCCATCATCCCGGCCAACATCAACCACCCCGAGGTGGAGCCGATGGCGATCGGCCGCAACTTCCTGGTGAAGATCAACGCCAACATCGGCAATTCCGCCGTGACGTCGTCGGCCGCCGAGGAGGTCGAGAAACTGGTCTGGGCGACCCGCTGGGGCGCCGACACAGTGATGGACCTCTCGACGGGCCGCAACATCCACAACATCCGCTCGTGGATCGTGCGCAACTCGCCCGTTCCGATCGGCACGGTGCCGATCTACCAGGCGCTGGAGAAGGTCGGCGGCGACCCGCTGAAGCTCGACTGGGAGGTCTTTAAGGACACCCTGATCGAGCAGGCGGAGCAGGGGATCGACTACTTCACCATCCATGCGGGCGTGCGCCTCGCCCACGTGCCGCTCACCGCGCGCCGGGTCACCGGCATCGTCTCCCGCGGCGGCTCGATCATGGCGCGCTGGTGCCTCGCCGGTCACCGTGAGTCGTTCCTCTACGAGCGCTTCGACGAGATCTGCGACATCATGCGGGCCTACGACGTGTCGTTCTCCCTGGGCGACGGCCTGCGCCCCGGCTCCATCGCGGATGCCAACGACGCTGCGCAGTTCGCCGAGTTGGAGACCCTGGGCGAGCTCACCAAGATCGCCTGGGACAAGGGCTGCCAGACCATGATCGAGGGCCCCGGCCACGTGCCGATGCACAAGATCAAGGTGAACATGGAAAAGCAGCTCGTGGAGTGCGGCGAGGCGCCGTTCTACACCCTCGGCCCGCTGACCACCGACATCGCCCCCGGCTACGACCACATCACCTCCGGCATCGGCGCCGCGATGATCGGCTGGTTCGGCTGCGCCATGCTCTGCTACGTCACCCCGAAGGAGCATCTCGGCCTGCCCAACCGCGACGACGTCAAGGAAGGCGTGATCACCTACAAGATCGCGGCCCATGCCGCCGATCTCGCCAAGGGCCACCCGGCGGCGCAGCTGCGTGACGATGCCCTGTCGCGGGCCCGGTTCGACTTCCGCTGGGAGGATCAGTTCAACCTCTCCCTCGACCCGGATACGGCCCGCGCCTACCACGACGAGACCCTGCCGAAGGACGCCCACAAGGTCGCGCATTTCTGCTCGATGTGCGGCCCGAAGTTCTGCTCGATGAAGATCACGCAGGACCTGCGCGCCGAGGTGCTAGCGATGGAGGCGGCCGGCCAGGTGCTGGGCGAGGCCGCGCCCTTGAGCGCGGCCGAGCGCGAGGCCGGCATGGCGGCGAAATCCGCCGAGTTCCAGGCCGAGGGTGGCAAGCTCTACGTCGACGCGGCCGAGTAGGGGACCGTGTCCCGGGCCGGTCTCAGCCGACCGGCCCGGGACAGGCGGCGCGTCGAAGAACTGCCCGCGGCGCGCGGATTTCCAGAGCCGTGTCCGCGTGAAGTTTCCGAGGCCTCTCCCGGGCGCCTCTCCCGCTCACATCACGCGAACAGCCCGTGCACGAACCAGCGCGCGGGCGTCTCCATCGTGGGGAAGCCCTCGCGATAGACCCAGAGGCGGCGCCCGGCCTCGTCCTCGACCACGTAGTAGTCCCTGAGCGGACCCGGCGCGCGCCACCACTCGTCGGCGATGCGCTCGGGCCCGTCCGCATGGGCGACGCGGTGCAGGCGCCGGCGCCAGCGGAAGCGGTGCGGAGGCCCGTCGGGGGCGAGGGCGATGACGTCCTCGGCGGCCTCGCCCCGGCTGAACAGCACCAGCGGCCGGGGCTGCAGGCGCGGCCGGGACGCCGGATCGGACCGGCCGGCCGGCGTGGGGCGATCCGCCCGCCAGGGCTCCACGAGGTCGGCCCGCTCGGGCAGGTGGCTCGCGCGGAAGCCGAGCCGCATCATCCGCCGGCCGAGGCGCTGGCGCAGGGCATCGCCCAGATGCTCGGCGCCTCCGCCCTCGGCGGGCGTCTCCACCAGCGTGCCCTGACGCGCCGCGATCGTGCCCGTGGCGGTGACGGCGAGGCCCACGGTCTCGAAGCCGAAGCCGGCATCGAGGGCCGGGCCGAGGCGATCGAGGCGCAGGGTCAGCAGGCGTGCGAGCTGGACCGGGCAACGGCTCGGCAGGCTCATCCCGAGGTCGAGGGTGCGCACCACCCCGTCGACGCGGGTCAGGGACAGCCGCAGCGCCCGGGCGCCGAGGCCGGCCGCCTCCAGCCGGGGCGCCAGCCGCTCCATCAGGCCCGTGGCCGTGGCGACGATGGTTTCCGGCTGCCCGATCGGTTCGAGGAAGCCGCGCTGGGCCTCGAAGTCGCGCGGGTCCTCCGCCGAGACGAGGGGCTCGGGCCGGCGGCCGAGGGCCTGGTCGAGGCGCAGCAGCAGGGTCTCGCCGAAGCGCCGGGCCAGGGGCGCCCGGGGTGCGGCGGCGAGGTCGCCGATCCGGCGCAGGCCGAGGCGGGCCAGGGCCTGCGCCTTGCCCGGATCGAGGCGCAGGGCGGAAACCGGGAGGGCCTGCAGGGCCTCCCCGTTGCATCCGGGCGCCACGAGGCCACCCCCGCCGTGGCGCGCCAGGGCGAAGGCGCAGGCGGGCGTGTCCGCGAGGGCGATCCGGGCCGGAATCGCGCCCGCGCACAGGCGTCGTGCGAGGTCCGCCAGCAACTGCGCCTCGCCTCCGAAGAGGTGGCTCGCCCCCGCGATGTCGAGGAAGAAGCCGTCGGCGCCCTCTGCCGGACCGTAGGGCGCCACGACCGGGGTGTAGCGCTTGGCCCAGAGGCAGAGCCGATGCAGGGCGGCCTCATCGGCCTCCGGGTCGGCGGGATGGACGGCCACGGGCGTGCCGATCCGGGCCCGGGCCCGGGCGAGGGTCTCGCCGGGCTCGAGGCCGAGGGCGCGGGCGGCGGCGTCCACCGCGACCAAGCGCAGGCCGTTGGCCTCCATCGCGGCCACCACCAGGGGGCCGTCCCCGTGAGCGCCGTCGTCCTGGGCGCGGTCTTGCTGGGCGCGGTCTTGCTGGGTGCCGTCTTCCCGGCCGCCGTCAGCCCGAGCGCTGGACGCGCCGGTCGGACAGGGCCGCGCCCGGGCCCGCCTCAACCGTGTGACCGGCCAATGCTCCAGCCAGACCGAAACGATGCGCGGCATGATCCCACTCCAGAAGCCAATGTCCGGTCCGCCCGTTGCGGCTTCGGTCGAGGGTCACCTGCCAGCACGGCCGCTCGATGCAGCCGAATCGGTCGCGCAGGGCCTTGCCGGCGGCGATCCGCCAGCGGGTCGCGGCCACGTTGGGGCTCTCCGCCTCGGGAGGCCGCAGGACGAGGAGAAGCAGGTCGGTTCGCCCGGCCGCGAGGTGGAGCCGCCGGCTCTGGGCCAGGGGCAGGGCGGCGTCGACGAGGCCCGCCACGGCGGCCAGCCCCTGCGCGCGTAGGGATTCCTCCAGGGCCCGGTAGGCGTCTCCGTCGCTGGCGACCTCGAACAGCAGGAGCCGCCCCGGGTCGAGGCCGAGGCCGGCGAGCCCGTGGCCGTAGGGGAGGGGGTGGCCCTGGCCCACCACCAGCAGGGCCTCGCCCCGCACGCGGGCGAGGTGGCGCGCCACCAGCGCCAGGGCAAAGCCGAGGGCCGCCGGCTCGTCGCCCGCCTGGTCGGGGGCGATCTCGTGCAGCTGCCCGAGGGCGAGCCCACCCTGCGCGAGGCGCGAATCGACGTCGTGGATGCCGAAGGGCAGGGCACCCCGGAGGACCGAGCCCCCTCCGTGCCCGGCCACGAGGTCGCGCAATGCGGCCAGATCCACGGGCTCCGCGTCCCGGGACGGAGATCCCACGTCCGGGTGGTCCGTCGACGCCATCGCGGTCTCCACATCGGGAAGGTCTTCAGGGCTCTGTCTCATCGGCTCCGCTCCATCCCGCTACGCTAAGAACAAAACAGGAACAGACTCAATCGGTTTCCGGGGGGATTCGGAATTTCGTCGCCGCTCAAGGACTTGGCCTGTGGAAGGCTGTGGATGCCTGTGGATGGCGTCCCGCGGGCCGGCATTTGCGCCACGCTTGACCCTGTGGCGAGGGCAGGGCAGCACTCCTCACCTGCCGCGCACAAGACGCGGATCAGCCGGGAGAACTCCATGCGTCTCGCTCGTGCCCTCGTGGTCCTGTCGGGCCTGATCACCGTCGCGGGAGGGCTCCCCGCCGCGGCGCAGACGGCGGCCCAACCCAGGGGCGAAGAGCCCCGGGCCGCGTCCAAGGTGCGCCGGCCCCAGGTCGCGTCGCAGCCGATCCAGGTCTACGATGCCCGCTTCGAGAACGGCGACCTCCGCATCTCCGGCAGCGTGCGCAAGCCCGGCACGGTGGTGGTGCTCGACGAGGACATCTCGATCATCGCCGACAGCCGGGGCCGCTTCGTCTTCCGGCTGCCCTACGTGCCCACCAACTGCATCGCCACCCTGAAGGCGGGCGAGGACGAGCGCGAGGCGGTCATCGCCAATTGCGGACCTGCCGGCCAGCCCGGCCCGAAGGGCGAGACGGGGCAGAAGGGAGACGCGGGAGACAGGGGCGAGACCGGCCCCGCCGGCCCGCAGGGCGTCGCCGGCCTGCCCGGTCCCCAGGGACCGAAGGGCGAGCCGGGTCCCCGGGGCGAGACCGGACCCAAGGGGGAAGCCGGACCCAAGGGCGAGGCAGGTCCCAAGGGCGAGGCAGGTCCCAAGGGCGAGACGGGTCTCAAGGGCGAGCCGGGTCCGAAGGGGGATGCCGGACCGAAGGGCGAGACGGGCGCGAAGGGGGCGGCCGGCGAGCGCGGCCCGGCGGGTCAGAAGGGCGAGGCCGGTCAGGCCGCCCTGGCCGCCGCCGCACCCGCATCGCCGTTCCGGGTGGTGCGCCAGGACACCTGCCCGGCCTCCGGCTGCAGCATCACCTGCGAGAGCACCGAGATCCTGGCCTCGGCCCTCTGCCTGAAGGGGGGCAGCGCCATCGTGACGGCGGGAGCCGACGGAAGCTTGAGTGCGACCTGCCCCACCGAGAGCCAGGGGCTCGTCGGCTTCTGCGCCCGGCGCTGAGGCGCCGGACAACCCGGGCGATCGCCCCTCGCCGAAACGGAGGCGTCCGGTGTAAGGACGCGCTTCGTTTCGCGCCGAAGTCGATCCCACGTGTCGCTACCGTCCATGCTTCCTGACCCTTCCAGCCCCGTTCCCTGCACCCGCGGGGTTGCCCGATGAGCGTGGGCATCTGGGGCAAGCTCGGCGGGGCCGGCCTCGGCCTCGCCATCGGCGGCCCCCTCGGCGGCCTCATCGGCGGAGTGGCGGGGCACTTCCTGGTCGACCGCGAGGGCGCCCTGTTCGGCACCACGCCGCGCGACGTGGTCTTCACCACCGGTCTCGTGGCCCTGGCCGCCAAGATGGCCAAATCCGACGGCGTGGTGACGCCGGCCGAGGTCGAGGCCTTCGCCAAGGTGGTGCAGGTGGACGAGCGCGCCCGGCCCGGCGTGCAGCGCCTGTTCGACCTTGCCAAGGGTACGGCGAACGGCTTCGAGGCCTATGCCCGGCAATTGGCCACCACCTTCCACGACGAGCCGGCCCTGCTGGAGGACGTGCTCGACGGCCTGTTCCACATCGCCAAGGCGGACGGCGCCATCCACGAGGCGGAGGAGCGCTACCTGCGCGCTGTGGCGGAGACCTTCGGCTACGACGAGGCCGCGTTCCGCCGCATCGCCGCCCGCCACGTCCGGCTCTCCGACGATCCCTATCTCGTGCTCGGCCTCGACCACGCTGTCGACGATGCCGGGCTGAAGGCCGCCCACCGCGCCCTGGTGCGGGAGAACCATCCCGACCGGGCCATCGCGCGCGGCCTGCCGCCGGAGGCCGTGGCCATCGCCACCCGCCGGCTCGCGGCCATCAACGCCGCCTATGACCGGATCAGCACCGAGCGGGGCCTCACGTGAAACCGACGCCCGAAAGTCCCGTCGCCACCAGCGTCCACCCGTCGCCGAACCACGGCGAGCGCCGGTCCGGTCCGGTCGACCTCCTCATCCTGCACTACACCGGGATGGAGAGCGCGGCCGCCGCCCTGCAACGCCTCGCCAACCCCGTGGCGGAGGTCTCGGCCCATTACGTGGTGCTGGAGGATGGCCGCGTGGTGCAGATGGTGCCCGAGGGGCGCCGGGCCTGGCATGCGGGCCAGGGCACCTGGGCCGGGATCAGCGACGTGAACTCGCGCTCCCTCGGCATCGAGATCGTCAATGGCGGCCATGCCGGCGGCCTGCCGGCCTATCCGCCGGCACAGATCGAGGCCGTGATCGCCCTGTGCGGCGATCTCGCGAAGCGCTGGAGCCTCGCCCCGCACAGGATCCTCGCCCATTCGGACATCGCCCCCGAGCGCAAGGAGGATCCGGGCGAGCACTTCCCCTGGGAGACCCTCGCCCGCGCCGGCATCGGCCACTGGGTGCCGCCGGCCCCGATCCGCGACGGCCGCTTCTTCGCGCAGGGCGATGCCGGACCGCCGATCGAGGCCCTGCAGGCGATGTTCGCCCTCTACGGCTACGACCTGCCGGTGGGCGCCAGCTTCGATGCCCGCATGGGCGCGGTGGTGACGGCGTTCCAGCGCCACTTCCGCCCGGCCCGCGTCGACGGCGTCGCCGACGCCTCGACGATCACCACCCTGCGGGACCTGATCGCGGCCCTGCCGGGGCGGTAGCGCGCACTGGAGTGGCTCCCTCCCTCATAGAAGGGGAGGGAGGCGCCCGTGCAACCCTCCGAACACCGGCCGCCGGTTACACCCGGTGCTGCACCGCCTGGGCGCCATGCCCATGCGCGTCATGCCCGTGCGCGTCATGCCCGTGCGCGTCATGCCCGTGCGCGTCTGCCGTGACCGTGCCGCGGGTGCGCCACAGGCTGTAGGCGATGCCCGCGACCAGGAACACGACGGTGACCGCGAGGGAGACCCACGGCGGCACGTGGACGAGGCCGAAGGTATCGGCGACCACGATCTTTCCGCCGATGAAGATCAGGATGAAGGCCAGCGCCGTCTTGAGATAGGCGAAGCGGTCCACCATCGCCGCCAGGGCGAAGTAGAGCGCCCGCAAGCCGAGAATCGCGAAGATGTTGGAGGTGTAGACCACGAAGGTATCGGTGGTGATGGCGAAGATCGCCGGCACGCTGTCGACGGCGAAGATCACGTCGGCACCGTTCACCAGGATGAGCGCCAGGGCCAGGGGCGTCAGCCAGAGGGCGGTCTTCCCGGTCTTCGGGTCGGCTTTTCGCACCATGAAGCGCTGCCCGTGCAACTCGGGCGTGATGCGCAGGATCCGCTGCAGGAACCGGACGGCCCGGTTCTCGCGGATATCGCCCGGCTCCTCCTCCTTCGAGACCAGCATCTTGAGGCCGGCGAAGATCAGGAAGGCGGCGAAGATCGACAGAACCCAGGCGGCCTGGTGCACGAGGGCCGCGCCGAGGCCGATCATCAGGCCCCGCAGCAGGACGGCTGCGAGGATGCCCCAGACCAGGACCCGGTGCTGGGCGGCGCGGGGAATGCCGAGGGCCGTGAGAATGACGGCGATCACGAAGACGTTGTCCATCGACAGCGACTTCTCGACCACGAGGCCGGCGACGTATTCCTGGCCCGCCTGGGGCCCGAGATACCACCAGACCCATCCGCCGAAGATCATGCCCAGGGTGAAGTAGAACAGCGTGAGAAGGAGGCTCTCCTTCACGCCGATCTCGTGATTCTTGTCGCGGTGCAGAAGTCCGAGATCGAAGGCCAGCAACCCGGCCACGAGGGCGTGGAACCCAAGCCACATCCACACGGGCTTGCCGAGCCACTCGTAATACAGAAAATCAACCATGACGCAGGACCGTCGATGCTTCTTGAGGAGAGAAAGCATCGGCTCCGACATCACGGAACGCATCATGCAGCATCCCGCCAGAGGGGCCCGCAGCCGATGAGGCGCAGTTGGGGCTCTGAACCGGGCGAATCAAGGGCATCGCCCTGTCACGCTTGACAGGGCCGACCCCCGCCGGCTTCCCAGGACGCATGACTGACAGTGTACGCAACGGCCCGGACATGGACGGCCCCGCCGTGATCGGTGGTGGCCCGGCCGGCCTCGCGGCGGCGGAGGTGCTGGCGCAGGCCGGCCACGCCGTGACCCTCTACGACCGGATGCCGAGCGTGGGGCGAAAGCTCCTCATCGCCGGACGCGGTGGGCTCAACCTCACGCATTCCGAACCGCTGCCGGCCTTCCTGGCGCGCTACCAGCCGGAGGAAGACGCCCTCGCCGGGGCCATCGCGGCGTTCTCGCCCGGCGACCTGCGCGCCTGGTGCCACGCCCTCGGCCAGCCGACCTTCGTCGGGTCGAGCGGCCGCGTCTTCCCGGAGGCCTTCAAGGCCTCGCCGCTCCTGCGAGCCTGGCTCCAGCGCCTCGAGGGATTGGGCGTCCGCATCCGCCCCCGCCACCGCTTCACCGGCTGGTCGGACGCGGGCGGCCCGGTCTTCGAGACCCCGGAGGGGCGGGTCGAGACCGCGCACCGCCCGGTGCTCCTGGCCCTGGGGGGCGCGAGCTGGCCGCGCCTCGGCTCCGACGGCGCCTGGGTGCCCGTGCTCGCGCGCGCGGGTGTCGCGGTGGCGCCGCTCAAGCCTGCCAATGTCGGGTTCACCGTCGCCTGGTCGCCGATCTTCGCCGAGCGCTTCGCCGGCACCCCGCTGAAGCGGATCGCCCTCAGCCTGGACGGCCTCCGCGTGCGCGGCGAGGCGGTGGTCAGCGCCGACGGCATCGAGGGCGGAGCGATCTACGCCCTGGCGCACCGGATCCGGGCCGCCACCGAGCGGGGTGAGGCCCGGCTGACCCTCGACCTGCGGCCCGATGTCGACGAGGCGGCCCTGGCGCGGGCGCTCAGCGATCCGAAGCCCGGCCTGTCCCTGGCCAACCGCCTGCGCAAGGCCGCGGCGCTGACGCCCGTGGGGATCGGTCTTCTGCGCGAGGCGGTGCATCCGCTGCCGGTCGCTGCCGCGGCCCTGGCGGCCCTGATCAAGGCGGTGCCGCTGCGCCTCCTCGCCCCGCGCGGCCTCGACCGGGCGATCTCGACCGCGGGCGGCGTCCGCTTCGGCGAACTCGACGCCGGCTTCATGCTGACCCGGCGGCCCGGCACCTTCGTGGCGGGGGAGATGCTCGATTGGGAGGCCCCGACGGGGGGCTACCTGCTCCAGGGGGCCTTCGCCTCGGGCCGCGCGGCGGCGGCGGGCATGCTCGCCTGGATGGAGCGGGACCCGGTCCGGGGCGCGTGAGCCTTCGTCCCACGAAAAAGGCTCCCTCTCCGGAGAGAGGGAGCCCGATGGTCCGGCGCGGCCGTTCCGGGCCGCGCGGTGCCGGGTCTCAGCGGCAGTACACGTCGCCGTAGGCGTCGCGGTAGGTGCCGTAGGGGCAGCGCGGGGCGGTGGAGGCGCCCACGATGGCACCGCCGGCGCCGCCGATGGCCGCACCCGCGAGCGCGCCGCCGGCGCGGCCCGTGGCGGCGCCGCCGATGGCGGCACCCGCGAGCGCGCCGAGGCCGGCGCCGCCGAGGGCGCGGTCCTGCGGGGTGTTGCAGGCGCCGACCGAGAGGGCGAGGACACCCGCGAAGGTGGCGGCAATGAGCTTCTTCATGGTTCCGAGACTCCCTTGTGCGTCGTGACCCGGCCTTCGGCCGTGATGTTCGTGCCGCCCGAGCTTAAGCATTCCGCGCGAGAAATGCACGCCGAACGGCTAAGGTTCCGTCCCGCCTTTCCGTTTCGCCGAAAAACCCTCTAGTGATGCGCCGATCAGGGTCCATCCGGGCGGCGCCGGCCGCCCATTCCGCCGCGAGGAATCCATGCAGCGCGCCACCGCCATCGTCCGCAAGGTCGCCGTCCGCGCCGATGCGATCGTCGACACGATCGTTCTCGACCACGCCGCCCGTCAGGCCCCGCCGGAGAGCCTGACCGGGGAGGGCGGGCTGACCCTGTCCCTCGCACTCGCGAAGGCCGCGTCCCTGGAGGACGGCGATGCCCTGCGCCTGGAGGACGGGCGCCTCGTGGCGATCCGCGCCGCTGGGGAGCCGCTGCTCGAGGTCCGGGCCGAGAACCCGGCCCGGCTGCTGCGCCTGGCCTGGCAGCTCGGCGGCAGCCACGTGCCGGCCGAGATCGCCGCCGACGTGCTCTACGTGCCCCGCAGCGCCGCCGAACTCGTCCGCGGCCAGGGCTGCGCCGCCACCCCGGTGACCCGGGCCTTCAAGCCGGAGCGCGCGGCCCACGACCACAGCCAGTGCGGTCACGACCACCATGATCACGGGCATCACGCGCACGACCACCACGATCACGGGCATCACGCGCACGACCACGCGGGCCACGATCATACGGGCCACGATCACGGCCATTCCCATGCGGGGCATGACCATGGGCCTTCCCACGGGCACGACCAGGCTCACGACCACGGCGCGCACGGCCACGTGCACGGGCCGGACTGCAAGCACGAGCACTGAGCCGACCCGCCCCGCGTTGAAGCCGGCGGCGCGGACGGTTATGTCCGCCGGATGATCGCCCGCGACCTCCGCTTCTCCGTCGCCCCGATGATGGACTGGACCGACCGTTACTGTCGGGCCTTCCACCGGACCCTGTCGCGGCACGCCCGGCTCTACACCGAGATGGTCACCACCGGGGCCGTCATCCACGGGCCGCGCGACCGTCTGCTCGGCTTCGACGCGCTCGAGCATCCGGTGGCGGTGCAGCTCGGCGGCTCGAACCCGGCCCACCTTGCCGAGGCCGCGCGCATCGCCGAGGGATACGGCTACGACGAGGTCAACCTCAATGTCGGCTGCCCCTCCGACCGCGTGCAGGACGGACGCTTCGGCGCCTGCCTGATGCGCGAGCCCGCCGTGGTGGCCGCCTGCGTCGCCGCCATGAAGGCGGCGGTGTCGGTGCCGGTCACGGTGAAGTGCCGCATCGGCGTGGACGACCAGGACACCGAGCAGGCCCTCGACGCTCTCGCGGACGCCGTGATCGCGGCCGGCGTCGACGGCCTCGTGGTGCATGCGCGCAAGGCCTGGCTCCAGGGGCTCTCGCCCAAGGAGAACCGCGACGTGCCCCCCCTCGACTATTCGCGGGTGGCACGGCTGAAGCGGGCCCATCCCGACCTGCCCATCGCCATCAACGGCGGCATCGCCACCATCGCGGATGCGGCCGCCCATCTGGCGGAGGTCGACGGGGTGATGATGGGCCGGGCGGCCTACAGCGATCCGGCGATTCTGCTCGACGTCGATCCGGTCCTGTTCGGCGAGCCCGCCCCGGCCGCCGATCCGTTCGCCGCGATCACGGCCTTCGAACCCGTCCTCGCCGGATTCCTGCAGGACGGCACCCGCCTGCACGCGGTGACGCGGCACATGCTCGGCCTGTTCAACGGCCGCCCGGGTGCCCGCGCCTACCGCCGGCACCTCTCGACCTTCGGCCTCCAGCCCGAAGCCGGCCTCGCGACCCTGCGGGAGGCGGTGGAGCTCGTCCGCCGCGCCCATCAGGCCGCCGATCCGGCCATTCCGGGCAGGGACAGGGCACAGGATGCCGCCTGAGCCTCGCTCGCCGGAGCCGCGATCAAGATGGGAGCCTCCCTCAATATAAACGGCCGCCCGATCGTTCGGCGGCGGTCTATGTCAGGGAGATATCAGGGGCTTTGCTGAGCGGTCCCGCAGGATGAGACGGTCGCCGCGAACCTCGAAGGAGGCGAGGCGATCGAGGAAGCTCATGCCGAGCAGGTTTTCGCGGAGGGCTCCGGGCCGGCTCACCAGGGCCGGCACCCGCCGCTCGACGATGCCGCCGACCCGGAGGCTGTCGAGGAAGGCCGGGGCCGCCACGGTGACGCCGTTGGCGGTCGAGACCCGGACGCTGAATTCGGAGTCCGCCGGGCGGATGCCGAGAGCCGCCGCGCTCTCGGCGGTGAGCACCACGGAGCTGGCGCCCGTGTCGAACTGGAAGCCCTGGGGCTGGCCGTTCACCTCGGCCCGGACGTGAAAGTTGCCGTCGCTGCGCCGGGTGATCGTCACCGTGCCGTCCGATCCCGTGACGGCGCTGCCCGGACGCACCGCCCCGAGCATCCGGTCGCCGATGACCCGGGCGTCGTCGCGGTAGGCGTAGCCGGCGACCAGGGCGGCCCCGAGGGCGCCCCAGAGCAGCAGGGCCGTCAGGTTCGCGCGCATCCGGCTGCGGAACTGGTGCCAGAATCCCGCCGCCACCACGGTGAGCAGTCCGGCGCTCATGGCGAACTGGGCGAACTGATCCGGCTCCATCCCGGCGATGCGCTGGGTGTCGTCGGACAGGAGCAGCACCGCCAGGGCGCCGCCGAGGATGACGAGGCCGACCAGGATCATGACGCCGCCGCGGTCGGGGCCCGCGTCGGGAAGGCGGCCCGCAGGCGTGCGTCGAGCGTGGCCATCACCGCCCGGCGCTGGGGCTCCGACATCGAGCCCCACAGGGCGATCTCGTCCCGGGTCCGGCCGCAGCCCTCGCACAGGCCGGTGGCGGCATCGAGGAGGCAGAGCTTCGTGCAGGGGCTGGAGGGTTTGGGGCGGGGCTGGGTCATCGTCCCCGTCCATGCCAGCGCCATGGCGTCGGGATCAAGTCCGGCCGCGGATCAGGTGGGGACCGCCGCCAGAAGGCCGACGAGGGCGGCGATCTCGGCCGCCTGCTGCGCGGCGCCGACCACGTCGCCGCTCTGCCCGCCGATCATCCGGCGCGCCAGGGCGGTGACCGCGAGGGATGCGCCGAGGCCGAGGCCGAGCATCAGGACGAGGCCCCGCAGCGGAAGGCCGAGGGCCAGCCCCCCCAGGGCGACGAGGAGCGTGAGGGACCCGGCGGTGGCCAGGGTCTGCCGGCTCGGACGTCCCACGGCGGCGCCGGCCCCGTCGGGACGGGCGGGCGGCAGCAGGGCGAGGGGCGCCAGGGCGGCGCTGCGCGAGAGCGCGGCGGCGAGGAGGAGGGCCGGAGCCGCCAGGAGTTCGATCCGGTCGAGGAGCGTCGCCAGGGCGCCGATCCGCAGGGCCAGGGACAGCATCAGGGCGACGCCGCCATAGGCGCCGATGCGGCTGTCGCGCATGATCTCCAGGCGCCGGGCCGGCGTGGTTCCGCCGCCGAAGCCGTCGGCGACGTCGGCGAGGCCGTCCTCGTGCAGGGCCCCCGTCACCAGGACGCCCGCCGTCACCGCCAGGCCGGCGGCGAGGAAGGGCCCGAGACCGAGGCCCCAGGCGGCGAGCAGCACCCCGGCGCCGGGCAGGCCGAGGAGGACGCCCGCCAGGGGCAGCATCCGGGGGAGGGTGCGGAAGTCCGGGACCGCGTGCGGATCGCCCTCGCCGGGCAGCGGCGGCACGGGCAGGCGGGAATAGAAGCGCAGGCAGCCCGCGAGGTCGTAGGCCAGGCGGGCGCCCGGAAAGGCGGGTTCGGCCTCCTCGTTCATCGCGACCCTGCCTCGCCTTCACCACCCGTGCCCGGACCGTTATAGCTCCCGCGACGGGCGGCCCGCCATCCTGGCGCCGGGCCGACCAGCGGAATTACTCCATGACCTCCGAGACCACTCCTCCCGAGACGACTGCTCCCGAGACGCCTTTCAGCGACATCCGCCGCCTCGTCGCGTCCCTGCCGGGGCCGGACCGGGACGCGGTCGCCATGGTGGCCGAGCGCGACGCCACCCTGACGAAGCCCGCCGGCTCCCTGGGGCGCCTGGAACATCTCGTCGCCTGGCTCGCCGCCTGGCAGGGCAAGGGCCAGCCGACCCTCGACCGCCCCCTCGTCTGCGTCTTCGCCGGCAGCCACGGCGTCACCGCCCGCGGCGTCTCGGCCTTTCCGGCGGAGGTGAACCGCCAGATGCTCGACAACTTCGCGGCCGGCGGCGGGGCGATCAACCAGATCTGCGCCGCCTACGGCCTCGGCTTCAAGGTGTTCGACCTCGCTATCGACATGCCGACGGGCGACATCACGGTCGGGCCGGCCTTCGACGAGAAGGCCTGCGTCGCCACCATGGCGTTCGGCATGGAGGCGGTGGCCGCCGGGACCGACTGCCTGGCGCTGGGCGAGATGGGCATCGGCAACACCACCGTGGCGGCGGCGATCTACGCGGCGCTCTACGGCGGAGAGGCCGCCCACTGGGTCGGGCGCGGCACCGGCGTCGATGCTGCGGGGCTCGCCCGCAAGGTCGCCGCCGTGGAGGCGGCCCTGGCCCATCATGCGGGCCATCTCGACGATCCCCTGGAGATCCTGGCGCGCCTCGGCGGCCGCGAGATCGCCGCCATGGCGGGGGCGATCCTGGCGGCGCGCCTGCAGCGGGTACCGGTGGTGCTCGACGGCTACGTGGCGACGGCGGCCGCGGCTGTCCTGCACCGACTCGACCCGACGCTGCTCGACCATTGCCTCGCCGGCCACGTCTCGGCGGAGGGCGCCCATGCGGACGTGCTGGAGCGCCTGGGCCTCGTGCCGCTGCTGGCCCTCGGCATGCGCCTCGGCGAGGGCTCCGGCGCGGCCCTGGCCCTGGGCCTGCTCAAGGGCGCGCTCGCCTGCCACCGGGACATGGCGACCTTCACCCAGGCCGGGGTCTCGGAGCGCAGCGCGGGCTGACCCCTCAGGCGGCGCGGGCGCGCTTCTCAGCGGGGGCGGCCTGGGATTCGCCGGGCACTTCCAGCGCCGGCAGAGTCTCCATGACGCGGCTCGCGGGAAAGATCACCACGACCTCGGTGCCCTCGCGCGGCCTCGACTTGAGCTGGAAGTTGCCGCCGTGGAGGTCGACCAGGCCCTTCACGATGGGCAGGCCGAGGCCCGAGCCCTGCTCGGCGGTCTTGATCGCCAGCGAGCCGCGCCCGAAAGAGGACATCACGGTGCCGATCTCGTCCTCGGGGATGCCGGGCCCGCTGTCCTTGACGCTGACGTACTGGCCGCCCGACGAGGTCCAGCCGACCTTGATGGTGATCTCGCCGCCCGGCGGCGTGAACTTCACGGCGTTCGACAGCAGGTTCAGCACGATCTGGCGCAGGGCGCGCTCGTCGGCCCAGAGCCGGGGCAGGCTGCCGTCGATGAACTCGTGGATGACCTGGTTCTTGCCGCGGGCGCGCAGGGCCATCATGTGGCGGCATTCCTCCACGGTGTGTCCGAGCTGAACCGCTTCCTCGTTGAGCTCGTAGCGCCCGGCCTCGATGCGCGAGAGGTCGAGGATCTCGTTGATCAGGTTGAGGAGGTGCATCCCGCTGTCGTGGATGTCGGAGGCGTATTCCTTGTACGAGGGGGCGACGTGGACGCCGAACACCTCGTTCTTCATCACCTCGGAAAAGCCCAGGATGGCGTTGAGCGGCGTACGCAGCTCGTGGCTCATGGTGGCGAGGAAGCGGGACTTGGCGAGGTTGGCCTCCTCGGCGCGGCGGCGGGCCTCGTCGGAATTGGCCTTGGCCTGCTCGAGTTCGCCGAAGATCGAATCCTTCTCCGCCTGGGATTGCAGCGCCTCGACCGTGGAGGCGTAGACGCGGCGTCCGAGGCCGAGGAAGAACAGCTGCGCGCCGACCACCATGGTGACCAGCATCATCGTGTTCATGTCCTGGGACACCGCCAGGAGCGACAGGGCGGCGATGCACAGGGGCACCAGGGCCGCCCCGGCGGCGGCCGGCAGGGTCGCGGCCAGCATCGTCGCCATGGCGGCCACGATGACGAGGCCGAACAGCACGAAGGTCCGCGCCCCGGAGGCGCCCACCAGCACCATCATCGCCCAGGCGGTGCTCTGGAGGAACTCCGCGGCCATGAAGGTGCGGCGCCAGCTCCGCACCGAGACCGTGTCCGGATCCTGCGCCAGGAAGCGGTGCGTCAGCAGCTTGGAGACCGCCACCGTCGCCAGGAGGCAGAGGCCCCAGCCCGCCGCGATGGCCGGCGGCGTCCAGATCGCCGCGATGCCCGCCACCGCGAGGCCGAGCAGCGCCAGGGGGATGACCGCGCCCGCCCGGTACTGCGCGTAGACCCGGATCAGCTCGTAATCGAAGGCACGTTCCAGCCCGCTCGTCGACGTGAGCTTCTCCCGCGCCGACCGCATGTCGCGCGCGACTTCGCGGCGGCGGGCCGCCTCCTGGGCGGAGGGGCCGCGGCCACGCTGAATCATCTCGGCAGTCAGGTCGGTCATCACCGTCTTGAAGCGTCGGAGGGGACATCGCGGTCGAGATCGGGACCGCCGAGAGGCCGGGATACAACCGCTCAGAACCTGCGCCGGATGTGTTAAGAACCGCCTGCCGGAACCGGGCGGATTGTCGGAATCCACATCCCAGTGCCGCCGGGCGAACACGAATCCGCGAAGGATCGCGGGGGCAGCGTGCAGGGCAGGGGGGTGGGCCCCCGGAATGGCATTCGGTCTACCAGGGTGTGCTGCCGCACATGGTTACGATCGGGCAACGATTAGCGTCGTTCCAAACTGCGATCGGGAGGCCGAGATGCTGAAACTCACCGTCAACGGGGTCTCCCACGAGGTCGATGCCGACCCGGAGATGCCGCTCCTCTGGGCGCTGCGCGACCACCTCAACCAGACCGGGACCAAGTACGGCTGCGGCATTGCTCAGTGCGGCGCCTGCACGGTCCATCTCGACGGCCAGCCCGTCCGCGCTTGCCAGACCCGCATCGGCGATGTCGGCGCGGCCAAGATCACCACCATCGAGGGTGTCTCCGGCAAGGTCGCCGAGGCGGTGCGCACCGCTTGGCGCGGCCTCGACGTGGTCCAGTGCGGCTACTGCCAGTCCGGCCAGATCATGTCGGCGATCGGCCTGCTGTCCCAGAACCCGAAGCCGACCGATGCCGACATCGACGGGGCCATGGACGGCAACGTCTGCCGCTGCGGCACCTACCAGCGCATCCGCGCGGCGATCCACGAGGCGGCGCGAACCCTCGCCTGAGCCTCGGCCCGCTACGCCACCGCAGTCCCCGATCTCCCGACCCTCGCGTCTGAACTGGAGCCCCCCATGCTGAAGGTCCGTCAGGCCGCCCCGCCCGTGCCGTCCCGCCGCGCCTTCCTGGGCGGCGCCACCGTGGCCGCCGGGGCCCTCGTCATCGGCTTCACCCTCGACCCGGCGAAATTCGCCCAGGCCGCCGCCGGCCCCGACCTCTCGGGCCTGCCGCCGATGCCGAACGCCTTCGTGCGGATCGCCGCCGACGACACCGTGACGGTGGTGATCAAGCACCTGGACATGGGCCAGGGCAACACCACCGGCCTCGCCACCATCCTGGCCGACGAGCTCGATGCGGACTGGGCCACCATCCGCACCACCTTCGCGCCGGCCGACGCCACGCTCTACAACAACTTCGCCTTCGGCCCCGTCCAGGGCACCGGCGGCTCCACCGCCATCGCCAATTCCTGGGTCCAGCTGCGCAAGGCGGGGGCTGCGGCCCGCGCCATGCTGGTCGCGGCGGCGGCGGAGCAGTGGAAGGTCCCGGCCTCGGAGATCACGGTCGAATCCGGCACGGTGCGCCACGCAGCCTCGAACCGGCAGGCCCGGTTCGGCGCGCTGGCGGAAGCCGCCGCGGCCCAGCCGGTGCCGAAGGAGCCACGCCTCAAGGAGGCGAGCCAGTTCACCCTCATCGGCAAGAAGGTCCCGCGGACCGATTCGGTCGCCAAGACCGACGGCACGGCGATCTACTCCCTCGACATCCGCCGTCCCGGGCAGCTGACCGCGGTGGTCGCCCATTCGCCGCGCTTCGGCGGCACCGTGAAGAGCGTCGACGACAAGGCCGCCCGCGCGGTGGCGGGCGTGGTCGACGTGGTCACGATCCCCACCGGCGTCGCCGTGCTGGCCAAGGATACCTGGTCGGCCATGAAGGGCCGCGAGGCGCTCAAGGTCACCTGGGACGACAGTGCGGCCGAGACGCGCTCGTCGGACGCGATCCTGGCCGATCACCGGAAGCGCCTCGAGACGCCGGGCCTCGTCGCCTCGAAGAAAGGCGATGCCGCCGGCGCGATCGCCGGGTCGGCCAAGGTCCTGGAGGCCGAGTTCACCTTCCCGTATCTCGCCCACGCGGCGATGGAGCCCCTGAACGCCACCATCGAGAAGGCCTCGGACGGCACCTACGACGTCTTCGCCGGCTGCCAGCTCCAGACGATCGAGCAGGCCGTGGTGGCGGCCAATCTCGGGGTGACCACCGACAAGGTCCGGCTGCACACGCAGTGGGCCGGCGGCTCCTTCGGCCGGCGCGCGACCCCGAGCGCCGACTACTTCGCCGAGACCGCCTCCATCGTGCGCGCCACCGGCGGCAAGGCGCCCATCCATCTCGTCTGGACCCGCGAGGACGACATGGCGGGTGGCTTCTACCGGCCGATGGTGGTCCATCGCCTCCGTGCCGGCCTCGACGCCAAGGGCGGGATCACGGGCTGGGAGCACCGGACCATCGGCAAGTCGATCATGATCGGCACCGCCTTCGAGACCATGATCGTGAAGGACGGCGTCGACGCCACAACGGTGGAGGGCGCTTCGGACACGCCCTACGCGCTGCCCGCCTATCGCTTCGAGGTCCACAACGCCCGCGAAGGCGTGCCGGTGCTGTGGTGGCGCTCGGTGGGCCACACCCACACCGCCCAGGCAATGGAGGTGTTCATCGACGAGCTCGCCCACGCGGCCGGCGCCGATCCCGTCGCCTACCGCCTCGGTCTGCTGGGGGGCGCCCCGCGCCTCTCCGCCACCCTGAAGCTCGCCGCCGAGAAGGCCGGCTGGGATCCGAAGAAAGTCGCTGACAAGAATCGCGGTCTCGGCGTCGCGGCGCACGAATCCTTCGGCTCCTACGTCGCCATGGTGGCGGACGTGACGGCCGAGGACGCCAAGGTGAAGGTGAACCGCATCGTGGCGGCGGTGGATGTCGGCGTCGCGGTCAATCCGGACGTGATCCGCGCCCAGGTCGAGGGGGCCGTGGGCTTCGCCCTGTCCTCGGTCCTGCGCAACAAGATCACGCTCAAGGACGGCGTGGTGCAGGAGAAGAACTTCGACGCCTACGAGCCGACCCGGATGAGCGAGATGCCGGTGGTCGAGGTCCACATCGTGCCCTCCACCGCCGCGCCCACCGGGATCGGCGAACCCGGCGTGCCCGTGATCGCCCCGGCGATCTCGAACGCGATCTTCGCCGCCACCGGCCAGCGCCTGCGCTCGCTGCCCCTCGACCTCAGCGGCCTGAAGGGCGCCTGAGGCGGAGCGACGACACGGCCCCTCGTCCGTCGCGTCCGGTTTGCCTATCTCGGAGGGCATCATGCGCTCCGAGATCAAGCCGGCCGAGACGGCCTTCGACGCCACCGTGTCGCGCCTGCGCGCCTGTCGGATCTGCCGGGACGCGCCCCTCTACGGCGCGCCCCTGCCACAGGAGCCGCGCCCCATCGTCCAGGGCCTGGCCTCGGCCCGGCTCTGCGTCGCCAGCCAGGCGCCCGGCAACCGGGCCGACAAGAGCGGCATCCCCTTCATGGATCCCTCGGGCACCCGCCTGCGCGATTGGCTCGGCCTCGACGCGGCGGCATTCTACGACGCGCGCCGCCTCGCCATCGTGCCCATGGGCGCCTGCTTTCCGGGCTACGACGCCAAGGGGGGCGACAAGCCCCCGCGTCGGGAATGCGCCGAGCGCTGGCGCGACGAGCTGTTCGCCGGCCTGCCGAACCTCGAACTCATCCTGGTGATCGGGCAATACGCGCAGGCCTGGCATCTCGGCCGCTCCAAGGCCGGGCTCACCGACACGGTGCGGCGCTGGCGCGAGATCCTGGCGAGCCCCGGCACGCCGCGGGTTCTGCCGCTGCCCCATCCCTCCTGGCGCAACAGCGGGTGGCTCAAGGCCAATCCCTGGTACGAGGCCGAGCTCCTGCCGGTTCTCAAGGCCGAGGTGGCGCGGGCGATGGCGCCCCGTTGAGGGCGGTCCCGCCGAGCGGCCTCACCCGTTGACAGGAGCGGCCCCGCGCGGGATCGCTCGCCGCGAAACTGGAGAGCCCCATGACCGCATTGCTGGACCCGCGCGACCGCCTGATCGTCGCCCTCGACGTGGGCACCGTGGACGAGGCCGAGCGCTTGGTGGACCGGATCGGCGATGCGGCGACCTTCTACAAGATCGGCTACCGGCTCGCCTATGCGGGGGGCCTCGCCCTGGTGCCGCGCCTCGCCGCCGCCGGCCACAAGGTCTTCCTCGACCTGAAGCTCCATGACATCGGCAATACCGTGGAGGAGGGGGTGCGGGCCCTGACCGACCTCGGCGCCACCTTCCTCACCGTCCACGCCTATCCGCAGACCATGAAGGCGGCGATCCGGGGCCGCGGTGCCAACGGCCCCCGGATCCTCGCCGTCACGGTCCTGACCTCCTACGACGACGGGGATGCGGCCGAGGCCGGCTATGGCCTGCCGGTGGCCGACCTCGTGGCCCGCCGTGCCGGGCAGGCGGCGGAGGCCGGGATCGACGGGATCGTCTGCAGTGCCGCCGAGGCGCAGGCGGTGCGGGCCCGGATCGGGGCGGACCGCGTCATCGTCACCCCGGGCATCCGGCCGGCCGGCGCCGAGGCCGGCGACCAGAAGCGCGTGATGACGCCCGGCGAGGCCCGCCGGATCGGGATCGATCACGTCGTGGTCGGGCGTCCCATCACCCAGGCGGCGGACCCCCGCGCGGTGGCGCAGGGCATCGTCGCGGAGATGCGATAGGGCTCGGGCCCGTCAGTTCGCGCGGCGCAGGCTTCCGAGCAGGAAGGCGATCATCGCGTCGAGGGGCGGGGCGCCCGCATCCGGGTAGTGGCTGACCAGGGCGGGATGGCAGTAACGGATGATGGCGGTGTGGATGCAGGCCGCCGCGATCGACGGGTCGGCGACATCGAATTCGCCGGCCGCCACGCCCGCCTGCACGAGTTCGCGCAGGACCGAGCCGATCTGGTCCACATGGGCGCGGCAGACATCCCAGCTCTCGGTGATGGCCGCTTCCACCATCTCGTGCAGGCGCGGGTTGGCCTCGCAACGTTCGACGCAGGCCTGGTGCATCACCGTGATGACGCCGGCGATGCGCGACGCGGCGGTCCGGTTCGGGGCGACGGCGGCCTGCGCCACCCGCTGCTCGGTGTCGTCCATGAGGCGCTTGATGACGGCTTCGTGGATCGCCTTCTTCGATTCGAAGAAGCGGTACACGTTGGCCGGGCTCATCCGCAGCGTCTTGGCGATGTCGGCGACGGTGGTCTTCTGATAGCCGACGAGCCGGAACGCCTCTTCCGCCGTCGCGAGAATGCGGCAACGCGTGGTCGGGGCCGCTTCGTCGGGGATGTCGCGGACGATGGCCGCTGCACGGGTCATGGCGATAAACTAGGCTGTTGCCTCGTCGGCGTCAAAAACGGCGCCGCGCCGTACCGCGCGCCGTCGATGGCCTGACGACGCAGCGCAAAGCCCGGCATCGGACGATGCCGGGATGGTTCGTATCGGAGCCGGATCGGAACGGATCAGGATCCGAACTGGGAGCCGAGCTGCTCCAGGTACTCGGCCAGATCGACGCCGCCGATCCGCTTGCCGTAGTCGAAGCGCATACCCTGGCGGATGTCGACGCTGCTGCTCTTGGTCGTCAGCGTGAAGGGCTTCACGCAGACCCAGGCGCCATCGCGCCGATGTTCGAAGAAATTCAAGATCTCATGCTTGGCCATGAGGGCCTCCCCGGCTGTCTCTGCAGACAACGGGCCGAGGCAGGAACGGTTGCGCTCCCGGTTAACGAAGTTCGAGCTTGGCCGTTAGACTTCGCTGCCCCTGCGCGGCACTGTCCAATGGTGCGACGCAGCGCGTCTGATCTTGCGGAGATTGCAGTCGCGCCCGCGGCCGCCGGAGGGCTTGTCGCCGCCCGGCGCCGGGTGGTGTTGCGCTCGCGCGGGAATCAGGCGGCGCTCTTCAGCGCGCCCGTGCTCTCGTGGAAATCCGGTCCGTTGACGGTCCGGGTCACGTAGCCGTCGCGGATCAGGTAATCGCCGAACCGCTCGCCGGCTTGCTTGTTCCGGGCATAGGCCGCGAAGAGCGGGTCGAGGAGGGTCTTGATCTCGGAGGCACTGACGTCCTCGGCGTAGAGCTTGCCGAGGCGCGAGCCGTCGAAGGCGGCCCCGAGATAGAGGTGGTAGCGCTCGGGGCCGCGGCCGACGAGGCCGATCTCGGCGATGAACGGCCGGGCACAGCCGTTGGGGCAGCCGGTCATCCGGATGGTGATCTCGTCGTCCTGGAGGCCGTGGGAGGCGAGGCTCGCCTCCAGCTCGTCCATCAGGCTCGGCAGGTAGCGCTCGCTCTCGGCCAGCGCCAGGCCGCAGGTGGGCAGGGCGACGCAGGCCATGGAGTTGCGGCGCAGCGCGCTCGCGCCCTTCATCATGCCGTACTGGTCCACCAGGGCCTCGATCTCGGCCCGCTTCGCGGCCGGGACGTTGGCGATGATGACGTTCTGGTTGCCGGTGAGCCGGAAATCGCCCTCGTGGATCTCGGCGATCCGGCGCAGGCCGGTGAGCAGCTGCGGGCCGTTCTCGTAGTCCTTGATCCGGCCCGAAGCGACGTAGAGCGTGAGGTGGTGGCGTCCGTCGTCGCCCTCGGTCCAGCCGTAGCGATCGCCGTTGCCCGTGAAGGCGAAGGGCTTCGGGTCGGCGAGCGGCTTGCCGACGCGCGTCTCCACCTCGGCCCGGAAGGCGGCGAGGCCGTAGCGCTCGATGGTGTACTTCAGGCGGGCGTTCTTGCGGACCTTGCGGTTGCCCCAGTCGCGCTGCACCGTCATCACGGCCTCGGCGACCTTCAGGGCATCCTCCGGCGCGACGAAGCACATCACGTCGGCGGTGCGCGGGAAGGTGTCGGTCTCGCCGTGGGTCATGCCCATGCCGCCGCCGACCGTGACGTTCCAGCCGGTGACCTGGCTCTTCTCGTCCAGGATGGCGATGAAGCCGAGGTCGTGGGCGAAGATGTCCACTTCGTTGGACGGGGGCACCGCCACCACGGTCTTGAACTTCCGGGGCAGGTAGGTCCTGCCGTAGATCGGCTCGATCTCGGCCGCGTCCTCGCCGCCGACCACGCGCTCGCCGTCGAGCCAGATCTCGCGCCAGGCGCTGGTCTTGGGCAGGAGCGAGTCCGAGATGTCCTTGGCGAGCTGGTAGGCGGCCTTGTGGGCCCCGGTCTGGGCCGGGTTCGTGGCCGCCATCACGTTGCGGTTGACGTCGCCGCAGGCCGCGATGGTGTCGAGCAGCGTCGCGTCGATGGCCGCCATCGTGCGCTTCAGGTTCGACTTGATGACGCCGTGGTACTGGAAGGTCTGGCGCGTGGTCGCCCGCAGGGCGCCGCCCGCATAGGTCGTGGCGATGTCGTCGAGGGCCAGCCACTGCTTCGGGGTGACGACGCCGCCGGCGATGCGCAGACGGATCATGAAGCTGTAGGCCTTCTCGAGCTTCTTCTTGGTGCGCTCGGCCCGGATGTCGCGGTCGTCCTGCAGGTACATCCCGTGGAACTTCACGAGCTGCCCGTCATCCTCCGAGATGGCGCCGGTGGCGTGCTTCAGGAGGCCGTCCGCCAGGGTGCCGCGCAGGTAGCCGCTGGCGATCTTGATGTGTTCGTTGGCGGCAAGACCCGCCGCGCGCGCCGCTTCCGCTTCCGAGATCGGGCGGTCGGTGGGCGGGGTCTCGTAGGTGCGGGGGGTGGTCTTGTCGGCCATGGCGGGATTTCCGGTTCGGGAGCTCTCCTCCCCCCTGTGGGGAGGAGCTGGCGGTGGCGGTGGTGCGGGAGGCGCCGCGAGCGCTCGATCCTCAACCACCCCCACCCTCGGTCCCTCCCCACGCGGGGGAGGGAGGGGTCTCAGTAGACGTCCTGCTGGTAGCGGTGGGCGCGCTCCAGGGCGGCGACGGCGGCCTCGGCCTCGGCGGGGCTGAGCGCCTTCACGTCCTGGTAGGCCTTCACCACGGCGTTGCGCACGTCCTTGGCCATCCGGGTGGCATCGCCGCAGACGTAGAAGCTGGCGCCGCCGTCGAGCCAGGCGACGACCTCCTTGGCGTGCTGGGTGATCCGGTCCTGCACGTAGATCTTCTCGGGCTGGTCCCGCGAGAAGGCCACGTCGATCTGCGACAGCGACCCGTCCTCCAGGGCCTCCTGCCACTCGAGCTGGTACAGGAAGTCGTGGGTGAACTGCCGGTCGCCGAAGAACAGCCACGCGCGGCCGGGGGCCTCGACGGCGCGGCGCTCCTGCACGAAGGCGCGGAACGGGGCGACGCCGGTGCCGGGGCCGACCATGATGATGTCGGTGGCCGAGTCCTGGGGCAGGCGGAAGTGCCGGTTCGGCTTCAGCTTCACCCGCAGCTTGGCGCCATTCTTGATGCGGTCGGCCACGTGGGTCGAGGCGACGCCGCCGCGTGCCCGGCCGTGGGTCTCGTAGCGCACGGCCGCGATCACGAGGTGGACCTCGTCGCCCACCTCCTTGCGGGAGGAGGCGATCGAGTAGGCCCGCGGCGGCAGGGGCCGCGTGATGGTGGTGAGGTGCTCGGCCGTCAGCGCCGCCGGGTAGGCGGTGATGAGGTCGATGAGGTGGCGGCCCTCGATCCAGGCGCGCAGCTCGCCGCTGTCGATCAGCGTCTGCGCCTCGGCATGGCCCGTCGCCTTAACGAAACGCTCCACGGTGGTGGCCGACAGGGTGGTGATGTCGCGCTCGGCCAGCAGGGCCTGGCGCAGGGCCGCGTCACCGGACAGGCCGGTGGCGTTGAGGATCTCGTCGACCAGGGCCGGGTCGTTCTCCGGATAGATCTCCAGGGAGTCGCCGGGCTCGTAGGCGGGGGCGCCGTCCTCGAATTCCAGGGCGAGGTGGATCGTCTCCTTGTCGGAGCGCGACGAGTTCAGGTTGACGTGGTCGACCACCTCCACGATCCGGGGCTCGCGACTGGGCTCGGCGTCCTCGTCCTCGTCGCCGGCGGCGCGGGCGGCGAAGTCCACCGCCACCACGTTGTCGGCGCTCGGCGGCGGGGTCAGGGCCTTGAGGGTGTCCTTGATCCAGGCGGCGGCCGGCGTCTCGAAATCGAGGTCGAGGTCGGCGCGTTCGTGGGCCCGGGTCCCGCCCAGGGCCTCGAAGCGGGCGTCGAGCGCCTTCCCAATGGCGCAGAACTCCGCGTAGGAGGTGTCGCCGAGGGACAGCACCCCGAAGGACACGCCGTCGAGGCGCGGCGCGCCATCGGCCATCAGTTCGTTGTAGGCGCGCACGGCCCGGGCCGGCGGTTCGCCCTCGCCCCAGGTCGCCGCGATGGCGACGATGCGCTTCTCCTTGGCGAGGCTGGCGATCTCGAGATCGGCGAAATCGACGATCTTCGGCTTGAAGCCGTTCTTGCGGGCGAGCTTGGCCATGTCGCCGGCGAGCTTCTCGGAGTTGCCCGACTCGCTCGCGAACAGGATCGTCAGCGGCTCGGCGGCCTTCGGCGGCGCGGCCGGGACGGCGGCGGCCTGCGGCGTGCCGCTGGCGTCGAGGCCGGCGAGGAAGCCCGCGAGCCAGGCGCGCTGGATCGGGGAGGCGGCGCCGAGGACGGCGTCGAGGCTCGCGCGTTCGGTGTCGCCGAAGGGAGCCGTACGGGGGATGATCGCGTGTCGTGCCATGTGGAAAGCCATGTCGTCCTGAGAGGCCGGCTGTCAACGGGGTTGTCCGTTTTACAGAACGACGTCACGGTAGAAGGAGCTGCCTGCGTGTGCAGGGCAAAAGAGAATTCTATTCCCCGGCCACCACCGACAGCGTCGGCGTGAAGCGTCCGTTGGCGGGCGGGACCGGGAGGGGCAGGGCCGTGGTGGATTTGACCTTTTCCATCGCGAACCGGGAGGTGACGTTCTTGAGGGGCAGGGTCGCGATGAGGTGCTTATAGAACGTATCGTAGGCGCGCATATCGGCGACGACGACGCGGAGCATGTAATCCACGTCCCCGGCCATGCGATAGAACTCGAGCACCTCCGGCATTGCGGAGACAGTCTCGGCGAAACGCTCCAGCCATTCACGCGAGTGATCGGCGGTCTCGATCGAGACGAAGACCGTCAGGCCGAGGCCGAGCTTCACCGGGTCGAGGACAGCGACGCGCCGGTCGATGACGCCGTCGGCTTCCAGCCGCTGGATCCGCTTCCAGCACGGCGTCTGCGACAGGCCGACCTTCTCACCGATGGTGGCGATGGACAGGGTGGCGTCCTGCTGCAGCAGCGCCAGGATCTTCAGGTCGATCGAATCCAAGCTGGCCTCGCGGGTTCGTGAGACGCGGGGATGTGCAGGTCAGCACATCGTGACCGCCCGATGAGAAGGAATTTCCTTCGTTGAGCAACAGAATGCCCCTGTGGCCCGTTTCGGCGAAGGGGTCGTCGCACCCGGGGGTTGCCCGGTATCGATAGCCGCCATGCCTTGACAGCGTTCGTTATAGCGAACATTTCAGGTGCCAGACAAGTCACATCACCACGCAAGTCCCGTCGCCACATTCGTCGCCACGTCATATCGCGAAGTCTTTCATGAGCTCTCAACTGGAACACGCGGCGCGGGACCTCGCGTCCGCGATGGCGGACCGCGACCTGAAGGGCCGGATCGCCCTGATCGAGGCGCAGGTGCCGGGGCGTCTGGTGTTCACCACCAGCCTCGGGATCGAGGACCAGGTGCTGACGCACGCGGTCGCGCTGCACAAGGGCCGGACCGAGATCGTCACCCTCGATACCGGCCGGCTCTATCCGGAGACCTACGACACCTGGACCGAGACCGAATCGGCCTACGGCATCCGCATCCGCGCCTATGCGCCGGAGCGCGAGGCCGAGGAGCACTTCGTGGCCGAGTCCGGCATCAACGGGTTCCGCCACTCGGTCGCCGCCCGGCAGGCCTGCTGCGGCTTCCGCAAGGTCGAGCCTCTGGGCCGGGCCCTGGCGGGCGCCGCCGGCTGGCTCACCGGCCTGCGGGCCGGGCAGTCGGCCAACCGGGCCGACACGCCGCTGGCCGAGGCCGACGAGGCCCGCGGCCTCATCAAGATCAATCCCCTGGCCGACTGGTCCCGCGCCGACGTCGAGCGCTTCGTCTCGGACAATTACGTGCCCTACAACGTGCTGCACGATCGCGGCTTCCCCTCGATCGGCTGTGCGCCCTGCACCCGGGCGATCCGCGTCGGCGAGGACGAGCGGGCCGGCCGCTGGTGGTGGGAACAGGCTTCCAAGAAAGAGTGCGGGCTGCACGTCCACGCACCCGAAGAGAACGTCGCCCCCGGCCAGGAAGCGGCGGCGTTCGAAACGACACAAACCTCAAACGCCCTGGAGATGGCCCGATGAGCGCCGCCCCCCTCACCACCCAAACGGGCACCAGCCCTGCGGCGAGCCGGTCCGCCCGGCTCACCCATCTCCAGCGGCTGGAGGCCGAGAGCATCCACATCATGCGGGAGACGGTCGCCGAGACCGAGAACCCGGTGATGCTGTACTCCATCGGCAAGGACTCGTCGGTGCTGCTGCACCTGGCGCTGAAGGCGTTCGCGCCGGGCCGCCTGCCGTTCCCACTGATGCACATCGACACCACCTGGAAGTTCCGGGAGATGATCGCTTTCCGCGACCAGCGCGCGAAGGAGCTCGGCCTCGACCTCATCGTGCACACCAACCAGGACGGTCTCGCCCGCGGCATCGGTCCGGTGAGCCACGGCTCGGAGGTGCACACCGACGTGATGAAGACCCAGGCCCTGCGCCAGGCCCTCGACAAGCACAAGTTCGACGCGGCCTTCGGCGGCGCCCGGCGCGACGAGGAGGCCTCGCGCGCCAAGGAGCGCATCGTCTCCCTGCGCACGGCCCAGCACCGCTGGGACCCGAAGCGCCAGCGCGCCGAGCCCTGGCACCTCTACAACATGAAGAAGAAGCGCGGTGAGTCGCTGCGCGTGTTCCCGCTCTCGAACTGGACCGAGCTCGACGTCTGGCTCTACATCGAGCAGGAACAGATCCCGATCGTGCCGCTCTACTTCGCCAAGCCCCGTCCGGTGGTGGAGCGCGAGGGCCAGCTCATCATGGTCGACGACGAGCGGCTGCCGCTGAACCCCGGCGAGACCCCCCGGCAGGTGTCGGTCCGTTTCCGCACCCTCGGCGACTATCCCCTGACCGGTGCCGTCGAGAGCGACGCCGCGACCCTGCCGGAGATCATCGGCGAAACCCTGGCCGCCCGCACCTCGGAGCGCCAGGGCCGGGTCATCGACAAGGACGGCGCGGGCGCCATGGAGCGCAAGAAGCAGGAGGGCTATTTCTAAGATGACGATCCATCAGTCACCCGAAGCCTTCGGCTACGACGCCTTCCTGACCGCACACCAGAACAAGGAGGTCCTGCGCTTCATCACCTGCGGCTCCGTCGACGACGGCAAGTCGACGCTGATCGGCCGCCTGCTGCACGACACCAAGCAGATCTTCGACGACCAGGTGACGGCCCTGCAGCGCGACTCGCGCAAGCACGGCACGCAGGGCGCCGAGATCGACCTGGCGCTCCTCGTGGACGGCCTGCAGGCCGAGCGCGAGCAGGGCATCACCATCGATGTCGCCTACCGCTTCTTCTCCACGGACAAGCGCTCCTTCATCGTGGCCGACACCCCCGGCCACGAGCAGTACACGCGCAACATGGCCACGGGCGCCTCGACGGCGGACGTGGCGGTGATCCTGGTGGATGCCCGCCAGGGGCTCACCCGGCAGACCCGGCGGCACGCGCTCCTGGTCTCCCTGCTGGGGATCAAGCGCGTGGCGCTCGCGGTGAACAAGATGGACCTCGTCGGCTGGTCGCAGACCAAGTTCGAGGAGATCCTGTCGGCCTTCAACGCCTTCGCCGCCCCCCTCGGCTTCAGCGAGATCCGGGCGATCCCGCTCTCGGCCAAGAACGGCGACAACGTCGTGCTGCCGGGCGCCGCCGCCCCCTGGTACACCGGCACCCCGCTGCTCCAGTACCTCGAGGAGGTTCCGGTGCGCGTCGAGGAGCAGGCGGCGCCCTTCCGCATGGCGGTGCAGTGGGTGAACCGGCCGAACTCGGAGTTCCGGGGCTTTGCCGGCCTCATCGCCAGCGGCCGCGTGGCCCCGGGCGACGCCGTCATCGTCGAGCCCTCGGGCCGGACCTCGAAGATCGCCCGCATCTTCACCGCCGACGGCGATCTGCCCCACGCGGTCGAGGGCCAGTCGGTCACCCTGGTGCTCGCCGACGAGATCGACGCCTCCCGCGGCTCGGTGATCGTCACCGCGGACGCGCCGATGCGGGTGACGGACAGCCTGGACGCCCGCCTGTTCTGGGCGGCCGAGACCGAACTGCTGCCGGGCGCTACCCTGCTCGCCAAGATCGGGACCGTGACGGTGAACGCCGTCGTCACCACGATCCGGACCCGGATCGATCCCGAGACCGGCAACCCGGAGCCGGCCGCGCGCCTCACCGCCAACGACATCGCCGACGTGACCCTGACCCTCGACCGGGCCGTGGCGGTGGATGCCTACACGGCCAACCGCGACACCGGCGGCTTCATCCTGATCGACCGCGAGACCACCGACACGGCGGCCCTCGGCCTGATCCAGGCCGATGCGGCGGCGGCCGCGGTCAAGGACGAGCCCGCGGAGGTGCGCGAGACGCGCTCGGGTGGCGGCTTCCTCTCGAAGCTGCGCTGGGTCTTCGGCGGGATCTGACGGACCCGGACCCGGCCCGACAGCGCACGAACCATCATCGACTGCCTTGCCGCCGCGGCTCCCCCAGGAGCCGCGGCGGTTCGCGTTCACGGCAAGCCTGCGCCGGGTTGCAGGGGGACAGATGCATCAATAGCAGAGTAGTGGTTCCGTTTGAAATCTGACGGGGTTGACCGTGCCTTAAAGAGATCGGGCGGTCGTGGCACAATGGGGCTATGACAGAGATCAAGCAGACCAAAGCTCGTGCGGACCAAATCGAACAGGAGCCGCCCTTGTGGCGCTACGAGCTTCTTGAGCTGGATTGTCAGCTGATCGAAGCTTCAGATCAGGACTACGGCAGCGAAGCAGCCGCCCGTTTTACAGGGGAGAACCGCGCTCAAAAGATACGCCAGGAAGGCTTCCTGCACGGTATGCGTCAACGACCACTCGCAAGCGCCCCCGCGATCCCATCCAACTCGCCAAGTTCATCGTAGATATCACGACTGGCAGCGAATAATCTGCTCGACAGCCGTCAGTTGAAAAGCCAACCTGCCTACAATCGAGTTCGCAAGGAGCGGCGTGCTGATGGGAGGTCGAGCGCGGGCTGACAAGCTGTCGGCCGATGAGCGCTTGAACTTTCCTCGGAAAGCCGCCGCCAGAAGGTGGTCTAAGGATGACAGCTGAAATCGTTATTATTAACCAGCAAGCCGTAACGCTTGCCGCTGATAGTGCTGTCACGATTGGCAAGAACCGAGTTTGGAAACACGCTAACAAGATATTTTCTGCCGGGCATCGCAACGACATCGGCATTATGATTTACAATGCCGGCGATTTCCTGAGTATTCCATGGAAGTTGCCATTAAACAGCACCGGAATAGCATCAAGAAAAAAAGCTTTAACAAGCTCAGTGACTATGCAGATGATTTCGTAAAATTTATTAGCTCAGATATTTTTAATATACCCGAGCAGGAGAATTTAAGTTTTCAGCTAATTATGCTCGATATAATCTCCGGGCTGCAAGATGGAAAACAAAGTAAAAACAAATCAGATTTTCACGCGGCGTTGAGCGCTGAAATATCAGATCAAAAAGCAGCGGTTGACGCAGTCGACGTCTTAGTTTGCCCTTTTGATTCAAAAAAATTTAGTAAAACGTTTTCATCTTCGATTAAAGATCTAGCGAACGAGCATTTCAAGTATCGCCTATCTCGACAGATTATGAATGAACTAATCGAGCTTTGCTATGCGCACATAACGCATTGTTCTATGTCCGAATATTTTACTGGTATCGTCATAACGGGGTACGGCAAAGATGAGCTGTTTCCCAGCGTTGCTCATTACGTGATTGACGGTAGATCTCTGGGTATGACGAGGATTTGGCGATCGGATAGATGCATTGATCTGAATGTTCCAAAAAATGCCGGAGCAGCAATCATTCCATTTGCTCAGGCAGATATGGCGCATTTATTTATGGAAGGTATCTTGGAGCAGTATCTAAAATATATATACATGACAACTAGGCGGCTGCTAACGAAAAGATCGCACGAAACGATCGATAGATACGTGGTGCGTGACGATGAGAAATTAGTAGAGAAGGCAATTCAAGACAAAGAAAACGAAGATATTATGAAAAAATTTATGGAATTATTCGCAAGTTTTAGGGAAAATAAGTTTACAAAACCAATAATGAGGACTATCCGAGCTCTACCAAAGGAGGAGATGGCCTTCATGGCTAGGGCAATGGTAGAGATAACAGCCCTGAGAAGACGGTTCGCGTCATCTGTAGAATCTGTTGGCGGCGATATTGATGTTGCTATCATTTCTAAAAGCGATGGCTTTGTGTGGATAGCTAGAAAACATTACTTTGATCTTGACTTAAACACTGATTTTGTGCATAGAAAGTCGCACGTTAGGGGAGACTGATATGCGCCAATTTTTATCAACCGACGCGCCTCTTCGTCGGAAAGAAGTAAGTCAGATCAAAGATTTGCTGGGGCTGGATGAGCGGGACGTTTCTGTGGAAGAAGCCGCTGAAGCTGCCGTTGAGAAGATGCTCGCTGCGGCGAAAAAGCGACGAGACCTTGAGTTGAAAAGCAACCAGAATACTTGACTGATAAACAAAAGTGTCGTGTCCACGGAGGGCCATGAACAAGCTCTCCGCTTCCAACTGCGCGCGCATCCTGCACCGCTTTGCGAGGGTACATTGATCCGCGCTGTCACTCAGCTGACGGGTGCGGGCAAAATAACGGTCGCGAAGCTGCTGGTAGACACGGGCAAACTATGCGCCGCTTTCTACGACGATCGCGTCCTTAGTGTCGCCGCCAAACTCTTGTAGGTCGATCGGATCTTAGCTTTCACCCACTGCACGCAGAAAAACGGCGCGACGGCGAAAGCCGCGCCGGATGTCGCTGGCGACGGGTGGACATGGACCGCGATCGACGCCGATAGCAAGCTCGTCCTGTCGTACCTCGTCGGTGGACGGGACGCTGAGTACGCCAACGTAAGCATGCTGAACGTGGCGTGCCGCCTGACGGACCGCGCGCAGGTGACCTCTGATAATCTGCGCGCATACCTAAAAGCCAACGAAGAAGCTTTTGGCGAGGACGTAGATTACGCCCAACTGGTGAACTCTTACGGCGCTGTGCGCGCCAGCACCAAAGGTCGTTACAGCCTAGCCTTATGCACGGGAATCAAGAAGAACCCATTTGAGGGCCGCCCCGACGAAGCGCGCGTCTCCACATCCGACGTCGAACTCCATAGGCTCTTCAAACTGACCCACTACCGACGGCAGGTCTCCCTTGCCCGTGCGCGGCGGCGCGACTAGGGTCCGCGCCGCTCGATCCGACCTTCATACACTATACGGGAGTGACCCCCCATGGGCTTTCTGGCCGACGCCTTATCTCGCGTGAAGCCGTCCGCGACCATCGCGATGACGCAGAAGGCGCGCGAACTGAAAGCGCAGGGCATGGACGTGATCAGCCTCTCCGTGGGAGAGCCGGATTTCGACACCCCCCAGCACATCAAGGATGCGGCCATCGAGGCGATCCGGCGCGGCGAGACCAAGTATCCGCCCGTTTCCGGCATCGTGCCGCTGCGCGAGGCCATCGCGAAGAAGTTCAAGCGCGAGAACGGACTCGACTACAAGCCGTCCCAGACCATCGTCGGCACCGGCGGCAAGCACGTCATCTACAACGCCCTCCTCGCCACCCTGAACCCGGGCGACGAGGTGGTGATCCCGCGTCCGTACTGGGTCTCCTACCCCGAGATGGTGGTTTTGTGCGGCGGCACCCCGGTCTTCGCCGAGACCGACATGGCGCATGACTTCAAGCTGCAGCCCGAGGAGCTGGAGCGGGTGATCACGCCCAAGACCAAGTGGATCATCCTCAACTCGCCGTCCAACCCCTCGGGCGCCGCCTATGCCCGGGACGAGCTGAAGAAGATCACCGACGTGCTGATGCGCCACCCGCAGGTCTGGGTGCTCACCGACGACATGTACGAGCACCTGACCTACGGCGACTTCGAATTCGTCACCCCGGCCCAGATCGAGCCGGGCCTGTACGAGCGCACGCTGACCATGAACGGCGTCTCGAAGGCCTACGCCATGACCGGCTGGCGCATCGGCTACGCCGCCGGCCCCGAGCCCCTGATCAAGGCGATGGACTTCGTCCAGGGCCAGCAGACCTCCGGCGCCTCGACGATCTCGCAATGGGCCGCGGTCGCCGCCCTCGAGGGGACGCAGGCGCACCTCGCCGAGTTCCGCAAGGCCTTCCACACCCGGCGCGACCTCGTGGTGTCGATGCTGAACCAGACCAAGGGCCTGAAGTGCCCGACGCCCGAGGGCGCCTTCTACGTCTATCCGTCCTGCGCGGAGACGATCGGGCGCAAGACCCCGGCCGGCAAGACCATCGCGACCGACGAGGACTTCGTGGTCGAACTGCTCCAGGCGGAGGGCGTCGCCGCGGTCCACGGCTCGGCCTTCGGCCTCGGCCCCAACCTGCGCATCTCCTACGCCACCTCCAACGCCGCCCTCGAAGAGGCCTGCACCCGGATCCAGCGCTTCTGCGGCTCCCTGAGCTGACAGCGCCCCGGGTGACGCCCGTTCTCCGGGCCTGCCCCTTGCATCCCTGAGCGACCGCGCCCCGGCCGAGAGCCGCGGCGCGGTCGTTCGCATTTCGGAAGGCGCGGGCTCATGACGACGATCGCCATCCTGGCTGCCGGCGCGATGGGGAGCGCGCTCGCCGCGCGCCTGACCGGGAACGGCGCCGACGTCCTGACGCTCCTCGACGGCCGCAGCGCCGCGACCCGGGCCCGCGCCGACGCCGCCGGCATGACCGAGACCGACGCCCCCGGCCTGATGCAGGCCGATCTCCTGCTCTCCATCGTCCCGCCCGCCGATGCCGAGGCGCTCGCCGTCTCCCTCGCCCCGGTCCTCGCCGCCGCGACCCACAAGCCCGTCTACGTCGATTGCAACGCGGTGAATGTCGAGACGGTCCGCCGCATCGCCGGGATCGTCGCGGCCACCGGTGCGGCCTTCCTCGATGGTGCGATCATCGGCCTGCCGCCGAAGCCCGGCACCCCCGGTCCGCGTCTCCACGTGTCGGGCGACTCGGTCGAATCCGCGCGACCTCTTCGCGACCTCGGTGTCGACCTCAGGCTGAATTCCGGTGGTATCGGCGCGGCCTCGGGCCTGAAGATGGCCTATGCGGGCATCAACAAGGGCCTCACCGCCCTGGCCGCCCTCATGGTGCTGGGGGCCGAACGGGCGGGCGCCGGCGAAGCCCTCCGGGCGGAACTCGCTGAAACTGAGCCGGCTCTCCTCGCGCGCTTCGCCCGCGGCCTGCCCGACATGCTTCCCAAGGCCCAGCGCTGGGTCGCCGAGATGCACGAGATCGCCGATTTCCTCGGGGACGATGCCGCCGGGCGTCAGGTCTTCGCCGGCGCGGCGGACCTCTATGCGCGCCTGTCCGGGGCGGACGAGGCCGGCGACGGCGCCCGCCTGACGGCCTTCGCGGCGGCGTGCGGATCGTCGCAGCCGTCATGACGCGGGCGAAGCCGGTTGCCGGCTCAGTCGCCGCCGCCTACATCGGCGGTCCCTGCTGCCGAGGCGCCCGATGGTTTCGCGAACCCTCTCGGGCTTGGCATGGTGGCGGGGCTTGTCGTGACGGGGCGGTGCGGACCAGTTCTCTGCGCAGTCCCTGTGAGGCCTAGTGGGCCGGGTGGCGACAGGCGTGTCAGGGACGCGGGGAACAGGAACCGCAGCCTTGGCGCAAGGCCCACCTCATCGGCCCCGTCCCATCCCGGGACGGACTCCCGTTGTATCTTAGTCACGGTCGTTAACGATCCTGGGCAAGTGTGGGCATCGGCCGGGGAACCGGTCGCGTGCCACTGCGTAGTTTCGGGCCTGACCACTATGAGACGCCTCCTGACGGGTGGCATCAAGGCGATCCTCACGGTCGCTGCGCTCTCCACCGCCGCTCACTGGACCTTGCGCCTGCAGCGCGAGCCGACCCCCTCGCTCCGCGCCCAGGCGGAGCTCCCCGACCCGATCACCACCGGATCGATCACGTCGCGGCCCGCAGACCCGGCCGTGCTTGCCGAGCCGGCTCCGGATTTCGCGAAGACCCTCGATCAGCGCCATCTCTCCGAGCTCTTCGCGGGTGCGACGCCTGAGAGGGCGAAGGTGCAGAAGACGGCCGTCAAGCGCTAGGGCCGCTTCGAGCCCGCATCTGCGCCAACGCTTCGACGGATCGCACGCCCGATTCCGGGGCGTGCGGCCGTCGGCGACGGGATCGCGGATGGGTCAGGCGGCGGCGCGGCTGCCGTGCTTGCCTTCCTGGATCTCCTCGATGATCTTGGCGCAGAAGGCGTCGAGGTCGCCGGGGTTGCGGCTGGTGATCAGGCCCTTGTCGGTGACGACGGGCTCGTCTCTCCAGTCCGCGCCCGCATTCACCACATCCGTTCGGATCGATGCGAACGAGGTCATCCGGCGTCCCTTCGCGGCGCCAACCTCGATCAGCAGCCAGGGCGCGTGGCAGATGGCGGCGACCACCTTGCCGGAATCCAAGAAGCTGCGGATCAGCGCGAGGGCCTTCGGCTCCAGGCGAAGCTTGTCCGGGTTGATCTGGCCACCGGGAAGCACAAGGGCGTCGTAATCCTGCGGAGACACGGACTCGAGATCCTTGTCGACTGCGACGTTCTTACCCCAATCAGTCTTATCCCAACCCCGGATGGATTCCCTGGCCGTGCGGGACTGCGGCGCTGCGACGTGAACGGTCGCACCGGCTTCCTTGAGCTTGCTGTGTGGGACCGTGAGTTCGGTCTCCTCGAAACCATCTGTGGCGACGATCAAGACCTTGGCCTGCCTGATGTCAGACATGGATTTTCTCCGAGAGGTTGAGGGTACGGCACTGAACAGGTCCTGTGGGACGCAAGTTCCCCACGGGCTCCCATAGGTCACCGCGGCCGCGGGAACCCAGCCGCGCTCGGCCGTGTTGGTCCGCACATCCCTCAGACAGACAGGAGGCTTCGCATGGCCCATCACGAGATGGCCAATCCCGGCCTGCCGATCCCCGAGCCGCTGCCGGGTGGAATTCCCGGTGACCTGCCGACGCCGCCCCCACCGGATGAGCAGCCCGATATCGGACCGACCGGCCCGCGCACACCCTATCCCGTCAACGATCCGGGAATCGACGAGCCGGCCGGCCCTGGCTCGGAGCCGGATTACCTACCGGGCGGCCCCACCGACCCGGGCGTTCGGATGTAGCGGACTCAGTGATCCCCATGCGACGCGCGCACGTCGCGCGGCGCGCTCAAGATTTCAGAGAGGCTCGTTGCCACGTGACGGGCCTCTTCGTCCGTCAGGCGAAGCTGAAACGGGGGCAGCGCGCCGGCCTGCAAGGCTACGACGGCCTGGCCCTGCTCGTCCGTACCGACCTCGATCGCCGACGAGGTGACGTCGAGCATCGCGATCTCTTCGTCAGACATATCCTCGGGCAGGTCGCCGTCGTCGGGTTCATCGATGGCTGTGAGAAGCTGGCCCACCGCCCGTACCAGGGCACGGGCCGCCCGAGCATCCATCACGACTGCCGTGGCCTGATCGTCCTTCTGAAATGAGAGTTGGATGTTCGCCCCTTCGAGGGAAACCGAGATGCCCGCCATAAATCGCCTAACCGCTTGCTCAAGAACTCTTATATGCGGTCGACCGCGCAAATAACACAGGGGCTGCCCCTGCGGCCGCTCCGAACCGGCGTCGTTTCCGTCCGCCAGAACGCCTTGTTGCGGCCGCATGATCAGACTACATGAGAGATAGCGGGTATCGGTGAGCTGGGATCTTGTACCGCAAGCGTCTCACGTCCTGCTGATTCCGTCAGGCCTACCGAAGAGGATCCGCCGCTTGCGTCGAGCAGACGCAGGCTGTTGATCGACGAACGATACGAGGATCTATTTCGTGAATACCGGCACTGTAAAGTGGTTCAACGAGACCAAGGGCTACGGCTTCATTCAGCCTGACGACGGCGGCAAGGATGTGTTTGTGCACATCTCCGCAGTCGAGCGCGCTGGCATGCGCAACCTCATCGAGGGTCAGAAGATCTCCTATGAGATCCAGACCGACAAGCGCAGCGGCAAGGACTCGGCTGGCAACCTCCAGGCGGCCTGACGCTCCCGGCGCCAGCCCCCGGGCTGGCGTCACCCCGAAGGGCTTCTCACGAAGCCTCCGCCGTCGGTGACCGATACCCTTCTGGGGAGAATGGGTCAGGGATCCGACATCTTCCGCAACCCCAACGACGCCCGCGGCCTATCTGGTCCGATGCGTCCGAGACACTGCACGCGAACCTGCACGTTATTGAAAGTACACAAGAAAAATATGTTGTTTGAATATACCCGACGCCGCGGCGTCCGTTCGCCGGTCACTGATGCGGCGACGTTCAAGGTGGGTCACCTGAAGCAGACCATGGCTCATGAAGCCAAGACCGTCGACCTCAGCCACCTGATCGACACCTCCTACAACTACCATTCGCCGCGTGAACTGCGCTGGCATCTCGCCGAGCGGTTCGGCATGGCCCCAGAGGCGATCGCCCTGCGCGAGCATCACTGATCCAAAGGCGGCCCTGATTTTTTCGGGGTGGACCACACGTTGCTTCACTAAGCCGACGTTGCGATCGAGCCCAGCGCCCAGGTGCTGGGCTTTCCTGTTTTCAGACCCCTCCCGCAGCCTTCGCCGCGTACCCTTAGCGCGGCACCAAGGCCGCCACGACATCGTCTCGCAGAGCTTGGGATACGGCGACGAGTTCCCCGTGCACCGGATCGGGACGGTTGTAGGTCGTCGGACGGCCCTGCAGGTCACTGACCGTGCCGCCCGCCTCGCGCAGGATGAGGTCCGCACCGGCGAGATCCCAGTCTCGCGCATGGGGCGAGACCAATCCAACATCGATCGAGCCCTCGGCCACCCGCGCGACGCGCAGGGCCAAGGACGGAATGCGCGCGACGGAGACGAGATCGGCCTGCTGGCCATTCGTCCCAGCGCCTCGGGCCAGGCGGTCCATCATCGGCTTCGGACCGGTGACCCGTGCCCCCTCAACCGCGCTTTGGCCAGAGACGGCGATGGTCTGGCCGTTGCGAGTGGCACCCGCGCCCGCGATGGCCTCATAGAACGTGTCGGTCACGGGCGCGTGAACGAAGCCCAGGATCGGTTGTCCGGCCGACAGCAGCGCAACGGCAATCGACCAGTCGGGATGCCCGGACATGAAGGCGCGGGTCCCATCGATGGGATCGACGATCCAGACGAAACCGGCATCGAGTCGCACCGGATTGTCGCTGGTCTCCTCCGAGAGCCAGGCGGCCCGGGGCAGCATCGCGCTGAGGCGAACCTTCAGGAAGGTGTCGACCGCCACATCGGCTTCCGTCACCGGTGAGCCGCCTGCCTTCGACCAGACCCGCGCGCCCGTCTGTCCGCCTGCCTTGTAGAAGGGCAGCGCGAGGGCGGCCGCTTCGCGGATCGTCTCGCGCAGGGCGGGAACGAGGGCGTGTGCGGCTTCCGGGGCAATCGGATCGGACATGCGTCCCCATACGGTTTTGGAGGTAAGGCTGGGCGCTTGTTGAAGAGCCCGTCGCCCCGGCACGGATGCATGGAGGGCGGTGCTTCCTTCGTTGTAGGGTGCTGCGCGGGTTGTCACAAGCAGAGCGGCGCAGATCTCGATACGGACAAATCTCTCAGATCGAAGCAAGGAAGCGTTGAGCATTCCATCTGCTTCACCCTTGTCCATACTCGCTTAACGCTCACTCTTAAGCTGGTCTGAGGAGGTTAGACGTAAATCTGCTTGTCATAGACGGGTGGCCCATAGAGGTTGCCGGCGCCAACAGGGTGTACGAGCCATGAACACTTTCGCGAACATGAACGACATGTCGGCGGATGCCACCTTTGTCGGCGCTGCTCCGATCCTGACCCAGTCGCGGCTCCCGGTGATCGACCGCTCCGGCCCGAGCCGGCTCGCCGGCGTGGCCCTCGCTTTCGCCGAGGATGATTCGGATGCCTGCGGCGAGGATCGCTTCGACCTTCTCCTCGTCGACGCCGCCGGTCGGGTCGTTACCCGCCTCGGACCGTTCTGTGAGGACGAGGTGGTGGCGTGCTGGCGCGACGTCGCGGCCAAGTCGGGCCTCCCGCGGATGATCGTCAAGGAAGACGGCGAGCTCGCCAGCATCTCGAACCAGCTGGGCCCGGTGGCCCTCGGTCGGACCCGGACCCGCCGCCGTCACGGCCTCCTCAACGGCCGCCGCCCGCGTTTCCTCGTCCGTCGCAAGACCGGCGCGCTGCCGGTTCGCCCCTTGATCCATCGCGGCGAAAGCGAAATCATCTCCGGCGCCCGCTGCTGAGAAGGGGTCGCCGGACTTCGAGCGACGTTCAGAGGAGGTGCGTCACCGCGGCATCCGCCGCGAGACCAAGAAACAGGATGAGACCCGCTTCACGGTTGGAGCGGAAGAGCGTCAACGCACCCCGTCCGTCGCGCGTGTCGAGGCGCAGCACCTGTCGCCCGAGTTGGGCACCGAACAGGGCGACGCCGAGCAGTCCCACGGGGCCTGCACCCGCCAGGATCGTAGCCAGCGCGATGAATCCGACGCTGGCGCCGTAGCACAGACCGATTGCTCCTCGCATCCGGCGCCCGAAGAAGCGGGCCGAGGAGCGGATACCCGCGATCTCGTCGTCCTCGATATCCTGCACCGCGTAGATCGTGTCGTAGCCGATCACCCAGGCAATGGTGCCCGCGTAGAGAAGCAGGGCCGGTGCATCGAGCCGGCCGAACACCGCGACCCATCCCATCAGCGCACCCCACGCGAAGGCGAGGCCGAGGACCGCCTGCGGCACCGGCATGACGCGCTTCATGAACGGATAGATCGCCACCGGGACAAGTGAGGCGATGCCGACGCCGATCGCCGTGCCGTTGAACTGCAGCAGCACCGCGAGGCCGATCAGGGCCTGCACCACGAGGAAGACGGCAGCCTGGCGTGCCCGGACCTGCCCCGAGGGCAGGGGGCGCGAGCGCGTGCGCTCCACCTGTGCGTCGAGGTCCCGATCGGCGATGTCGTTGTAGGTCGAGCCCGCACCCCGCATGGCGACGGCGCCGACGAAGAACAGGACCAGATGGACAGGGTCGGGAAAAGCGGCGCCCGACCGAATGGCCGCGAGCGAGGCCGACCACCAGCATGGCAGCAGCAGGAGCCACCAACCAATCGGGCGGTCGATGCGCGCAAGACGCAGATAGGGCCGCGCCCAGCGCGGCGCGATCCGGTCGACCCAATGTCCTGCCACCGCATCGGCGACACGGCGGTCCGCCTGGGGGGGACTCACGCCGTCCATGGACGCATGGGCGCGCTGGGCCGACTCGTCCGGAAAGTCAGCACAGGATCAGAGGGCACCCTGCGGCATCTTCAGGCTGCCCGTAAGGCCGGGGCCGCCGAGAAGGCCACCGCCGCCGCCGCCGTTCTGGGCCTGCGCGCGGGCTTGAGCTTCCATCTTGGAGGCCTGGGCCGCGACCGTGCACACCTTGGTCTTGATACCCGACACCTTCAGGTGGTCGGCCTTGAAGCCTTCCGCGAAGGAATCGGGGATCGAGCACCACTCCTTGTTGGCGGTGATCCATTTCAGCCCGGCGGTACCGTTGGCCTGGAGCTTGCCGAACAAGGTGCAGGCCTCGGCCGGCGTCATCTTCTTCTTCGAGTTCGACGCGGCGTTCGCCTTACCGATCAGGTCCTTGCGGGCCTGGAGGGTCTGCTGGATCTCGCCGCACTCGGCAGCGGCCTGTGCGAAGGCGTGTTCGCTGGAAAGCGCGGTCCCGGCGAGGGCGACGGCCAGCGCCGCGATGGTCTTGAACGACATGCCTTGAGATCCTTTCTCCGCCCATCCTCGATCCGGTCGGGGTAAGCCCGGCGACCGGATGCGGAATAGCCTGATGCGTGCCCGGATGCGCGCAAGATTCCGCGTCCTCCGGTCTTGGTTTTGTTTCGGCATAGGAATGTGGCGCCTTTCAAGCCGCAAACGCCGGGCCGCATTCGAAGGTGGATTTGCGACGCAATATTGCTGCGTGTTGCGGTTTTGCATCGGCCGATGCGGTCCCGGGACCGGACCGTTGACAGCCGACCCCCCCTCACGCGACCACGCCGGGCATGGCCGCATATGACTTCACCGCCCCACGTCTCTTCGTCGAGGCGGACCTCGCTGCCGGAGCGACGCTGCCGCTCGACCGGTCGCAGGCGAACTACCTCCTCAACGTCTTGAGGCGCGGGCCCTCCGATCCGGTGCTCTTGTTCAACGGGCGCGACGGCGAATGGCGGGCCGAAATCACTCCGACCGGACGCAAGAGTGCGGACCTGATCGTGCGGGAGCGCACACGCCAGCAGCCACCACGCGCGGACCTCCATTACCTGTTTGCACCGTTGAAGTCGGCCCGGCTCGACTACATGGCTCAGAAGGCGGTGGAGATGGGTGCTGGAACTCTTCGTCCGGTTTTCACCCGCTACACGCAGGGCGAGCGACTGAACGTCGATCGCCTGCGTGCGAACGCCATCGAGGCGGCCGAGCAATGCGGCATCCTCGACCTGCCCGAGATCCAGGAAGCGGCCAAGCTCCCGGCGGCGCTTTCCGACCTCAACCCCTTGCGGCTGCTGGTGTTCTGCGACGAGGACGCCCCGGTTTCGGATCCGGTTCGAGCTTTGCGCGAGGCGGCGGCCTCAACCGTTGCCCCACCTCTCGCGGTACTGGTTGGACCCGAGGGTGGGTTCGCACCGGAAGAGCGCGCGCTGATTCTGGAACGCCCCAACACGGTCGCCCTCTCCCTCGGTCCGCGCATCCTGCGGGCCGATACGGCGGCGGTGACGGTGCTGGCCCTGGTTCAGGCCGTGCTCGGCGACGCCCGCTGAGGCGTCGCTTGCCCGCGTTGTTCGCGCGGGTCCCCTGGCCTATGAGGCGCGTTGACCCGATCCTAGGGGCCTCGCCGCTGCGGTCCGGCACGCCTCTCCTTTGAACGACCTTCCTGAAGAGGCAGCGCATGGCGCGCGACACGTCCGATACGACGCCCCTGACCACGCGGGACGAGCTCATCGCCTGGTTCGCGGAAGGCGAGAAGCCGCGCGCGCGCTTCGCGATCGGCACCGAACACGAGAAGGTGCCGTTCTACCGCGACGGCAACCGTCCGGTCCCGTATGCGGGTGAGACGGGCATCCGGGCCCTGCTCGAGGGGCTTGGCCGCGACACGGGCTGGGAAGCGATCGAGGATGCCGGCCACCTGATCGGTCTCGCCGGTTCCGAGGGGGGCGCCATCTCGCTCGAGCCCGGCGGACAGTTCGAACTCTCCGGTGCACCGCTGGCCGACGTGCACGCGACGGCCGCGGAATTGCGGATTCATCTCGACGCGACGGCGCAGGTCGCAGACGGTCTCGGCATCGGCTTCCTCGATCTCGGCATGAGTCCGAAATGGACGCGGGAGGAGACCCCCGTGATGCCGAAGAGCCGCTACAAGATCATGGCGGGATACATGCCCAAGGTCGGCAGCCTCGGCCTGGACATGATGCTGCGCACCGCCACCGTGCAGGTGAACCTCGACTTCGCCTCCGAGGCCGACATGGTGGCCAAGATGCGCGTGGCCCTCGCGCTACAGCCGGTGGCGACCGCCCTCTTCGCCAATTCACCCTTCACGGATGGACGCCCCAACGGCTTCCTGTCGCGCCGGTCCGAGATCTGGCGCGACACCGACGGCGACCGTACCGGCATGCTGCCCAGGGCTTTCGAGCCTGGCTTCGGCTACGAGTCCTACGTCGACTGGTTGCTCGACATGCCGATGTACTTCGTCAAGCGGGGCGAGACCTACCATGACGTCTCCGGCGCCTCGTTTCGCGACCTGATGGACGGCCGCCTCGCAGCGCTGCCAGGGGAGCGCGCTACGGTGTCGGACTGGGCCAATCATGCTTCGACCGCGTTCCCCGAGGTGCGGCTCAAGCGCTTCATCGAGATGCGTGGATCCGATGTGGGCAATCCAGCGATGATCGCCGCGCAGGCGGCTTTCTGGGTCGGCTTGCTCTACGACGAGGCCTCCCTGGCGGCGGCCTGGGACATCGCCAAGAACTGGAACGCCTGCGACCGGGAAGGCCTGCGCGCGACGGTCCCCCGCCTCGGTCTGGCCGCCCGCATCGCCGGCCGGTCCCTGGGGGCAGTGGCGGCGGAGGCTCTCACGATCGCCCGCGCGGGCCTCGCTGCACGGGCGCGTCGCGACGCTCAGGGGCGAGACGAGACTCACTTCCTTCAGCCGTTGGAGGCCATCGTCGCCGCCGGACGTTCCCTCGCCGAGGAGCGCCTCGCCGAATACGAGGGGCGCTGGCAGCGCTCCGTGGAGCCCGCCTTCACCGAATGCGTGTTCTGAACAGATCATACCGCGGAAGCAGGGGATACGCGCCTGCGATTTTGCGAATGTGCTTGAGGACACCCACCGGCGCGGCTTGACTGTGGCGATCCTGGAACGGATCGCCAAGTTCATCGTTTCAGGAACATCCAATCCTGTGACGGAGAACGCTCGCATGTCGCGCATCTTGTCCTTCGCCCTCGCGGGCACCACCGCCATCGGTCTCTCGGCGGGTTCGTTCACGGCCGCTCAGGCTGCCCCGATGCCGGCTCTGAGTGCTGCCCAGGTCGGTGGCGGCGCCACGGTCGAGACCGTGCGTTATCGCGGCTACGGCCGGGGTTATTATGGTGGCTATCGCCGTGGGCCCGGCGTCGGCGGCGCGCTGGCGGCCGGTGCAGCCCTCGGCATCATCGGTGGGGCCATCGCGGCCAGCCAGGCACCGCGCTATGGCTATTACGACCGCGGCTACGTCGGCACCGGTTACGGTTATGGCTACGACGCGCCGGCCTATGGCTATTACGCCGCTCCGTCTTACGGCTACGGCTATCCCGCCTACGGCTACGGCTACTGAGGTCTGACCTCGCCGGGCGCCCTCAGCGCCCGGCCCGGCCCTCCCTGGTCCCGCCGACGGTCCAAGCCGTGGGCGGGATTTTTTGTATCGAGACTGGTAGAGCGGCTGGGACCAGGAAAGCCGGGGGCTGAGATGTGACGTCGATGACGGGCGGAGGCAGCGAGACCAGACATCTCGACCTCACCGGGTTGAAGTGCCCACTACCGGCTCTGCGGACCCGGAAGGCCTTGCGCCGGATGCCGTCTGGCGCGTTCCTGGTGGTTACCTGCACCGATCCGATGGCGGTCATCGACATTCCCCACATGGTGAGGGAAGAGGGCGACGCCCTCGTCGCGCAGACGCGGGACGCGGATCGGATGACCTTCACGATCCGCCGACGCCTCACAATCCCCGAGACCGTTGCTGAAAACACGCGCTTCACGCCTCATTGATGCGCCAAGCCGCTGTTAGGTCCCTTCCATTCGGTCGCCGCAGCCTCGGCGATCCGACGGGGGGGAGAGCAGAATGGCGCCGATTATCCGCGGCACCCGGATCGTGCATGACGGCTGGAGCCGGTTTCTCGTCGCCGAGGTGACGATGGAGGATGGCACACGCCTGGCGCGCGAGATCGAGGATCACGGACGGGCGACCGCAGTACTGCCCTACGATCCGACCCGGCGGGTCGCTCTGCTAGTCGAACAGTTCCGGACCCCGGCCTTCTATGCGGCGGGGGTCACCTCCGTGCTCGAGGTGCCGGCCGGCCTCCTCGATGAGTCCGAGCCCGAGGAAGGGGCACGCCGCGAGGCCTTCGAGGAGACGGGCGTGCGTCTCGGCGTCCTCGAACCGGTCGCCTGCGGCTGGAGCATGCCGGGGATCTCGACCGAGCAGATGGATCTGTTCCTGGCGCCATACGAAGCGCCCGACCGAGTCGGTCCCGGCGGCGGACTGGTCGGCGAGCACGAGGACATCACCGTTCGGGAGCTGGCCCTGAGCGAACTCGCGGCGATGACGGATCGCGGTGAGGTCACCGACATCAAGACCCTGGCGTTGATCCTGACCCTGCGGGTGCGGCATCCGCACCTGTTCGGCGCGGCGTGATCCGTCCGAAACGCTTCAGGGCGTTTTAGGCGCGCGCTGGGCGTTGGGCGCCGGACGCTGCCGGGCGGCTTGGGGAAGCCGACGGGATCTCCGAAACAGCGATCGGCGCAGAGCAATCCCGAACAGTCCCCACGAGCGTACGAAGTAGCGGCGGAACAGCCGATGCGGCGCGTGCCAGAACCGGAAGAACCATTCGAGTCCGAAGCGCTGCATGAGGGCAGGCGCGCGGGGCACAAGCCCGGCCGCGACGTTCAGTGCTTCGCCGACGGCAAGGACGACCGGACCCCCGAGGGCGTTCCCTTGGCGGTCGACCCAGATCTCCGAACGTGGCGCACCGACGCCGAAAACGAGCAAGGTCGTTCCGTGCGCCCGCACAGCTGCACAGAGGTCCGCCCCGTAGGCCTCATCGTTCTCGAAGCCGAAGGGCGGCACCGTGAAGGCGACCGACGCGCGCGGTATGCCCGCCATCACCAGGCGCTCAGTGAGGCGAAGTCCGACGGCCTCCGTCGAGCAGACCAGAAAGATCTGCCGACCCGCAGGCCACGGTGCGGCGAAGGCGGCCGCGATGAGATCGTGGCCCGTGACCCGCCGCGCCGATCGTTCCCCACAGAGCCGGGCGAGCCAGACGAGGGGCATGCCATCGAGGGTGTGAGCGACCGCGCCCTCGTAGGCTTTCCGGAAAGCCATGTTCTCCGACAACGTGACGATATGATCGAGGTTCGCGGTGACGATCATGCGCGGACGGGTCACCGGCTGGCGGGCCGAGGTCGCGAGGATGTCGGTGGCCGATCCAGGCGTGAACGTGATGTCGAATAAGCGAACGCTCATGTCATCGCCTTTGGCACCTGTCCCGTGCGCACCCTGAGGATGAACGACGGGAACCCGGGGCTGACCCGTCGCGCCACGTGGGAGGGTCGCACGGGGAAGGTTTGCAGAAATCGATCGTGGAGGCAGGGGTGGGCGGAGCTGGACTCAGGCATCGACAGCTCGGAAGCTGCGGGCCCCGGTCGAACCGCTCGTCCGGGGCGGACGGGGCACCCGTCGGTCGCGGCGGGCTCCGAGCCAGAGCGCGCCAGCGGCACCGAGACCCAGGCCCACAAGCAAGGCGAGGGGCAGCACCAGCTTCGGGGAGGGCGGCCAGGTTCGGCTCCGCGGCGGCGTCGCCGTCGAGATGACCCGCACGTTGGAACTGTTCAGACGCTCCTGTTCGTTGGTCTCGCGCGAACGGCGCAGAAAGGCCTCGTAGATCGAGCGCCGGGCATCGAGCTCGCGCTCGAGCTCACGCAGGCCCACATTGGCGCGATCGTTACCGGCCGTCTCGGTCTTGGCGCGCTCCAGGCTCCGACGCACCGCGGCCTCGCTCGCCACGGCCCGATCGTAATCCTTCTGCGAAGTGTCGATGATGCGCTCCTTCTCGCGCTGGATGAGGCGCTGGAGATCGCGCTGCTGCGCGTACTGGTCGGCCATGGCCGGATGGCGGTCGCCGAGGCGTTGGGCGAGTTCCGCGGTGTTGCGCGACAGGGTCGCGTATTGCTGCCGCAGGTTCTGCATTTCGAGCGACTGCAGCATTTCCGGAAGGGCGGTCCCGGCCTCGCCGGTGCGCATGTGCCGTGCCTGATCGAGCCGTGCCTTGGCCTCGGCCGTCTTGAGGGTCGCGGTGACGAGCTGCTGGTTGAGATCGCTGAGCTGCTGGTCGCTGAGGAGGCGTCCGCTCGACGTCACCAGCTTGTTCGTCACGCGATACTGCAGGACCTTGCGCTCGGCCTCCTCGACCGATTGGCGCAGCGTCGTCAGACGGCCCGTCAGGGCCTCGGAGGCACGACGCGCCGCATCGGTGCGGGCCGCCGCATCCTCCGCGAAATACGCGTCCGCGATGGCATTGGCGATCCGGGCCGACTTTTCCGGGTCCTGAGTCTGGACATAGACGTCGATGACGAACGTCCGCTCGGCGCGACGCACGCCGAGCTTGAGGCGCAGGTTGTCGAGGGCGAGATTGACCGGCTCGCGGCTCGCCGGCGGCGGATCCATGCCGAGGAGCCCCTTGAGGCTCCGCACCAGCGGGTGTGTCGAGGCCGGGGGAACGAACTCCTCGTCCTCAGTCAGATCGAGGCGGTCGATGACCCGCCGCAGGACGCTGTCGGACTGCATCACCCGCGTCTGGCTCTCGGCGATCGAAACGCCGCTATCCGCCTGGGGCTGCCGGTTGCTGAGGTCGTTCTGGATCACCGGAAGATCGGACGGGTCGACGAGGATCTGCGTCACGGCGGTGTAGGTCGGCGCCACGGCGTTCAGCAGCACCACCGCGAGGATCACGGCGGCGAGCCCGCCGAGCAGGATCACGCCGGTGCCGCGCCACAGGCGACGCAGGATCAGACCGCTGTCGAGCCCGCTCGGAACCCTGGTCTCGAGAATCACCGGCTCGCCACGGACCGGGCTTCCGAAGTCGAACATCTGTCTCGTCTCCCGACCTGGTCGCCGCGCGCGCGGTTCTTCTCGTCCGCCTCGAACAACTCTGTTCCAGTTTTGCCGCCCGTCTGTCTCGAAACGGAACAGGCGCCGACTGAAACGGCATCAACATCGTCGTCTGCGCAGGACGTATGCCAGTGGATCTGCTGCGCTGAGCGTCGCGATGGTCGCCCTCGACGATCTCCTCGTAGAAGCCGTGACTCGCAATGATATTGGTAAGAACAGGTTTGCTGACAGGTTGCGATCTGCGTAGTCCGCCGGACCTTCGTCGCTTATCTGTGTACAACTCCAATCGGCTTCATGCTGGGGCACGATTGTAAGGCTGCACCAGCCGATCTTCCGCATCGTCGTAGGCGGCAGCACCCACCTTCAGAAACATTGAGAAACACGCCGCGTCCCCAGCGGCGAGGCGGTTCCAGCGCGCCACATTGGCCCGCGCGGCATCCGGTACGGCCGCGAAGGCGGAGCTCTCGACCCAGGAGAGGATCGCGGCGGCGGCTCCCTTCGGATCGGAGGAGTCGATGTGTAAACCGGAGCCGGCCAGCACCTCGGCGAAGACCGGTCCGTGCGGTGCGGCAACCGGGAGACCGCCGTGCTGGGCCTCGAGGAGTGGCAATCCCAGCCCTTCGGCCTTCGAGGTCGAGAGAAGGAGATGGCATCGCGCCGCGAGGCCGCGCAGAGCCCCGTCGTCGAGATAGCCGTGCAGGGTTAGGAAAGGTGGCGGCGCCGCAAGGAAAGCATGGTCGCCCCAGCCGACCCGGCCGACCAGATGGAGTTCCGCAGCGATCCCACTTGCATTCAGGGCCGCGACGATGGCGAGCGCAGACGGGTAGTCCTTCCGCGGCTCGATGGTCCCGATGCAGAGCAGCCGAAGCGGCGTGCCGGGGGCGGGCGGCGGGGCGGCGGGCAGGCCGGTCAGTCTGAACACATCGCGCACGGCGGGCCTCAGCAGGGCGACCAGGGCATCGCGGGCGCAGTACGCCCGGACTGCCTCCCCGGTGGTGCGCGAGTTGGCGAAGAAGGTGCGCCCGAAGCGTAGTGCGAAGGCGAAGCTCGGCGCCATGTAGAGGCGGCTCTTCCAGCTGAGGTCCTGCGGGCGCGTCAGCAGGAAGGTGTCGTGCACATAGGTGATGCACTGGCGACGACGCAGGACCGAGAGCGGACCCGGGGGGAACCCGGGGAAGAGGAACAGGGCCGCGGGATCGCGCAAGGCCCGCAGGGGCAGGCCGAGATGCTGCGCGGCGATCATGCCGGGGATCCCCCGCGCACGGACCGTGGTGACAGGGTGCGGATGGAGCGTGTCGGGCGTGAACAGGTCGAGGGCGACGCGCTCGATCCCGGTGACATGCCCGCGCAGATGCGTGTGATCGAGATAGAGGCGGCGAGGCCGGTCTGATGGCGCGCTCATCGAACCTCTCCGCGAGTCGCCGGCCGAAGCATCCTGCGCAGCGTCGCGACCGCGTAGAGGATCCGGCGCAGCCAAGGCGGCATGTCACGCCCCACGAGAGCGTGCTTGGTCCGCCGGGCGAGGCGGACCACCCGCGAGGCGTCGCTCGGAATCAGGCCGGTCCGTCCGGGCGCACGATCCTGCGCCATGGCAAAGGTCGACAGCATCTCCGGCGCGAAGCGGATACGTCCGGTCCCGGCCGCGGCCGGCAGGATACCCCGCGCGACGAACACGTCGTTCAGGCGCATTGCGCAGGCGGCGTGGCTGTTGCGACTCTCCAGGGCGATCCGTCCTAGGGCTCCCAGGCGTTGGCGCTCGGGAGCATCGGCGATCAGCGCACGGAGGGCGTCTTCAAGGGCGCCCGCCTCCAGCGGCACGAGGCGGCCCGAGACCCCGTTCAGGACGGCGGTGGCCAGACCGGTGGCGCGATAGGCGATGGTTGGGGTTCCGCACAGCCCGGCTTCCACGGGTGTCTGTCCGAACGTCTCCTGGCGGCTCGCGGTGACGTAGAGATCACAGGCACCATACCAGGCTGCCAGCGTCGCCTCGTCACCGATCGGACCCGCCGCGATCAGATCCGGAATTCCGAGAGAATCCGGATCGTCGAGCCGCCCGACGACGACGAACCGGAGCCCCGGCCGGACAGCCCGGCGCAGGATCGCGGTCAGCTCGGCCGTTCCCTTGCTGGGCGCGTCCGCGATCACGGCGGCGAACATGACGAGGACGTCATCGGCCGGCAGACCGAGTTCGCGCCGCAGGGCCGCGCGCGAGCGAGGACGGAACACGCCCGTCGGGAAGGCCAGGTCGATGCGATCGACCCGCGTCTCCCGCGGCGCCAAGGCGCGCGCCGCCGATTCCGTCCAGGCGGAGGCGGCGAGCAGGAGGGGTCCGTCGGGTTCGGCCAGGATCGCCTGCTTCTCGGCATAAACGCTGGCAATCCGCTGGGGCAGCAACTGCGGATAGGCGTTGGGCGAAGGACAGCGGGCGTCGCATCCCTCGGGGATGATGGGGCAGCCGGACGGGGAGGCGCAGCGCCCGGTGACGGGGAAGAGGTCGTGCAGCACGGCGGCGACCGGAACGGCTCGGGTGAGCCGCTCCAGGATCGTGGTCCGGCGGGTCGCGCCATGCAGGTTGCCCGCCACGATCAGATCGTAGCGCCCCTGCGACAGGGTGCGCTCCGTCCGCGGGAACCGCTCGACCCATTCGGCCGCCGCCGGCGGCGATTCCGCCGCGAGGCAGTGATCGCTGACGGTGTGGCCGGCGAGGGCGAGCGCATCGCACAGGCGTCGGTGGGCGATCCCGGCGCCGCCGAGAGGACCCTGGTCGGTCAGGCTGGCTACCGAGAGGCCCGAACCCATCGCGGGCGCCGCGTGGCCCGGCGCAGAGTGCAGGAGCACCGGTCGGCCCACCCGTGCGAGCACCGCACCCTGCCGGACGAGCCGCGGCCAGAGGGCGGCAACCGGATGTGCCGCGTCCGGGTCGAGCCCCCCGGCGGCCTGTACGCAGGAGCGCTTGAGCAGAGCCTCGCCGCCGGTGAAGGGGGCGAGCGGCCCGTCCGGAGGCGCGGGATCGACGAGCGTCCCCGGCGGCGCTGCCGGTGCGTCGAGACCGAGCGGTCCCGCATCGAAGACGACCCGTATGCCAACGACGACGTCGGCGCCACTGAGCAGGAATTGCAGGCCGAGGGCGGCAAGTGCGTCGGGGGCCAGAAGGTCGCCCGGCTGGAGGATCAGGAGAGCGTCGTACCCTTCATCCGCAACGATGAGGGGAAACCGAATCGCGCCGTCTGTCCGCAGGATGATGTCGTGTCGGAGATTCGGATAGGCCTGCGCCTCCACGGAGGCCCGGGTGGCGGCGAGTCCGTCGCACGGCTGCTGGACCAGCGTCACGATGCGCAACCGCGGCCACGCGCCATTCGCCAAAGGTCGATCGACGAGAGCGGAACGGGGTGGTCCGAAGGGCCAATCTGCGATGCCGTGCGCACGGGGTCCGAAGCGATCGGCGTCACCGTCCACCGTCAGTTGCGTGACGGATCCGTCCGATAAATCCGTCACGCTTGTCCGATCACCCTTCGCCGATCACGCTCGCCTCGGAATCGTGAGAATGCCGAGGACCGATCTCACCAAGGATGCGAGGGAGAGCTGAATCTTCCGTATGCGCGATGCCGGAGTCCGGCAGATGATCCCCATCCGGCCCGGCGCGCGGTCGTGCCAGTCCAACTGGACATGCACGCGGCGTTTACGCCGACCCAAGAATCGAACCGTCGCAGAGTGAGAGCCGGCGCCCGCCTGAACTCTCGACGTCGCTGGGCGTACAATCGAGCGCTTCGGCCGACGTGTCCTGCGCGAACGAACAAGTTCTCGAAATTTGAGTGATCTCGGGAAAAGACCAAGTCTTGGTGATGCTGGTCGGAGTGGCAGGATTTGAACCTGCGACCCCCACGTCCCGAACGTGGTGCGCTACCAGACTGCGCTACACTCCGACAACGCCGGCTGTGTGGGCCGGCGAGCGGACGTATAGCGAGCCCTCCTCGGAGCCGCAAGCGCTTCCTTGCGGGAAATCGTCAGTCGGTGCCGTTCTCAGCCCTGAAGGCCCCAGTCCTCCGGGAGGCGATACCGGTGGCAGGACTGACCGGGCAGCGGAAAGGCAACGGCGCCGGCAGCCTCCGGTCCGAGGTCGAAATCGGACAGCGACCACCCGCATCCCACGGGGTCCGCGCCCTCCCAGGCAACGGTCGGCGCCGAGGGGGCACTGGTGCTGACGTCGAAGCCGTCAAGCGCGAGCATCAGGCCCGTGCCCAGTGCCTTCACGACGGCCTCCTTTCGCGTCCAAAGTCGAAAGAACGCATGATTCCGGAGGGCCTTCGGCGTCTGCGTCAGAACTTCGACTTCGTTGCGATGGAAGTGGGCGCGCGCGATCGGGAGCGGATCGTCAATCGGCCTGATCGCTTCTACGTCGACACCGATCGGAGCGGCGCAGGAGATGCCGACCAGGGCAAGGGATCCCGAATGGGACAGGTTGAAGTGCAGGCCTGCGCGTTGATGGGTTGCCAGAACGGGTTTTCCGCCAGCGTCCTGTCCGAAGATCAGATCCTGGGGCTGCCAGCCCCCGTATCGCGCCAAGATCAAACGAAGCGCGACGTGGCTTTCGATGAAGCGCGAACGATCTTCGGCGCGTAGGAAGCGGTCAGCTCGAGCACGCTCCTCGTTCGAGAGCCAAGCGGTCCGTCCAGGCGGGAGGGCCGTACCGAGGGACAGGTCGACGCGCCAGACCGCATTGCCGGCGTTGGCGCCAGGCACAGCACACTCCCAGCGGTGGGGTGCAGGCGTCGCAGCGGGCATGAGGCTGGACGACAAATCTTCCGGAAAGCGGCGATCCATCCTGACGCCTACAAAGCCCCTGTCAGACCCGCCATATGGCGGGCGCCGAGAGGTCTGTACGCCCATCACCACCACCCGCGAAAGCCCATGTCGCGCGGGTCGACGCTTCAACGCGCCGTGGTTTCCTCAGGCGTAGACGTTACCACCCGTCTGGGGAAAACGCTCAGCCAGGGCACGCCGCAGCTTCTCAAGCGCGCGGTTCTCGATCTGACGAACGCGCTCCTTCGAGATGCCGAGGCGATGACCAAGAGCCTCGAGGGTTGCTTGGTCCTCGGCGAGACGGCGCTCCTTGAGGATGCGCAGTTCACGCTCCGACAGAACCGTCAGGGCTTCGTTGAGCCAGATCAGCCGGCGCTCACCATCCACCGTCGCAGAGACGGTTTCATCCGGGAGGGCAGCGCCGTCCACCAAGAAATCCATGCGCTCGGAGGAGGCTTCGCTCTCCTCGCCCACCGGCGCGTTCAGGGACATGTCGGGGCCGGACAGCCGGGCGTCCATCAAGGCCACATCTTCCCGAGACACACCGATGGCCGTGGCGATACGGCGATGAATCTCGTCGCCGACGTGCTCCTCGGTCGACTGCATCAGCCGGGCGCGCAGGCGACGCAGGTTGAAGAACAAGGCCTTCTGGGCCGAACTCGTGCCACCGCGAACGATCGACCAGTTGCGCAGGATGTAATCCTGGATGGAGGCTCGGATCCACCAGGTGGCGTAAGTGGAGAAGCGAACTTCCCGCTCGGGCTCGAAGCGGGCCGCCGCCTCCATCAAGCCGACATGTCCCTCTTGGACGAGGTCGGCCATGGGCAAGCCGTAGTGACGAAAGCGTCCGGCAATGGCGATGACGAGCCGCATATGCGCCGAGATCAGCCCGTGCAGGGCACGTTCGTCGCGCTCGTCCTTCCAGCGCACGGCGAGACCGCGTTCCTCATCCCGCGCAAGGAAGGGCGCCTCCATCGCCGTGCGTATGAATTGCCGCCGTATCCCTGCGATATCCGCCATCCCCGCCTCCGCCTCGATGAAACGTGTGCATCTGACCACAGGGCGTCACCGCCGATCGAAACCGGATAGTGGACCTGTGACTGGCAACGCGACAACACGAGGTCTGTGGGATGGTTCCGCGGCCAGGGTGCTTCACACGGTCTCGTGAGCGCGTAACCCGGAGCGGATGGGGCCAAGAAAAAAGCCCGGCGCGCGGGCGCCGAGCTTTGAAAGCTGTTGGTTCCGGAATGATCCGGAACGCTGGAAGCGGCCGATCAGGCCGCCTCTTCCTGCAGATCGTCGCCTTCGGCTTCACCTTCCACCTCAGCCTCGCCCTTGGCGCGCCGCGGGGACTTGGCAAGGCTCTGCTCGATGAGCTTCAGGGCTTCGGTCTCAGTGATGCGATTCACCGACGAGATTTCCCGCACGACCCGGTCGAGGGCCGACTCGTACAGCTGGCGCTCGCTGTAGGACTGCTCGGGCTGCGCCTCGGAGCGGTAGAGGTCGCGCACCACTTCGGTCACCGACAGGAGGTCGCCCGAATTGATCTTGGCCTCGTATTCCTGCGCGCGGCGCGACCACATGGTCCGCTTGATCCGGGCGCGGCCGGTAAGCAGATCCAGAGCCTTCTTCACGAGATCCGGCTCTGCGAGCTTGCGCATGCCGACGCTGTTGGCCTTGGCGGTCGGGACGCGCAGAACCATCTTGTCCTTCTCGAAGGACACCACGAACAGCTCAAGCTTGTAGCCGGCGATCTCCTGCTCCTCGATGGCGGTGATGCGACCGACACCGTGAGCTGGGTACACGACCGCTTCGCCGGTCTTGAAGCCTTGGCGGCCTGCCGTCGTCTTCTTGGCTGTGGTCATGCGAGAAGCGCCTCCAGAACATTGCGCGGCCTTGAACGCCGCGCCGAACCCTGTAATCCGGGGTGGGTCACCCGGCTCCAGCCCCTTGTCCGAAGGATCTGCATCAGCGACGCACATCCTGCCGGTTCCCGGGCAAGCCGATGATCGCACAACGAGAGAGCGTTCGCCGAAAGCAGCTGAGCCTTCAGCGATCGATCGCATGCGCCCCCAGTCCACAGCTGAGTGTGAGACCCATCCGGTGTTGGCTGGAGGCAGCACGTCGGGCACGAACGACGGCAGGCATCTGTAATAACATAAACCCGCCGACGAATCAAAGGATTGCCGGCGCCGGGCCGTGGGAATGGCGAACGCTCGCCAGCCCTCCACAGCCTCTTCGTTAATGCTTCGGGAGGGCTCGGTGTCGGCGATAGGCCGCACCGAACGCACTTCGCGGCGATCAGTCGCCGGTGCCGGGATTGGCTGAGAAGTGCGCTTCGAACTTACCGGCGACGCCGTCCCAGGTCTTGGCGTCCGCGGGGGCGTCCTTCTTCTGCGTGATGTTCGGCCAAGTCCGCGCGTAATCCGCGTTCACCTTGAGCCAGGTCTCGAGGCTCGGTTCGGTGTCAGGCTTGATCGCCTCGGCGGGGCATTCCGGCTCGCAGACGCCACAATCGATGCACTCGTCGGGGTGGATGACGAGCATGTTCTCGCCTTCGTAGAAGCAGTCCACCGGACAGACCTCGACGCAGTCCATGTACTTGCACTTGATGCAGTTGTCGGTGACGACGTAGGTCATGGGGCCTTCAGTCCTTGATCCGGCCAGCGCCGGGAGCGTCTCGATGCCGATGCATGGTCGCTCGCGCAGATCGTTGCACGGATGCCTTAATGTGGAGTGGCGATGATGCCGGGTCGCATGGGCAAGAGTGAGTCGCGCTGGCTCTAGACCCTGTCCGTGGGACTGACAAGCGCGCTGGCGGACCTCCTGCACGACCGTTCACCCGGTGTCGCGCGGGTGACACGGGTCGGCCGCCTATTCTGGAGCATCCCCCACGACTTCGTAGAGCAGCTGGGCCTCCGGAGCCGGACCCCGCCGCTCGCCGAGATCGAGGATTCGGGCGATCACCGTGACGTGCGCCGCCGCGACCGTCACGACATCTCCGAGGGCGACGGCCGTGGCGGAGGCGTCGACACGCTTTCCATTCACCCGGACATAGCCGTCGGTGACGAGGCGTGCCGCCAGCGATCGGGTCCGCGCGAAACGCGCGAACCACAGCCATTTGTCGAGCCGCTGACGTCCCGGCTTCATTCCACCTCAGCGCTTGCGGTCGTTCCCGGCTTCGAGTTGCGCCTTCAGCGCGGCGAGCTTGGCAAACGGCGAATCCGGATCCGGAGCCCGCTCGCGTCGCTGCGGACGTGGCTCGTCCCGGGGCGCAGCCCGCGGTTCGTCTCGACGCTCGGGTCGCGTACGGCCTGGCTCGAAGCGTTCGCGGCGCTGCGGCCGCCCCCCATCCGGACGTCCCTCGCCGGGACCACCGCGGCGTCCGCCCTCGGGCCGGTCGCCGGCCGGGCCACCGCGCGGACGGTCACGGCCCTCGCCGCTCCCACCGCCCGGACGGCGTTGGTCGGGGCGTGCCTCGCCCGCGGCACGATTCGGGGCGCCGCCGTCACGGCCCTGGCTGCGCGGACGATTCTGGCGCGGGTTGGCATGGCGCTGGTGACGCTGAAGCCGCCAGACTTCGACCGTCGCGACCTCGGCCGGAGGAGCTTCCGACGGCGTTTCGCCGTCAGCGGTCTCGGCCGAAACCGCCGTGGGGGTCGCTTCCGGCTGAGCAGCTACGGCCTCCTCCGGCGGATGCTCCGTCGCCTCGGCGACGGCTGCAGCGTCGGCGACGGGCTGTGGTGCGGTCTCCTCGGCAGAGTCGACCGCACTTTCCTGGGCGGAGCTCTCCTCGAGCAAGTTCGCCGGCGTGGCGCTGTCCTCGACGGCTTCCTCGGGTGCACCGGCGGCGACGGAATCCTCAGTCGAACCCGGCGCGAGCGCCGGCTCAATCATCTCGGCGGATGCCGCGCTCGCGTCGGCCGGAGCCGTGTCGGTCACGCTGTCGGGTGCCGTCTCGCCTGCGGTCTCGGCCGGGGCATTCTCGGCGGTCGCCGGATCGGCGTCGGCCGCCGTCTCGGAAATGGTGGGGTCGGTGCCCGCAGCGGCGGGCACGATGGGCTGGGTTGGTGCCGCCGGGAGCAGCGGCACGGTGATCGCCGGGCCCGGGCGCGTCTCCGAGGCGTAACCGAGGGATTTGAGGATCGAGGCGAAATCCTCGCCGGAGCAGCCGACCAGGGAGGTCATGCCCACCGTCGCCACGAAGGCGTCTCCGTCGGCGGTGCCTACCGGAGCCTCGCCCGGCGTGGTGCCGGGGCGATAGGCGATGGCCGGCCGGATCAGGTCGGCGAGACGCTCGAGGATGTCGACGCGCACGGCGCGCTCGCCGCAGACCCGGAAGCCGGCGGCGCGGTACAGACCCTTGGCGATCTCGGGATCGACCTTGATCGAGGTGCGGCCGGAGCTCGCCAGATGGGCAATCTCGTCGAGGCCGCGCTGGTCGAGGCCGCCGTTTTTCAGGGCCCAGAGCTGGGCCGCGAGGGTGCGGGGCGCGGGCTTCAACAAGGCCGGCAGGAAGATGTGGTAGGCGCCGAAGCGGACACCGTGACGGCGCAACGCGCCGCGGCCTTCCTGATCGAGGGTGCGCATCTCCTGCATCACTTTGGCGCGCTCCAGCACGCCCAGGGCTTCCACCACCTGGAAGCCGATGCCCTTGGCCAGACCGGTGAGGTCCGCCGCGGTCTCGATCTCCATGAGCGGCCCGAGGAGGCGCACCACGTAGGCTTTGAGCCAGGCAACGAGCCGGGCTTCGACCTTGTCGCGCGCCGGGCCGGTCAACTGCTCGTCGGCCAGCAGGCGGACATGCGGCTCGAACAGCTTGTCGCCGGGCGTCAGCTTGGCGACCGGGTCGCCCGTCCAGCGGATGACGCCGTCATGGCTCAGCACCAGGGAGGCGTCGGCAGCCGACGAGAACCGCTCGGCGCGGGCCTCGATCTCGCCACCCAGGGCCTTTTCGGCCGCGGAGCGCAGGGTCTTGGCCTCATGTCCTTCCGCACCGGGATCCGGAACGAACTGGAAGCCATGCAGATGGCCGACATGCTGGCCCTCGACGGTGACGTCCCCGCCGGCGGTGATCTCAGCTTCCAACATCGTATTCTCTCTCAGGCGCCGCATCAGGACGCTGGTGCGCCGATCGACGAAACGGCTCGCGAGGCGTTCGTGCAGGGCGTCGGACAACCTGTCCTCTACCCGACGCGTCTCGCCCTGCCAATGCACCGGATCAATCAGCCAGTCCGGACGGTTCGCCACGAAGGTCCAAGTCCGCCCCTGCGCGATGCGCTGGGAGAGCGCGTCGATGTCGCCGTCGGTGCGGTCGATCATGGCGACGTGCTTCGCGAACCAGTCGTCGGGGATGCGCCCCGCCATCCCGCGCATGAGGAAGCGGTAGAGCTGGGCGACGAGGTCGGCATGGGTCTGCGGATGCACCTTGCGGTAGTCCGGCACGCCGCAGACGTCCCAGAGCCGGCGGACATGGGCCGGCCGGTTCGCGAGGTCGCGGATATCGTCCTCGCGCATCAGAATTTCGAGAGCGGACTGGTCCTCGCCCATGGGAGCGCGGGTCAGGCCCTTCTCCCGCGGGTGTTCGTCCAGACTTTCCTGCAGCGACTTCAGGGAGGAGAAGTCGAGGTCGGGATTACGCCATTGCAGGACGCGCAGGGGCTCGAAGTCGTGGGTCTCCAGCGCCTCGATCATCTCGGGCTCGAAGGGCGCGCACCGGCCGGTGGAGCCGAAGGTACCGTCCGACAGGTGGCGCCCGGCGCGGCCGGCGATCTGCCCCATCTCGGGCGGGGTCAGCTTGCGGAAGCGAGTGCCGTCGTATTTCCAGTTCGCCGCGAAGGCGACGTGGTCCACGTCGAGGTTAAGGCCCATGCCGACTGCGTCGGTGGCGATGAGGTAATCGACGTCGCCGGACTGGTAGAGCTCCACCTGCGCGTTGCGGGTCCTGGGCGAGAGTGCGCCGAGCACCACCGCCGCGCCGCCGCGCTGGCGCCGGATCAGCTCCGCGATCGCGTAGACCTCCTCGGCCGAGAAGGCGACAATGGCCGAGCGTCGGGGCAGGCGACCGAGCTTCTTCTCGCCCGCGAAGGTGAGTTGCGACAGGCGCGGCCGCGTCGTGGTGTGGACGCCGGGAATCAACGACTGCACCAGGGGCAGCATGGTCGAGGAGCCGATGAGCAGGGTCTCTTCGCGCCCACGCTGGTGCAGCAGGCGATCCGTGAAGACATGGCCGCGGTCCATGTCGGCGGCGAGCTGAATCTCGTCGATCGCCACGAAGGCGACGTCGAGGTCGCGCGGCATCGCCTCGATGGTGGAGATCCAGTAGCGCGGCCGGTCCGGCTTGATCTTCTCCTCGCCGGTGACGAGGGCGACCTTGTCGACCCCGACCTTCGCGACGACGCGCAGGTAGACCTCCCGCGCGAGCAGCCGGAGGGGCAGGCCGATCATGCCCGTCGGATGGGCGAGCATGCGCTCGATGGCCAGATGGGTCTTGCCGGTATTGGTCGGCCCGAGCACCGCCGTGACGCCGCGTGCGCGGGCCTGCGGGGAGAGGGAAGGGCGGATCATGAGGTGGGGGCGGTCCCTTCGGCGAGGCCGGCAGGCTCAGGAACGGGGGAGACCGCCGCGGCGCCGTCAGGGTCGGCGCTGCCGTGGCGGCTGCGCCTCATATGGGTCGCCATAGCCCCGCCTGCCATCCCGCGGCGGCATGCCGGGTACGCCGAGGCTCGGGTAAATTCCGATCTCCACGGGGGGCTGGCCCCCCTGCGGTGCGACATCGGCGCAGAGGGTGTCGGGCACCGCCGTGAGGGGGCCGCGGCGGGGTGGACGGTTCTCGATCACCTGGGCCGACGAATAGGCGTCGCCGCCACAATCCGGGCCCGTGGAGAGGCTCGACTGGGCCCTGGCCGCACCGCCCGTGAGGACGATCAGAGCGGCCAGCGCGCAGGGGCGGGTGATTCGCGTGCGTGCGAAGGGTCTCACTGGGCCAAGCTGGCCTGCGTGACGGGGGTGCCCGGCGCCGATGCGGTGGTGCTGCCCTGCTGTCCGCCGGTCTGGGTCCAGCGCGTCGCCTCGATGATGTTGGTGCCCACGGTGGTCCGGACCGCGATGCGCACCGGCAGCAGCACGCGGGTGCCCTCGACCGGCGCGAGCCAGACCGACATTTCGCGATTGTCTTCCATGAACTTCACGCCCGGCCGGTCCGGACGGTGGCCCGCGATCGGCGTGTAGCGTGCGTTGCAGACGAGGACGGGACCGCTGTAGCCGGGCTTGGCCACGCTACGGGTCTCGCCGTAGCTCAGCACGACGTCGAATCGGGTCGCGCCGTCGAAGATCGGCAGGGTCCGGTTGCAGTTGGCCGGGTCCATGGGGTCGGCGCGGCCCTGCACGGGCATCATCAGGGCGCTCGCGGGATCGATGACGCCGCGCTTGTTGGCGGGCGTGATCGGCACCCGATCGCCCATGTCGATGAGGGGCGGGGTGATCTCCGCCTGAGTGACGGTGCCGCGCGCCAGGGCCATGCGCACGGCGATGCCGGAATTGGTGGTCTTGGTGGCGATCGCGAAGGTGCTGGGCTGCGGCGCTGCCGCGATGGCACCGCTGGCGCGGGCGGAGCCCATGCCGCCCGTGACCACGCCGGCGAGGCCCGTGAGGCGCGCCGAGACATCCATCCGATAGCCGGACCCTTCGAAGGCGCCGGCCACCTGCGCGTTGCCGATGGTGAGGCCGGCCAGGGCGATGTCGTAGTCCACGGTGACGGCGGCAGCCGTCTTGGAGGCCGTCCGGGCCGTCTTGGAACGTGCCTCCGCCGAAGGCGCGGTCAGCAGGGCCGCGAGCGTCAGCAGGCTGGCGCCGAGGAGGGAGAGCGGGGCGGGGCGCTTGCGGGTGCCGCACATGTCTGGGGACTCGGGGTTGGCTGTCGATCTCCGGTCGAACGGGCCGGAGACATCTCGCCGGCATCGTCCGTCCTCATGGTTAACACATCGTTGGGAGCCGAACAGTCAGGCTTGCCTGCCCCTTGCCTGCCACTGGTCCGCCGGCCCGCGAAACGGCGCGAAAGATCACCTCGGACCTTGACGCCACGGGGCACAGTCCCCTATAGGCTCGCGCCTTCAATGAGAACGCCGCTCCACCGGGCCTGGCGTGCGAGAAGCCGTTTGCCGCGACGCGGTTCTGGTTTCCCGCCAGCCTGTCGGACACGCGGAACGAGACGGGAAATAGAACAATGTCGCGCCGTTGCGAACTCACGGGCAAAGCCGTGCAGACCGGCCACCTCGTGAGCCACTCGAACCGCAAGACCAAGTGCCGGTTCCTGCCGAACCTGTGCCAGGTCACGCTGCAGTCGGACGCGCTGAAGCGCCGGGTCCGCCTGCGCGTCACCGCGCACGCCCTGCGCTCGGTCGAGCACCGCGGTGGCCTCGACGCGTTCCTGATCAAGGCCCGCGAGATCGAGCTGTCGCAGACGGCCCGCCTCCTCAAGCGCGAGCTTCACAAGAAGCTCGCCGAGGTCGAGACCCCCGCCGCCGCCTGAGGCCTCCGCGGGACCGAATCGCTCCGGTACGTACCGCCGCCGTTCCCCCGCAACGCCTTCGTCCAGGTTCCCGAACGGTCGCCGCACGCTCAGCGCGTACGGCGACCGTTCGCGTTGGAGCACCGGTCCGCCGTCGATGACCGTCCTGTCGCTCGTTACCCCGATCTTCGGGCTGATCCTGGTCGGCTGGATCGCGGCCCTGGCTGGCTTCCTGTCCGACAAGGTCAGCGACGGCCTCTCGGAATACGTCTTCTCCATCGCCGTCCCGGCCCTCATCCTGGCGACGCTGACGCGCCCGGGTCTCACCGGCGAGATCACGCCGTCCTACTGGTTCAGCTACTTCGGTGGCGCCGGGCTGTCCTGGCTGATCGGCTCGCTTCTCAGCCTGCGCCGCGAGGGCGTGGAGCGGCGCGGTGCGATCCTGCACGGCTTCGCCGCCAGCCAATCGAACACCGTCTTCATCGGCGTGCCCATGATCCTCCAGGCCTATGGCGAGGAGGGGGCCTTCCCGCTCTTCATGCTGCTGGCGGTGCATCTGCCGCTGATGATGGGCTGTGCCACCTTCCTGATCGAGGCGGATGGGCAGGCGTCGATCCTCAGGCGCCTGCGCGGACTGGCGCTGGTTCTCCTGCGCAACCCCATCTTCCTGGCGCTCATCGCCGGCCTCACCCTCAAAGGGCTCGGGCTCGCCCCCACCGGTGTGGTCAAGTCCCTGGTCGATGCCCTGGCGGGGACAGCCTCGACCTGCGCGCTCATCGCTCTCGGAGCCGGGCTCGTCCGCTACCGGGTCCTGCACGACCTGCCCAGTGCCATGGTGATCACTGGCCTGAAGCTCGTGATCCATCCCCTCGCGGTCTGGGTCCTGGCCTTCCACGTCTTCACCATGCCGCCGGCCTATGCCGGCGTGGCGACCCTGTTCGCGGCCATGCCCGTGGGGATCAATGCCTATCTGCTGGCCTCGCGCTACAAGACCGAGACCGGGGTGGTCGCCGCCGCAGTGATGCTCTCGACCCTGCTGGCGATCGTCACCACCATCGTCTGGCTCACGATCCTCGGACACGCTTGACGATCCGGATGGGCGTTTGTACCGATCGGTACAGACGCTGCAGCGCCCAGCGTGAATTAGGGAAATGCCGCCATGTCCGAATCGCGTCCGCCACTGCCGCCCTTCACTCGGGAGACCGCGATCCAGAAGGTGCGGGCCGCCGAGAATGGTTGGAATGGGTGTGACCCCGAGAAGGTCGCGCTGGCCTACACGCCGGACAGCCGCTGGCGGAACCGGGCCGAGTTCTTCGCCGGTCGGCCCGCCATCGTGGCCTTCCTGCAGCGCAAGTGGGCTCGCGAACTGGATTATCGTCTGATCAAGGAGATCTGGGCACACGGCGATGATCGGATCGCGGTGCGGTTCGCCTACGAATTCCACGATGCATCCGGGCAGTGGTTTCGCGCCTACGGCAACGAGAATTGGGCCTTCGACGCGAACGGACTGATGCGCGAGCGCCATGCCAGCATCAATGATCTCATCATCACTGAATCCGAGCGCAGGTTTCGGTGGAACCGCGCCGCGCCGCGTCCGGAGGATCATCCGGGCCTGACCGAGCTCGGCCTCTAGGAGACTCGACGTGGGACAGGGTGCGGGCGCTCGGACCGCAGCCATTCCGATCCTGTCCGAGGTCTTCCGGGAGCACGGCTACGAGGGCGCCAGTCTCGCGCTCCTCGGCGCACGCACCGGCCTCGGCAAGGGAAGCCTCTATCACGCCTTCCCGGGGGGCAAGGCGGAGATGGCGGAGGCTGTGCTCACGGCGATCGCAGCGTGGTTCGAGACCCGGATCTACGCGCCGCTTCGGGAGGAGGCCGATCCCCGTGCGGGGATCACCCGGATGCTGTCGGAAACCGACGCCTATTTTCGCTCCGGCGGACGGGCCTGCCTCGTCGGCGCCTTCGCCCTCACCGAGGGACGCGATCGATTCGCTGCGCGCATCGCCGGATACTTCGTGGCCTGGCGTACCGCCCTGGCCATTGCCCTGAGGCAGGTCGGTCACGGCCCGGAGGCAGCGGCTGACCTCGCCGAGGAGGCCGTCGCGGCGATCCAGGGGGGGCTCGTCCTGGCGCGGGCCCTGGACGAGCCCGCGGCCTTCGGTCGAACCCTGGAGCGTCTGCGGCGGCGCCTGATCCCCGATCCCTGAATCCGGCGGCCCTGCTGTCGGGCCGCCGGCCGGGATTGCGGATCAGTTGCCGGGGGTCAGTTTCAGGATCTTGCCGTCCGCGCCCTCGGTCACGGCATAGACCGCACCGTCGCTGCCGACCCGAACGTCCCGGATGCGGGCCTGCAGGGGAATGCGCTCCTCGGTCACGACCTTGTCGCCGTCGAGCTTCACCGCGACGATGCCCTCGCTGACGAGTCCACCGATGAGGAAGGCATCCTTCCAGGCCGGGAAGGCGTCGCCGGTGTAGAGGGCCATTCCCGAAGGCCCGATCACCGGGTCCCAGTAATAGACCGGCTGTGCGGTTCCGCCCGCCTGGGTCTTGCCCTCGCCGATCTTCTCGCCGCTGTATTCCAGGCCGTAGGTGACCTCGGGCCAGCCGTAATTGACGCCCGGGCGGGGCCGGTTGAGTTCATCGCCGCCCTTCGGGCCGTGCTCGGCGGTCCAGAGCCGGCCCTGCGGGTCGAGGGCGGCCGCCTGGACGTTCCGGTGTCCGTAGGACCAGATCTCGGGCTTGGCCTTCTCGCCGCCCGAGAACGGGTTATCCTTGGGCGCATTCCCGTCGGTGTCGATGCGGAACACCTTGCCGAGGCCGCTGGTGAGATCCTGCGCCTGGACGCGGGTGACCTTGTCGGAGCGCTCGCCCACCGTGACGAACAGCTTGCCGTCGGGCGCGAACACGAGGCGTGAACCGAAATGCTTGTCGCCGTCATAGGTGGGCATCTGTCGGAAGATCACCTTGACCTCGTCGAGCCGAGCGACGCCGTTCTCTTCGATCAGCTTGGCACGGAGCACGCTGGTGCCGTTGCCCTTCTCGCGCGGCTCCGAATAGCTGAGATAGATTCGCCGGTCCGCCGGGAAGCTCGGGCTGAGGGCGACATCGAGCAGACCGCCCTGACCCCGTGCGTCGACCTTTGGCACCCCCGGAATCGCCGGACCGGGCGTCCCGTCCTTGGCGACGATCCGCAGCTTGCCGGCCTTCTCGGTCACGAGCATCCGGCCGTCCGGCAGGAACTCCATCGCCCAGGGACTGTCGAGGCCCTTGGCCACCACCTCAGTCTTCACCTGCGTGGCGACTTCGGGCTTCGGAGCCCGAGTCTGGTTCGGCAGGAGCGGTTTGTAAGGCGCGTTCGGCGCTTCCGTCTCCGCCGGGCTGTTGCCGGCGGCTGCGCTCGTGGGGGCCGCGAAGGCATCGCCGCCCACCCGGGGCTGCCTGGGTTCGGTCCCTGCCGATTCCTGCGCATGGACGGCCGTGCCGAGGCTGAGGAGGGCTGCGGTGGCGAGCAGGCGATAGGGGGTGCGCTTCACGTCGGGTGTTCCTCCATGCCGGTCGCGGGACCGGCTTCGGATCGAGCCCCGTCGGCCGGCCGAGCGGCCCGCCGGGGCAGGGACGAGAGGGACATGGGGCGACGGACACGCTTTGACGAGGGTTGGGTCAATGGGGATCACCCGAGCGGGACCGGCGAGGGGCCGTGGACAATGCTTGTTCCGGAGGGAGGTCAGCCCCGCTTACGGTGCAGGATGCCTTGACCGTTCCCCATGGCATCGCCAAGTCTGGTCGACAGCGCACAGTCTCGCGGTGCGATGACGGCGAAGAGGTGGTTCCGCAGGCGCGGTACCGGAAAGGAAGTTTCCCCATGGCGACGGTGAAAGTGACCGACGCGAGCTTCGAGCAGGACGTTCTCCAGTCCGCGGAGCCGGTCGTAGTGGATTTCTGGGCCGAGTGGTGCGGTCCCTGCCGCCAGATCGGCCCGGCTCTCGAGGAGATCTCGGCCGATCTCCAGGGCAAGGTGAAGATCGCGAAGGTCAACGTCGACGAGAACCCGGGAATCGCCGCCCAGTACGGCATCCGGTCGATCCCCACGCTGCTGATCTTCAAGGACGGCCAGCTCGCGAGCCAGAAGGTCGGCGCAGCGCCCAAGGGCGATCTGTCCCGCTGGATCCAGGCCAGCGCCTGAGTCACCCGGCTTGCGAGGTCGCCGACACGGCGGTCTCGGTTTGGGTCTGAGAAGGAAAAAGCCCGGCGTGATGCCGGGCTTTTTCGTGGGCGGAGATTCCGCCTGCATGTGCGTTCGCGCCTTGCCGCATGAGGCACCAAACGGAAGAAGCCCGGCCTGGCGGCCGGGCTTCTCCGTTTCGAGACCCGTAATGTCGGCTTAGTACGAGCCGAACTTGTAGTTCAGGCCGGCGCGGACGACGGCGAACTCGGTGTTGCGCACCTGGGTGCCGCCGCTGACCAGGACGACGCCCGGGCTGGCGGTGGTGATGACGGCGCCGGCGTTGTTGATGGCGAAGGCGCCGTTGTTGCGGTTGCCCTGGTCGAGGTTCACGTACAGACCTTCGACCTTCAGCGTGACGGCCGAAGAGCGGAAGAAGTTCAGGAACGAGTCGGTGGGGAGCGCGTACTCGATACCACCGCCAGCGGCCCAGCCGGTCTGGAAGTCGTCACGGCTGCGGTTCGGCAGACCGAAGTCGCGGCCGCCGCCCGAACCGTAGGCGAAGCCGCCGGTGCCGTAGAACAGAACGCGGTCGAAGGCGTAGCCGAGACGACCACGGACGGTGCCGAAGTAGTCGAGGCCCGAGATGCCGGCCGGGTTGAAGACCTGCTGGGCGGCCAGCGGGCCGGTGGCCGAGAAGCGGTTCCGCTCACGACCGAAGTCGACGTACTGGGCGTCGGCTTCGATACCGACGACCACGCCCGAGCCCGGGGTGAACTGGTAGTTGTAGCCGACCTGGCCGCCGCCGACGAAGCCGTCGTTGCTCTGACCGTTGCCGAAAGCGACCACAGCGGTGGTGCCCGGCAGGACCAGGGTGCTGGCGCCGTTGACGCCGATGACGGTCGCCTGGTTGTTGCTGGAGGCGTCGAAGCCGTAACCAGCGTTGAAACCGGCGTAGAAGCCGGTCCAGGTGAACACCGGCACCGGCACGAACACCGGCGGCGCAGCGCGACGCGGAAGGTCAGCGGCCGAGGCAGCTGCAGTGAGGGCCGTGAAGGCCGCGAAAGACGTAAGAAGCTTTTTCATTATTTGATCCCCAGCGATATGCCCGATCGATGGAGAACCTACTGCAGTTTCCACAGCCAAGATGTAGCGCCAGGGTCACACAGCAGAGCTGACGTGGTCGTGATCGAACCCCGAAAAGTGAAGGAAAATCAGATGGGAGAAATCAGATGGGAGGAGTCCCGTTCGCCGTGAGGACAGCACCCACCAAGTAGAGCGAACCGCAGATGAGGATGCGTGGCGGCTGCTCGAACGCGATATCGGCCAAGCTCTCGAGCGCGGCCTCCACGCTCGGCGCCGTCTGCGCGTTCAGACCGACATCCGTCGCGATGCTTGCGACCTCGTCCGCGGGTCTGGCCGCCATCTGCCCGGCGATCGGAACCGCGATGAGCACCCGCGCCAGACCGATGAAATTGCGCAGGAAGCCTTCCGCGTCCTTGGTGCCCAGCAGCCCGACGATGAGGACCAGCGGCACGTCCGAGCGCTCGCCGAGATCCGCCATGGCGGCGGCCAGGATGCGCCCGCCGTCGATGTTGTGGCCGCCGTCGAGCCAGAGCTCGGCGCCCTGCGGCACGAGGTCGGACAGGCGCCCGCGGTTCAAGCGCTGCAGGCGCCCGGGCCACTCGACGGTGTTGAGACCGGCCTCGATGGCCGCGGTGCCGATATCGCCGAAGCCGGCCGCGCGTAGGGCCGCGATCGCCGTGCTCGCGTTGGTGAACTGATGCCGGCCGTTCAAGCGCGGCTTCGGCAGGTCGAACAGGTCGAGATCGTCCTGATAGACGAGACGCCCGCGCTCGGCATGCACCGAGAAGTCCTGGTTCCCGACGCGGATCGGCGTGGCCCCGGCGGCCTCGGCGAGGCGGCAGAGCACCGAATCGGCCTCGGCGTAGTCCTGTGCGGCGATGATCGCCGGGCAGCCCTTCTTGAAGATCCCGGCCTTCTCCGTGGCCACGGCCTCGACGGTGTCGCCGAGGTATTCCGCGTGGTCGCGCCCGATCGGCGTCACCACCGCGGCTGCGGGATTGTCGATCACGTTCGTGGCGTCCACCCGGCCGCCGAGGCCGACCTCCAGGAGCAACACGTCCGCGGGCTGCTCGGAGAACAGCAACAGGGCGGCGGCCGTCGTGATCTCGAACACCGTGATCGGCTCGCCCTCGTTGGCGGCCTCGCAGCGGGCGAAGGCATCGGCGAGCTGGTCCTCGGGCACGAAGTGCCCGCCGCCAATCGCGCCGATGCGGATGCGCTCATGGAAGCGCACGAGATGGGGCGAGGTGTAGACGTGGGCCGCCAGCCCCGCCGCCTCGAGGATCGCCCGCATGAAGGCGATGGTCGAGCCCTTCCCGTTGGTCCCGGCGACGTGGATCACCGGCGGAAGCTTGCGCTCGGGATGTCCGAGCCGGGCAAGCAGGCGCTCGATCCGCCCGAGCGACAGGTCGATCGTGCGCGGGTGGAGGGCGAGGAAGCGCGCCATCAGCGCGTCGGAGGAATCCATGATCGAACGTTGTGTCGCGAAGGGGAGGGGGCGGGGTGTGGCGCCTCAGGCGGGCTCCGGGACCGGAGCGGCCGTCCGGGTCGGCTGTGCTCCGGGCTCCTGGTTCATAAGGAGACCGCACAGGTTGGCGATCGTGTCCTTGAGGGCGTGCCGGTGCACGACCTGATCGACCATGCCGTGGTCGCGCAGGTATTCCGCGCGCTGGAATCCGTCGGGCAGCTTTTCGCGGATCGTCTGCTCGATGACGCGGGGGCCGGCAAAGCAGATCAGCGCACCGGGCTCGGCGAGATGGACGTCGCCCAGCATGGCGTAGGAGGCGGTGACGCCGCCGGTCGTCGGATTGGAGAGCACGACGATGTACGGGAGCTTGGCCGCGTTGAGCCGGCGCACCGCCACGGTGGTGCGGGGCATCTGCATCAGCGAGAGAATGCCCTCCTGCATGCGGGCGCCGCCGGAGGCGGAGAACAGGACGTAGGGGGTCCGCTTGTCGAGCGCCGTCTCGGCGCCGCGCACGAAGGCTTCGCCGGCCGCCATGCCGAGCGATCCGGCCATGAAGGCGAAATCCTGCACCGCCAGCGTCATCGGCAGGCCGGAGACCCGGCCGAAGCCGACCTTGAAGGCGTCGGCCATTCCGGTCTTGGCCCGGGCGTCCTTCAGCCGATCGACGTAGCGCTTCTCGTCGCGGAACTTGAGGGGGTCCGCGGCGACCTCCGGCAGGGGAACGTCGATCCAGGTGCCCTCGTCGAACATCATCTTGAGGCGCGCCTGGGCGCTCATCTTCAGATGGTGCTCGGAACCCGGGATGACCCAATGGTTGCTCTCCACCTCCTTGTGGAAGACCATCTGGCCCGTGTCGGGACATTTGACCCAGAGGTTCTCCGGGGTCTCGCGCTTGAACAGGGTCTTGATCTTGGGGCGAACAACCTCCGAGATCCAGTTCATCGGTTCAACCATCATGCGACGGCGTCCTTGTGCGGGTTCGAAGCGAGCGAGCCGGAAGGTCTCTGCAAATTGCGTCAGGCGCGGGGCGAGGAGCGAACGCCCTCGGCCAACTCGCGCACTAGGGCGCTGACGGCCTCGACCGTCCCGCCCTGCGACGCGCCCTCTGCGTCGAGGGTCGCCCGCATGGCATCGACCAGGGCCGAGCCGACCACCACTCCGTCGGCGCCGCGGGCGATCGCGGCGGCATCCGCGCCGGTGCGCACACCGAAGCCCACCACGATCGGCAGGTCGGTGTGGCGGCGGATCCGGCCCACGGCTTCGGCAACCCGGTCGAAGTTCGGCTTGGCCGTTCCGGTGATACCCGTGATCGAGACGTAGTAGACGAAGCCTGCCGTGTTCGCGAGGACGGCCGGGAGGCGCTTCTCGTCGGTGGTCGGTGTGGCGAGCCGGATAAAGGCCAAGCCCTTGTCGAGCGTCGGCAGGCAGAGCTCGTCGTCCTCCTCCGGCGGAAGGTCGACGATGATCAGGCCATCGATGCCGGCCGCGAGGGCATCGTCCAGGAAGCGCGCGACACCGTAGGCATGGATGGGGTTGTAGTATCCCATGAGGATCACCGGCGTCTCGGCATTGCCTTCGCGGAAGCGCCGGACGAGGTCGAGAGTCCGCACCACGCCCTGTCCGTGCCTGAGCGCGCGCAGGCCCGCCGCCTGGATCGCCGGACCGTCGGCCATGGGATCGGTGAAGGGCAGTCCGAACTCGACGATGTCGGCTCCCGAGGCCGGCAGGGCCTGCAGCACCTTCAGGGAGGTCTCGGCATCCGGGTCGCCGGCCATGACGTAGGTGACCAGCGCCGCGCGCTTCTCGGCGCGGCAGCGCGCGAAGGTGGCGGCGATCCGCGCCTGACCGGGATTTGCCGAACTCGTAGCCGTCATGACACTCACGTCTCGCGTTCCTCGGAGCCGCCGGGGGCGCGGCCCGGGATCAAGCCGCCGCGCCTACACCATCGCGACCGGCCCGTGAAGCGTGCGGCACGTCGCGTCAATCCCAGGGGTGTCCGGCAACGAACCTTTAACAGCCTTTCGAAAGCCGGCCTTCAACCTCGGGCGGCATGGTCGAAGCCCAGCGGGGTCCCGACCCGCCAGGGGCTGGCCGCATGACTCTGCCCGACATCGTCCTCGTCGTCCTCCCGGCCGGCCTCGCGTTCCTGGCAGGCTGGCTCCTGCGCGCGCGCACCCGTCAGCCCATGGTCGGCCTCCAGCTTATGGGGAAGGAGGGGGCGCGCACCGAGCAGCTGGAGGACCGGATCTGGCGCCTCTCGGAGAGCGAGGAGCGCTACCGGGCCCTGGTGGAAGCCACGACGGAGATCATCGTCCAGCAGGATTCCCAGGGCCGGATCACCTTCGCCAACGAGGGCTTCGGCCGCCTCGTCGGAGCCGCGCCCCTGTCGCTTCTCGGCACGGCCCGCCAGCCGGAGGTGCTGGAGACCGGTGAGATCGTGCGGCAGGCGAACGGCGTCCGCCGGATCGAGATGCGGCTCGCCCCGGCTTCGGGGACGCCACGCTGGTACGCCTTCATCGAGATGCCGGTGCCGGGCAGCAACGGCGAAACCCAGTGGCTGCGCGCCGGTGCCGACATCACCGAGCGGGTCGAATCCGCCCGCTCCCTGGACGAGGCTCTCAACCGGGCCGAGGCGGCCAACGTCGCCAAGTCGCGCTTCCTCGCCACCGTGAGCCACGAGTTCCGCACGCCGCTGAACGGGATTCTCGGCATGGCCGACCTCGTCCTCGAGACCGGGCTCGATCCGGAGCAGCGCACCTACGTCGAGGCCATCGGCACCTCGGGCAAGGCGTTGCTGACCCTGATCGACGGCATCCTCGACTTCTCGCGGATCGAGGCCGGGCGCCTCGACCTCGCCGCCGAGCCCTTCGATCCGGCCGAGATCGCCGAGGGCGTCGTGGAATTGCTGGCGCCCCGGGCCCAGGACAAGGGGATCGAGATCGCGGTCGATGTCGCCGACGATGTCCCGCGTTTCGTGATCGGTGACGCGGACCGGGTCCGGCAGATCCTCGTGAACCTCGCCGGCAACGCCATCAAGTTCACGGGGACCGGTGGCGTCGGGGTCGAACTGACCCACGGTGACGGTCATCTGCGCATCGCCATCTCGGATACGGGTCCGGGCATCCCGGAAGATCGCATCCCGCGCCTGTTCGAGGAATTCGAGCAAGGCGACGACAGTGCGAGCCGCCGGCACGAGGGAACCGGGCTCGGCCTCGCCATCACGCGCCGCCTCGTCACCCGAATGGGTGGCCATGTCGCGGCGACGTCGCGCCTCGGCACGGGCAGCACCTTCACCGTCGCCCTCCCGCTCGGCATCGCCGAGGCGGAGCGGGAGCGCCCGCCCGGCCTCGCTGGGCGTAGAGTCCTTATCGTTGCGGCTTCGCCGTTCCAGGCGCCCTACCTCGCGCGCCGGCTGACGCGGTCCGGGGCCTCCGCCCTGGTGGTGCCGGACCTCGCGGCGGGGCTCGCGGCGTTGCCGGGGGCAGCCTTCGACGCCCTGCTGGCGGATCGCACGCTCGGGGACGCCGCCGTGCGAAGCCTCTCCGGGGAGGCGCGGCGTCACGGCGTGCGCTGCTGCCTGGTGCTGCTCTCACCCTTCGATCGACGCGATTTCGGCGCGCCAGCCGCGTCCGGGTTCGACAGCTACCTCGTGAAGCCGGTACGCGCCCGTTCGCTGTTCGATCGCCTGCTCGCGCCGTCCTCTCCCCGCAGCGAGCGCCCGGCGCCGTTGGAGGCGATTCGGCATCCGGATCTTCTTCGCCCGGAGCCGGAGACGCCGCGCACCCCGATCGCCACCGGACCGCGCGTGCTCCTGGCCGAGGACAACCCGATCAACGCCCTGCTGGCGACCAAGGCCCTGGAGCGCCTCGGAGCGATCGTCGTCCTGGCGCGGGACGGGGAGGAAGCGCTCGCCCGCATCCGCGAGGCGTCCGACGCGGTGCCCTTCGACCTCGCCCTCCTGGACATCCGCATGCCCGGCCTCGACGGGCTCGAGACCGCGCGACGGATTCGGGCCGGCGAGAGCGGAGTGCACGCGTCCGCCCTCCGGCTCGTCGCGCTCACCGCCAATGCGGGCCGCGACGACGAGCGTGAGGCCCGAGCGGCCGGCTTCGATCATTTTCTCGCCAAGCCCCTGGATCTGCAGGCCCTACCGGACTTGCTGGCCCGTCGTGCGGCGGCCGCATGAGCGTTGACACGCCGGTTCTCCCGCGCGAACACCGCGCCATGGCCGATGACCTGATTTCCGATGCGCCGACGCGCAACCATGACCGCCGCGTCGCCTGGGGCGTGGTCGCCCTCACGGCCGCGACGGTGCTGATCGGAGCCGCCATACCGGCGCCGTCGCACCCCAAGGCAAGCGTCGCGCCGAGCGAGGACACGGCCTGCGCCGAGTGGGGCGACGGCTGTCGCGTCTGCCAGCGCGTCGAGGGGGGCATCCATTGCTCCCTCCCGGGGATCGCCTGCGTGGCGAAGGAACAGAGTTGCCTTCGCCGCGTCGGCGGCTGATCGAACGACGGTCGGAAGGGGTCCGTCGGTGAAGGCCCCGATATTCCGCTTCGCCCCCAGCCCGAACGGCCGCCTGCATCTCGGACATGCGGCCTGCGCCCTCCTGAACGACGCCCTCGCGCGGGGGACCGGCGGCCGCTTGCTGCTGCGGATCGAGGATATCGATCCGGTCCGGTCGCGCCCCGAACTGATCCAGGGGCTCCGCGACGACCTCGCCTGGTTGGGCTTGCGGTTCGCGTCCCCGGAGCGCCGCCAATCCGAGCATTTCGACGCCTACCGGCGTCAGGTCTCCGCCTTGGCCCAGCGCGGCCTGGCTTATCCATGCTTCTGCTCGCGCGGCGTGATCGCCGCGGCGGCGGAGGCCGGGTCTGCCGACGGCGGCACGGCGTTGAACCGCGACCCCGATGGAGCGCCGCTCTATCCGGGCACCTGCCGGGCCCTGCCCAGGGGCGTCGCCGATGCGCGACGGGCCGCCGGAGAACCGCATACCTGGCGGCTCGATACGGCCAGGGCCCTGGCCGCGGCACCCGGCCCGCACAGGGTGCGCGCCTTCGCCGTCGCGGCGGGGGAGGGGAGGGGGCCTGTCCGCAAAATCGGGACCGAATGGGACGAGGCTGCCGATCCAGCGCGCTGGGGGGATCCGGTCATCGCCCGTCGCGACGTGCCGACGAGCTATCACCTCGCCGTCGTGATGGACGATGCCCTCCAGGGCATCAGCCACGTGGTCCGCGGCGCGGACCTGCGCGCCAGCACCGACCTGCACGTCCTTCTGCAGGCCCTGATCGAGGCGCCGTCGCCGCGCTACCATCACCATGATCTGCTGCTGGACGCTTCGGGCGAGAAGCTCGCGAAATCCCGCGGCTCGCAATCCCTCGCCGACCTGCGCGCGTCCGGCGAGAGCCCGGCGGACATACGGACCCGCCTCGGATTCGCCTGAACGACGGCGATCAGCCCAGGGACGCAGCCGGCATCGAGAACCCGAACGCAGGGGCGCGAATCAGCGCATCGCGTCGCGCTGGGCCATGGCGGAGGCCGTGCGCGACTTCTGCATCGTGCCCTCGATCTGCTCGCGTTGGCGGGTGAATTCCGCGAGCATCCGCCCGTCGAGTTCGCGCCCGCGAGGGACGCGGATCTTCATCGGGTCGACGAAGTGCCCGTTGATGATGACCTCGTAGTGGAGGTGGGCGCCGGTGGAGAGGCCGGTCGAGCCGACATAGCCGATCACCTGGCCTTGGCGCACCTTGGCGCCGGCGGTGACGCCGCGGGCGAAGCGGGACATGTGATTGTAGGTCGTGACGTAGCCGTTGATGTGCTGCAGTTCCACCCGGCGGCCGTAGCCGGAATCCCAATCCGCCTTCAGCACCGTCGCGTTGCCGGCCGCCACGATGGGCGTGCCGATCGGGTTCGCCCAGTCGACGCCGGTATGCAGCTTCGCGTAGCCGAGGACCGGGTGGCGCCGATAGCCGAAGCCCGAGCGCATGATGCCGTCGGCGATGGGCTTGCGGATGAGGAACTTCTTGAGCGATCGGCCCTGCTCGTCGAGGTAGTCGATCGTTCCGTCGTCGGGGGACTGGAAGCGGAAGACCTTGCGGGCCTCGCCACCGAGATTGAGCGAGGCGTAGAGCAGTTCCGGTCGCTCGGTGGAGCCCTGCGCACCCTCGTCGTCGAAGGTATAGAAGACGTCGAGGCTGTCGCCCTGCGAGATCCGGCGCTGGAAATCCACGTCGTAGCCGAAGATCTTGACCAGGTCGTCGACGGCACCGCGGGGCAGGTCGTGCCGGGCCGCCGTCTCGTAGAGGCTCTGATACAGGCGCGGACCCGTGCCTCCCTCCTCCTCGCCGTCCTCGGAGGCGTCCGCCACGGCCGGTGCCGTCCGCGAGGGAGCGTCTTCGGTCGGCGGCGCGACGGAGACGAAGGTGCCGCGATCGTTGATCGCCGCGATCCCCTCGATGCCGCTCTCGCCGTAGAGCACCACGCGGGTGACCTGACGCGGATCGCCGGGCCGCGGCCCTGGCGCGACCTGGACCCGGAACTGCTGACCTTCGGAGAGGTCTGCCGTCCGTGTGCGCCCGCCGAGGGCGGCCACGATACCGCGAATCTGTTCGTCGCTGGCGCGGGCCGTGTTCTTGAGGGCGGCCTCCAGCGTCTCGCCGCGCTTGAGGGCGAGGTCGCGCTCCTCGACGAGAGGCGGCTCGGCCCCGACACCGCTCTTGGCCAGGCTGGTGACGTTCTCGGGCACCACCAGAACGTCGATGGATTTGAAGGGCGAGCCCTCGTCGCCGAGGCGCGACGCCGGATCGAAGCGCGACCCCGCCATTCCCTGCTGCAGGGTCCGCGACAGCATGATCTGGGGCGCGATCGGGATCGCGGCGCGGCGGCCCGCCTCGACCGAGAGGCGGCGCTCCTCCTCGATCTGCGCCGCCACGTCGTCGTCGGACAGGGCAGGGGCGCCGGGCTCGACGTCGATGCCGGCGAGATCGCGCTTGATTACGGAGACCTCGGCGCCTGGCGCATCCGCCAGGCCCGGCTCGGGCGCGCGCTCCAGGGGTTCGTCCGTGCTGAGCTTCATGGGATCGAAGCGCGGCATCTCGGTCGCGAACACGCCCGTCGTCATCGACAGTGCGGTCGAGACGCGCATGAAGGGACGCACCTTGATGATCTCGCGGTCACCCAGCCGCACCGTCACGGGCGAGCGGAAGCTCTGCTTGGCCGAGGCGATCATCAGATTTCGGACCAGCCGGTCGCTCTTGCGGGCGACATTGGCCGTGCCGTCGCTGAGAGCGGGCCGGACCGCGGTCGAGGCCCGTTCCGGAATCGCCGCGAAGGAGGCCTCGCTCTGCAGCGAGACATGGATCGCCGCACCGATCAGGGCCGCACCGGTCAGGCCCGTGAGCGCGCTGGCACAGAGCCAGCGCAGGTTGACGTCACGCCGGTCGATCCGCGCCGCATCGGGCCCGAGAAGGTCGAGGGCCGGAAGACTGCCGTTCGGCGAACGCCCCGGGACGCGTCCCTCCGCTGGGCCGTCCCGCTCCCCGATCTTCAGACGGCCGCGCTTCACGATGAGGTTCCTGTTCTCTGACAACCGCCCGCGCAGGTTTCCCGCGCACGGCGCCGCCCAGCGGCCAGCCACCGATGTCGTGGCCCAGCATGTCGAGATTGAGGCACGTTTCGGCGCGCGCGTCACCGCAGGAGGGGAGGGCGCACGTGACACTCGCAGCAAAGTTTTCCGCGCGCCGTCCGCGGTGAATTTTTTTCGTTTCCGGCGGTTGACGGGTTGGGGCATGATCCGTATACCCCGGTTCATCGGCGGGCGGCCAACGGGGTTGGCGGCTTGCTTTTGCATCTCCTGACGATTTGGCGGGGTTTGGCCTGGTATTCTGGGCGGGCTTTGCTGTTTTGTTTGTGTGTATGTTGTTCTTTGACAAGTGAATCTGAGAAAGAGAAGCGTGGGCGGCGATTTGGCTCTTGCGGATCCTCTGTGAAGGGGAT